>PCAV01000072.1 GCA_002730675.1 Rhodospirillaceae bacterium | reverse complement strand
TCAAAGTTTCTGTGAAGGTCATCAGCATACCTTTTCCGTAGAGGGCCATATTTTTGCTCCGTTAAAATTTGTTTATTCTGTCGATAAAAATTTTCAATTTCATGCCGACTTTACAACCAAGCTTTTCGGCCTCGCCATTAAAGTGTGATATAACACCATCATTATAAACAGACTCGCCATCTCCTATTCGAGCCGACATTCCATCAACTGTTGCCGCTATTATACCCCTTTCGTTGAGGGGCTTTAATCTCGTTATACCGGCGGCGCCCTTTCCTATTCCACCGTCGTGAAAAAAACCCGCAAAAGCATCATGTTTCATCGCAGTTTTTGGATCTTTCCCAAGCATGCCGCCATGACTACCCGAGACGACAATTTTGTCCCTATCCTTTTCAGAAACAAGGGATATTGAATCAATCAAAATAATTTCCCGCTTATTTTCGCTAGATGTTAATTCTTTTCGCGCTTCCGAATATTCCTCCGAAACCTTATCACTCACCTTGGCTAAGGTAAGTTTATTTGCCGCTAAAATCGCGGGCATACCTATTTCTAGACCTAATAACTTCGCCGTGTTATTTACATAAGAAATTATCCCTTCGTTTCTCATGCTTTCCCCATCGCCAATCCTGCAAGAATTAGACCCTACCGTAGCAAACGGGACATCTAAACTATCGCAATATTTGCCTCCCGATATTCCTGAGTCGTCTTTAGCAAAACCCGCATCATTTAAAATTATACCGAGGGCTCCCGACTTTACTGCTAAAAAAGCTGCATAAGTAGCACCATGTGATCCTGCCAAGACAACATGTCCAAAACATTGATCACCTAGGGTTGTGACCGAATTCGCCACTACTATTTTGCTATGTAAGACTTGGTCTTTCAAAATTACCGCCAAATTTTGCCTATTTAAAGCCCGCAGAAACCGTAATTGATTTTCTGGCCGCTTCTACGATTTGTTCCGAGGACACCCGGATTTTGTCTTCAAGGGGCGGGGCATAGGAAATTGGAACGCGAGGCGCAGCACAACGAGTTATAGGCGACTTCAGGACTGAGAATAATTGCTCGGCGACAGTGGCTGCTATCTCTGCACCAAAACCGCCCACGGAAACACTTTCATGCGTAATTAATAGCCGGCCAGTTTTTTCAACAGAATCAAAAACCATTTGTCTATCCCACGGCCACAACGTTCGAAGATCAATCAACTCTGCAGAGATCCCCTCTGCTTGCAATAAAGTCGCTGCGTTTGCAGCGATATGCATTTGGGCCGACCAAGAAACTATTGTTATGTCATTGCCCTCTTTCTCTAGCCGTCCCTTCCCAAACGGAATTAGAGTTTCATCTTCCGGCACGTCCCCTTCATAGCCCCAAATATTTTTATGCTCGAGATATACAACGGGATCATCTGATCTTATCGCTGTTTTTAAAAGTCCCCTATTATCTGCCGGAGTGGATGGAACGGCAACAACGAGACCGGGGATATGAGTATACCAACTTTCCAGCGACTGGCTGTGTTGCGCTGCAGACGATCGCCACATTCCAATCGGCTCTCTTATCACCATAGGTACTTTCACCTGGCCGCCTAGCATGTAGCGTGCCTTTGCTGCCTGGTTGATTAACTCGTCAACGGCACAGAGTGCAAAATCGGCAAAGCGCATTTCAACAACAGGTCGTGTCCCAGCCATAGCCGCTCCTACGCTTGCCCCCATAATTGCTGATTCGGAAATAGGTGCATCAGATATTCTCTCTGGCCCAAACTCATCCAAAAGTCCTAAATATTGGCCAAAAACACCCCCCCGCCCAAGATCTTCTCCTATAGCCCATACAAGCGGGTCCCTTCTCATTTCCTCTGCGAGTGCTAGCTTCGCTGCCTCGGCATAGGTCATTTTAACCATTAAAATGCTCCTTCGCGTGGATCACCAAGGTCTTGCACATCGGAAAAAGCATTATCTTCGTTGGGCCACGGCGCCTCCTTGGCTGTTTTGTATACTCCTTCCATTTCCGCCAGTGCTATTTTTCTATGCTCATTTAGAATTTCTCGGGATATTCCCAACCTTGAAAGCAATTTTGAACATCTTTCGATTGGATCCTCTTTCCAAGCTGCTTCAACTTCCGCCGCAGGCCTATAAGAGGCTGGATCGGATGCCGTATGCCCATGCAGTCTGTAAGTGTTGAATGAAATTAAATGTGGCCCGTTACCGTTCCGAATTTTAGCAATATATTCTCGTGTTATCTCGTCTACTGAAACGATGTCATTGCCATCAACTTCTGTTGCTGTGATTCCCATTGATCGTGCTCTAGCTGCAGCACCTTCTCCTGATGTCATAGCATCCGTCCGGGTTGTGGAAGCGAACCCGTTATTTTCACAAACAAATAAAACCGGAAGATTGAAAACACCTGACCAATTCAAACCTTCTAAGAACGGCCCGCGATTGATCGCGCCATCACCAAAAATGCAACATGAAATATTTGTTTCTCGCTTAAGTTTGATCGCATGCGCAGCGCCAGTGGCAATATTTATGTTCGCCGCCACAACGCCGTTGGCACCCAGCATTCCAACACTTGCATCTGCTATGTGCATCGACCCACCTTTTCCTTTACATATGCCTCCGCGTCTTCCCAATAACTCAAGCATCATAGCTTCCGGATCGGCGCCTTTTGCTAGAGTATGCCCATGGCCTCTGTGCGTACTCAGTAGAAAATCTTCCTTCATTAAATTTTTACAGACCCCCGATGCGATAGCTTCTTGTCCTATCGACAAGTGGATAGCCCCTAGAACGAGTTTATCCTGATTGGCTCTTGCTGCAGTTTCCTCAAAAGCTCTTATACGATGCATCATAATGTGGTGTTCGAGAAACCAGTCTTTGTCGATATTTTGATGAGGGGGCTGTATCACTATGTTTCTCCCTGTATATTCTCACACTTAATACTATGTCCGAGGTGAAAACTAGGCAAGAATGGCCGTGAAATAAAAATATGTTTGGACAAAAAAGAGGTTTAAGATTATCACAGCCGTATGATCTAATTCTTGTACTAAGGAGCATTAAAGGTGCATGCAATAAGACCAATATTTTTCGGTGTATTAGCTATGGCTATAGTCGTTGCTGTATCGAATGTTGCCGTCGGTTATCCGATAAACGACTGGATAACATGGGGAGCTTTGACATATCCTATAGCATTTTTAGTTACGGATGTGATGAACCGATCATTCGGGGCCTCCAACGCCAGAAAAGTAGTATATGGAGGTTTTTTAGTTGGAGTTGTTTTTTCAATTTGGCTTGCCGATATTAGGATCGCACTTGCCTCAGGTACAGCTTTCTTAACAGCGCAATTAATCGATATATTTGTTTTTAATAAGGTCAGTCAAAAGACGTGGTGGCAAGCCCCTTTTATTTCCTCCTCACTATCGTCAGCAATCGACACCGTGTTATTCTTTTCCATTGCTTTTATCGGGTCTGGGCTCCCGTGGGTTACATGGGCTGCTGGCGATTACGCTATAAAATTAGCAATGGCCATACTATTGTTAGTGCCATTTAAGTTGGTTATTTCCATTATTACAAATCAAGCTACGATCGTTCCCAGGGACACCACACCTTAGAAATGGATGTTAACTTATTTGATTACGAACTACCCCCAGATTTTATTGCACAAACACCGATAAATCCACGGGATGCCGCCCGTCTATTGGACCTTACGAACGGCGGCCTAAAAGATCGCTTTATTCAGGAACTTCCATTCATACTGAAACCGGGCGACCTACTTGTTGCTAACAACACCCGTGTAATACCAACAAAATTACAAGGTAAGTGCGCCAGCAAAAGGATAACCGTGAACCTCCATAAAAAGGTTTCTCCGAGCATATGGTTCGCTTTTGCACGACCTGCAAAACGGGTTACCGAGGGCGATTTGATAATGTTTGATGATTCCGTCATTGCAAAAGTGTTGGAACGAAACCACGGTGAATTACTTTTAGAGTTTCAATTGAGTGATCAAGATATAATGGGTTTTCTTGAACAGCGTGGAAGCATGCCACTTCCTCCTTACATCAAACGCAACGAACCGTCATCTAATGCCGCAGACCTAAAAGATTACCAATCCATTTTCGCCCAACACGAAGGAGCCGTTGCAGCCCCTACGGCTAGCCTTCACTTTACGGATCGCCTTCTTGCTAGTTTGAAAAAAAATAATATAGACATTGCATATCTCACACTTCACGTAGGAGCTGGGACTTTTCTTCCAGTAAAAGTAAAAGATACAGAAAACCACGACATGCACAGCGAGTGGGCCGAATTGGGATCTAAAGCTGTAGAAGAGATTAAAAACGTAAAAGCAAGAGGCAATAAAGTTATTGCACTTGGCACCACCAGCCTGCGCGTTTTAGAAACAGCATCTATTAGCGGCACGATAGCACCGTTTGCAGGCGATACTGACCTGTTTATAACCCCTGGGTTTAAGTTCAACACAACAGATGCACTTATAACAAATTTCCACTTACCAAAATCTACGCTGATAATGCTAGCATCCGCTTTGGCTGGCAGAGAGAGGCTGTTAGATGCATACGAGCACGCAAAACGGGAAAATTATCGGTTTTTTTCCTATGGCGACGCGTGTTTGATTGACCATTTTCAAAGATAACAATATTTGACTAGAATTGCTGGATAGCCCAAACTTATGATTTCTCTGAGTTGACATTTTACCCAGCATAAGGCGCACCCTATAACTTTAAATGTACTGCGATGGCTTTTGTGGAAGCAAATATTAGGCAACCAGATATTTTTCTGAAATCTCTTTTTAAGGCGGCGACTTATTCAGCCGACCCTAGACATTGCTTGCCGCCGCAACTTATGGGCATTATTACCTCCCCTCCTAAAGGGAAAGTCGTTGTTATAGGAGCCGGGAAGGCTGCTGGTTCGATGGCTCAATCGTTTGAACGTTTTTGGCTAGAAAATTTTCCTGCGGTGCCACTGAATGGTATGGTGATTACCCGTTATGGCCACGCACTTGCCTGCAGGCACATTGATGTTATTGAAGCCGGCCACCCACTTCCAGATATTAACGGAACCTTGGCGGCCGATAAAATCTTTGAGTTAGCAAATACTTTAACTAAAGACGATCTTGTCGTCTGCCTTATCTCAGGTGGTTGCTCAGCCCTGCTTTCCTTACCGGCGGATGGTATCGAATTGGAGGAAAAGCGAGCTCTCACGCAGCAGCTTTTAGCTTCTGGGGCAACAATTCATGAAATGAATTGTGTGCGAAAACATCTGTCAAAAATAAAAGGAGGCAGGCTCGCGAAGGCAAGCTACCCAGCGCAAGTATTGACCCTCTGCATATCAGATGTTCCCGGTGACGAGCTCCACACGATCGGTTCTGGACCAACCGTACCTGACCCGACGCAACTAGAAGATGCCATCAATATTCTCAATAAATATAGAATATCATACTCAACAAGAATATTAGAACATCTCTCAAACCAAGAAAACGAAACACCAAAGCCCGGTGACCCTGTCTTCAGAAAAACAAAAATTTCTCTGATAGCAACACCACAGCTAGCCTTAGAGGCTGCCGCCAAGGAAGCCCATAAAGTTGGGTTAAACACGGTGGTCTTAGGAGATGCAATTGAAGGTGAAGCACGGGAGGTCGCACGAGTTCACGCCGCAATAACGGGCCAAGTTCTTCGACATAACCAACCAACACCAACACCGGTTGTTTTGCTTTCCGGTGGCGAGACAACTGTAACGGTCAAAGGCACTGGACGTGGTGGACGCAATACAGAGTTTCTTCTTGCATTCGCGATCACACTTTTCGAACGGTCAAATCAACACCTTTCGCGTGTATCTGCTATTGCTTGCGACACCGATGGTATAGATGGGACAGAAGACAATGCCGGGGCACTATACTTACCAACTACGTTCCAAATGGCACGAGAACAAAACATTAACCTCGTAAAAGCATTGCAAGAAAATGATGGATATGGAGCATTTAAAAAATTAGGAAACCTCGTTATAACCGGCCCAACATTAACAAACGTCAATGATTTTAGAGCTATTTTAATTCAGTAAACAGCTTTACACCTAATTAAAGATGGATCCATTTAAGGAAAATAAAATCGAAAATGTGAGGCATTTAAAATGACATCATCTTATAACCCGAGAGATTGGACTATTCATCCAAGCTATTTTTCCGAGAATTATAAGTCCACTCATCTGCGGAGCCCCACTAAAGCGCCTGTAAAAATAGAGCAAACAAAATCGGAATTGACGGCACCTAGTTTTTTTCCATTAATCAACCACGAGCAAGAAAATGACTTAACTAAAAACGGGGCCGTAGACGGGCAACAGCCTTTGGGCGAACGTATCGTGGTTACCGGCCGCGTCCTCGATGAAAACGGGAAGCCTCAACCGAATACCTTAATCGAAATTTGGCAATGTAATTCATCTGGACGATATATTCACGCAGCAGACCAACACGACGCACCTTTGGACCCAAATTTTTTTGGTGCAGGAAGATGCATCACAGATAAAAACGGTATTTATAAATTTTACTCGATAAAGCCAGGCGCGTATCCATGGGGCAACCACAAAAATGCTTGGAGGCCAGCCCACATTCATTTTTCTCTCTTTGGTCCCGCATTTGCAACAAGACTAATAACCCAGTCATATTTCCCTGGCGATCCTTTATTAGAATTAGATCCTATTTTTCAATCAACCACGAAAGAAGCAAGAAAACTACTCATAAAGACTTTCGACATTGAGGCCACCGAAGAAGGTTTTGCTTTAGGCTATAAATTCGATTTCATTTTGCGAGGACCCAAAGCAACTCCAATGGAGAAATAACATGTCGTTTAAACAAACACCCTCTCAAACGATTGGCCCATTTTTCGCTTACGGCCTCACCCCCAAACAATATGGCTATAATGAAATTAAAGATATTGCTTCCAATAACTTAAATTCAGAAGGAACCATTGGGGAAAGAATAAGCATTGAAGGGATCGTATTTGACGGGAATAATGAACCCGTAGACGATGCATTAATTGAAATTTGGCAGGCATCTAGTTCTGGCCTATATGCTACATCAAAAAACCTGAAAAATACGAATGATAGTTTCTGCGGTTTTGGGCGATGCGGCACAGGCATAGATCCGCAACGAAAATTCTCGTTTACGACGATTAAACCAGGCACTTGCAGCCAAAATCAAGCACCTCACATTAATTTTATTATTTTCATGAGGGGGCTTCTTTCTCATGTCTATACAAGGATGTATTTCCCTGAAGAGGAAGTAGCCAATCAACACGATAGCTTTCTCCTCAATGTTCCAAAAACCCGACGCCAGACACTTATTGCAAAACAAATGTCGTATAGTAAAGTTAAAGTATACCAATTTAATATTTACATGCAGGGAGCCAATGAGACAGTCTTCTTCGATGTTTAATCATTTATTAATCTCTTGAAGTACGCCTAAATTCTATTCAGTTGTAAAAACATCGTTTAAAGTTTTGTTCTATATTAATAAGTTATTGTACAAAAGCGTAATTTAGAGAGGAGCTTGAGTGAACTTTCGACGGATAGCGATAGAACCCGTTTCTGGAAATCTAGGTGCGATAATAAAAGGTGTTGATTTAGCAAAGTTGGATGACGAGATCTTTGCTGAGATTCACCAAGCTTGGCTCGAATACTCCGTTATTTTCTTTCGGAAACAAAAACTAGAGCCATTACAACAAATTGACTTCGCCAAAAGGTTTGGTGAAATTTATTTCCATCCATATATGCGAGGTTTAGACGACCATCCAGAAATATTAGAAATCATTAAAGAACCGGGCGATGAATATACATTCGGGGCCGTCTGGCATACTGATCAAATGTTCAACCCGGAACCAGCAAAAGCAACGATGCTTTATGCTCATGAAGTTCCCAAAAGTGGCGGGGATACGCAATTTTCAAATCAATACTTAGCTTACGAAACTTTATCTGAGCCGATGAAGGACGTTTTAGAAAGCCTTAAAACCTTTAACGTAGGCGATAATTTTCGACGCGGCGTAGGAAAGGTAAATAGGAAAGATCGCTACGCCAGCAATCCGAAAATGCAAGCGAAAATTAGAGAGCCAGGAAACGTGCCTACAGAATCTGTTCATCCCTTAGTACGAACACATCCCGAGACTGGACGAAAATCACTATACATAGGTAGCCACACTCAAAATCTTTTCGGCTTTAACGAAAATGAAGCAGATACACTTATCGATTTTCTGCGTAATCACTCAACCCGCCCCGAATTTACCTGTCGCTTCAGATGGGAAGTTGGATCACTAGCCCTCTGGGACAACCGATGTGTCCAACACCAGGCTCTGGCAGATTATAACGAGCGTCGACGCATGCACAGAGTCACAATTGCAGGTGATGCGCCCTTCTAGATTGGACGAGTAATGAAATTTGGAATTCATTTAGGTATTAGAGGTCCTGTCGCGCATCCTGATACCCTCAGGACAATTGCTCTTGAGGCTGAAGAATTAGGTTTCAGTTACCTTGGCTTTAGTGACCATGTTGTAATAGCCGAAGATGTAAACTCTCCTTACCCTTATACTAAGTCAGGGCGTTGGTTTGCCGAGGACACCGGAGAATGCCTTGAACAACTGAGCACTTTAAGTTTTGTCGCTGCCTCAACAAGCGTTATACGATTGCTCACATCGGTAATGGTTATACCACACCGCCCGCCTATTTTGACCGCAAAGATGACCAAGACCATTGATGTTTTGTCCAAAGGACGCTTAACCGTTGGGGTTGGCGTGGGGTGGATGGAAGAAGAAATACAACTTTTAAACGGTCCAGCTTTCAAAGACAGGGGGGCCGCATCTGACGAATACATTGGAGCGTTCAAAAACTTATGGACCGAGGAATCACCATCCTTCAAAGGCAGTCACGTTAAATACTCGGGCTTAAAATTTTTCCCAAAGCCGGTCCAATATCCCCATCCCCCACTTTGGATTGGCGGAGAAGCTAGACTTGCAAGACAACGTGCCGCAAAATTTGGGGATGGATGGTATCCGGTTGGTAATAATCCCAGGGCACCTTTTGATACGGCAGAACGTTATGGGCAAGGGTTGAGGGAGGTACACGAAAATGCAGAGCTAATAGGACGTTCAACTTCCGATATAACGGCCGGCCTGCTAGCTATCTGGTATAAGCTAGGAACTTCGGATAAAACAAATACTGGGGCACGACGGGCCTTCACCGGTAGCAGTAAAGAAATCATAAAGGACGTTGAAGCATATAGGGAAAACGGTCTTCAATGCCTTATAATAGGGGGCGAAAATTCAAATTTAGAGGCATGCTTGCATCGCATGAGAGAATTTAAAACGGAGATCATAGAGCACCTATAGCATCTTCATAGACTATTTTTTGTATGGAGGTTGGCATTTTTCTGTTTAAAACGAATTTCCTAAAATTTGATAGGATAGCAGAGTTATTACTGCTTTAAATAAAAATCCATAAATTCTAGGGATTAGCGGTGCTTCGGGCATCATCTACGGATTAACCTTGCTGCAACTCCTAAAGAATCTAGGAGACACTAAACGACCAGAATTACACTTAGTGATGTCGCGCTCCGCCGAAATAACTTTAGCATATGAAACAAAAATGAAGATCAAAGAAGTACATCAAATGGCAGATGTCGTCCATGCAAATAAAGACATCAGTGCATCAATCGCCTCGGGGTCTTTTAAGACTGATGGCATGATCATCGCCCCATGTTCAATGAAAACACTCGCAGAGATAGCATCTGGCGTTACAAACAATTTAATATCTAGGGCAGCAGATGTAACATTGAAAGAACGTCGCCGTCTCGTGTGTCTAACAAGAGAAACGCCTTAACATAAAGGGCACCTAAAAAATATGCTGGCACTATCTGAAATGGGTGGAATAGTTGCGCCCCCCGTCCCTGCTTTTTATTCACAACCAGAAACTATTGATGATATTGTGGAGCACACAGTTGGCCGGATTTTAGATCTCTTTGCTATAGAAGTAGGTTTAATGAAACGATGGAAGAATAGTTAAACGTTATTCCGATTTTCGCTTAGTACTAATCTCCATCTTGAATAAGCGTCTTGATTATTTAGTATAAATTAAACGTTTAAAACTACCTTTTCTATACAATTAGCCACTTCGAGAAGCTTTTCGTCTTCTCCCGTGTTTCCCATAACCATCATGCCAACCGGTGCTTCTCCAGGTTGTTGAATGGGTAACGAAATTGCACATCTATTCAGAAAGTTTCCAAAAGAACAATTACGGAGCATCAATAAATTAGCTTCATGATATGCTGTGTCGGATTTCTCTAAGTGATCAAGGATAGGCGCTATTGTTGGAACCGTTGGCATAATTAGCGCATCATAATTTCGTGTTATCTCGTCAGCTTCTTTCCTTATGTTTACTGTCGCGTCTAATAATTCTAGATACTCCACCCCTGATATTTCCGCCCCTCTCCTTACTCTGACAGCCACCCTTGGATCAAAACTTGACTCATCCTTTTCCAAAAGATCACGCAGTGTGTGGAAAGCTTCAACTGCCGCAAAGCCTCCTTTGCTATTAGCTAACGGTATTTGAGAGAGAATACTGCACGGATGTTCTACAATACGCACACCAGACCCGGACAACCTCTTTATGACATTTTCAAATTTTGTAGCTACCGTGCGATCCATATCATCGAGCACAATAGTTTGTGGAATAGCCAAAGTTAAACCATCAACGGGTTTATCAAGAAGTGCATTTACAGCTGCACCCCGCATGGTTTGATCCAAAATTGAACAGCATGAGACGCTATTTGCAAGTGGGCCGATAGAATCTAATGTGGTTGAGAGAGGGAATGTGCCTTCTCTAGATACTCTGACAGCTGTAGGCTTAAAACCGGTTAAACCACATAAAGCCGAGGGTATTCGAACAGATCCACCTGTGTCTGTACCAATTGCAGCTGCCGCCATGTTGTCGGTAACCGATATAGCTGCACCACTTGACGAACCGCCCGGGATTCTGCCCGTTTTTCTGTCCCATGGATTTAACGGTGTGCCATAATGAGGATTAATCCCCAAACCAGAGAATGCAAACTCTGTCATATTAGTTCGACCAATTAATATTGCCCCTGCGGCTCGTAGCTTAGCAACAATATGGGCATCAGATTTAGCCGGAACACTGTTTCTTCTTACTATGGACCCAGATAACGTGATTTCACCTGCAACATCAAATAGATCTTTGATCGATATTGGAATACCAGCAAGAGGGTGTAATTCAANNCCAGACTTTCTNACTTGATCTATNGCCTTCGCCTGANCCATAGCCTGGTCTTCATAAACCTTTATGAAAGTTTTGCCCCCTTGTCCTTCCGACGACACCGCAGATGCCAGAGCCTCTNCTACGAGTTGNTCACTTGTAACTTCTCCTCTTTGGAGCTGCAGCCGAATANCTTGAAGAGTTTTTGCCATATTACTGCCTCNTATTTAAATAATTAGTTTTTNNTTATACCGTTTCATAAAAAACTTTGATTGAATNNTTTTTGAGAAAGATTGGGAAACAACGACAAAGCTATTTCATTAAAGGTAGACNTTATAGCCTTATCGAAAGAAATTTTTTCATGTTCCAGGTATTTTAAAATATTGTAGTGCATTATTAGTATATACTCGCCTTCAGCCACTTTGCCCTCCACCGAAATATCTGGCAAACTTCCAACTAATATACTCTGTTCTATGCGTTCTCCTTCCAATTCAACATCGAGAATAGCCTTTTTTTCATTTTTCATAATCAGTTGGGAGGTTTATATTTTTTAAAACGCCGCGAACTTCGAAATGGCACAATAAACTGTTGTATAAGTGATTTAACGTTCTCACAGCAGCGATTTACCTCTTAAATACTCAATCTTCTCCCCTTCTTTCCTAACCAGTAACAAAATAAAAGGAGATTTACATCTAATGACCGTCTGTCTTGCAGCCATAAAAAGCTCGAATATGATTGAGCATATGTCTTTTTTGAGTACTCCCAAAACTCTTCTTCCATTATTACCTCTATGCAACTTGCAAACTATGTAAGCGATTATAATCTAACCTATCGTTATAAAAAATTTATATGTTCTGGAGGTGGATACGCTCTTTGAAGAAAAAATTAACGCAACGTTCTCTATTATTGTGAGATTTACAAAAAATCAAATTGGTTATTTCACTTGAAAAGTACCACCTATTTTGTCTACAACTTATTTCTTAGTAATGGAGGTCAGCAAAACGCTGGGTTATTATTTTGTCCAAAGAACGTCCAATTGTAGGAATAGTAATGGGTAGCCAATCAGATTGGCAAACCATGCGTAAAGCCTCAGACATTTTGGAGGAGCTTTTAATTCCACATGAAATAAAAATTGTATCTGCCCACCGAACCCCTAAGCGGATGGCGGAATATGCTGATACAGCTAGAGCCAGAGGTTTAAAAATCATTATAGCTGGCGCCGGCGGATCAGCACATTTACCCGGTATGATTGCCGCACAAACAACGCTACCAGTTCTCGGTGTCCCTATAGAAAGTAAAGCTTTAAACGGGATCGACAGCCTTCTATCAATTGTGCAAATGCCAAAAGGGGTGCCTGTGGGGACACTAGCAATCGGCGCAGCTGGTGCAGGCAACGCCGCCTTGTTAGCAGTATCTATTTTATCAACGGAAGATAAAGAGGTAACAAAGCGACTGGAGCAGTGGCGTTCTAATCAAACAGATTCCGTAGCCGATATACCAAGTGATGACGTGTGTTAGAGAACAGTAAACTCTCGCTTTCTCCCGGAGCCATAATTGGCATTTTAGGCGGAGGCCAGTTAGGGAGGATGTCCGCCCTAGCCGCAGCTCGTCTTGGTTTTCGTTGCCATATTTTTACCCCAGAAAATAATAGTCCAGCGAGTCATGTTGCATTTAAAACCACAATAGCCAATTACGAAGATCAGGACGCGCTTAGGTCATTTGCCAATGAGAGCGACGTAATTACATACGAATTTGAAAATATTCCCATAGAAACGGCATTATTTCTTGAGCGACTTAAACCTATATATCCAAGTCCCTCTATTTTAGCAATTTCGCAACATAGAGGGTCTGAGAAAAAGTTTGCTACTGATCACGGGATCAAAGTTGCACCCTACGAATTAGTCACCAATTACACTGAATTAGAACGCGCTATAACTAAACTAAAAACACCAAGCATCTTAAAGACATGCCGCTTTGGTTATGATGGCAAAGGACAAGAAAAGCTATCAGACCCCAATTCTGCTAAAAAGGCCTGGGAAAAACTGGCTACAAACGATGCAATACTCGAGCAGTTTGTTGAATTTGAAAAGGAAATTTCTGTAATAATTGCTAGGAATAATAATGGAGCCTTAGAAGCGTATCCGCCTGTGGAAAATCAGCATGAAAACCATATTTTAGCTATTACACTGGCACCTGCAAAAATAGAAGAGGCAACTGCAAAGCAAGCATTAGAAATAGCTCGAACATTGGCCGAGGCTTTGGACTTAATAGGTATCCTTGCAATAGAAATGTTTGTGCTTACTAATGGGCAAGTTGTAATGAATGAGCTAGCCCCTCGACCGCATAATTCTGGTCATTGGAGCCAAGATGGCGCCGTCACATGCCAGTTTGAACAATTTATAAGAGCAATATCTGGTCAGTGCCTCGGAAGCACAAAATTGGTCAAAACAACAAAAATGGTAAATTTAATTGGGGATGCGGTAAACGATTGGCCTAAATATTTGGGTACTCTAAATGCTAAAGTTCACCTTTACGGCAAGGCAGAAACAAAACCAGGTAGAAAAATGGGACACGTTAACTTTATTGATTAAACTAAATCAAAAAAGTAAGATTTCAGCTTTAACAAACCAACTTTCAGGCTCCAGATGTATAGGTTGGCACCAATTCAGATAAATATTTCAGCGTTGCTTTCTCATCTTGCCTATCAACTGCTTCTTCAAGTTGCTTTAACTTTTCGTCAAACTCTGCGGTTTGTTTAATGCTAGATGATACAAGCTTAATATCGGAAATAGTCGTCTTTAGAAGAGTTTCGTCTTTATCAAATAACTCTTCGTAAAGCTTTTCACCAGGTCTTATCCCAGTATATTTTATCGCTATGTCTGTATTCGGCCGAAGGCCTGACAACCTGACCAATTGCATAGCGAGGTCTAGTATCTTTACAGGCTCACCCATTTCTAAAACGAATATATTACCGTTTTGGTTCTTTACAGTATCTGGTGGGATAGCTGCCGCCTGCAGAACTAACGATGTCGCTTCTTTTACTGTCATGAAAAAACGCGTCATATCTGGGTGCGTAATCGTTATGGGCCCGCCTGCCGCGATTTGCCTTTCGAATAGCGGTATCACGGAACCTGTAGAACCCAAGACATTACCAAACCTAACAGATACGAACTTACAAGAAGTTGACTCAAGCTGAAAGTTGTTACAAATCAATTCCGACAATTTTTTGGTCGCCCCCATAATATTAGTTGGGTTCACTGCCTTATCCGTCGAGATCAAGACCATGGCCTTAACATTCTTTTTAATTGCTGTTGATGCTACATTGCGTGTTCCCAAGACGTTTGTACGAACGGCAGCAATTATATTTTCTTCTGCTACGGGAACATGTTTAAGCGCCGCTGAATGGATGACAACATCTGGCGTATATAATCCGATTGCGTTCTCAATATCCGAAAGTCTTTGTACGTCTCCAAGAATAGCATGCCGTTCGACTTTAGGATATTTCTCCTCCAATTGTAGATTTATCTTGTAGAGGTGAAATTCTGAATTATCTAATATAATTATTTTCGCCGGTTGAAAGCCTGCCACCTGCTGGGCCAATTCACTACCAATCGTCCCCCCGGCTCCAGTTATTAGCACTGTGCAGCCAAAGAATAAATTTTTAACGGGAATGGGGTCTAACATTGTTTGAGGCCGACCAAGCACATCCTCTACATTTATGGGCCGTATTTCAAAGCTATTTGGCCTTGAACTCATATTTCCAAGATTAGCGACCTGAGGCATACGTGAAATTGGTAATCCTAATTTTTCGGCAATTTCAACAATATTTCTAACAGTCTGCCCATCAATAATGGGATCTGTAATAACAACTCTTTGAGGAGCAATACCGTCACGCTCGAGTTGTTTAAATATGTCTGGCATCGCCGCAAGGTTCCCTAATACTGGAACACCCCGAATGCTTCGACCAACTCGCTTGTCTGTTTCATCAATTATTCCAATTGTCCTATAAGGTGCTTCTCTGTCGCGTTTCATTTCCCTAATAAATAAATCGCTGTCATCACCTGCCCCTACTAAAAGTACAGGCGTCCTATTGTAGTTGGCTTTTTCTAATAATGCTCCAAATTCCCCGTCTTTCAGAAAGCGATAGAGGAATCTTGGGCTAGTTATCATAGCTGTCAAAATAAAAAATTCTATGACCAAAAAGGACCTGGGAAAGGCATCCAGTCTATTATAAACAAACTGGCACACTATGAATATTATCAGCGTTAGGCCTACACATCTTAAAATCTTCCCCATATCGCCAAGAGAAACATATCGCCAAATAATTTTATCTAAACGCAGAGAAATAAAAACCACAGTGGCGACTGATGTGAAAATTATCAATCCTATGAAGATATCCGTTTTTGGCCACGAGAATAATTCAGCCCCAAGTCTCAGATAAAGTGAGACGATAAAAGAAAGAGCTGCCATTCCAATGTCATGCAAAAAACTTAGAATTATTCGCCTAAGCTGATGGATACTCAAGATTTCAAACCCCGTTTTTCTGTTTAAACCTAGCTATGGTAGAATTCATAGCGGCTGCTCATTACCTCGCGCCTTTGGAACCGACAATGCTAACCCTTCATGAGCATCAAAAGGTGCCTCCCAGTCCAAACACGTCTTTATTAACTCATCATCGATTCTTAAGGAATCATAAAGCCGACTTGCCAAGCTTGGTAACAAACTTTTAACACTTGCTTCGACAATGGAAAACGGATCGCCTATCAATTTTTCTGGCCTATTCATTGCCCGTAGTAAAATTTTACAGAGCTGTGTTGTTGAAACCATTTGTGGATCCCTAACTAAAAAAAGGCGTGAGGTTTCAGTCCTATCTTCCACACTACTAATTATTGCCGAGACCAAATTATCTATGAAGATCAATGATCTTTCGTTCTTCACATTACCAAGTGGGATCGCCCAGCATGGAAAATTGGCTAATAAATTAACAAGGGATTTGATGTTACCTTTGCCTTTGGGTCCATAAACAGCAGGTGAACGTATTATTGTAGTCGTTAATCCTTTTTCAGATAAAGCCAATAGTTGATGCTCAGCAGCCAACTTAGCTCGGGCATATTTTGTCGCAGGGCTTGGCTTTGAATCAACTGTAAAAACTCGCTCATCGCTTGTTTCGCCATTTACCTTAATACTACTCAAAAAGATCATTCGTTTTACATTGCTAGCTAAGCAAGCTTCAGCAAGAGCCGTTGCACCACCAATAATTACCCGGTCATAATCTTTGACTTGCAAACTATTTGGCTTATCTACAGCTTTTGGCGAGGCTAAGTATATTACAGCGTCAATATCTCTGATGAGTTCGTGCCATCGTTCTTGTGGCCCGGCATCGTTTATAAACATTATGCTACTACATTGGAGGTCATTTGTTTCAGGGCAACGAACCAACCCCAACACATTATGACCCGCGAGTTTAAGAGCGGAACAGAGCGACTTTCCTACAAACCCATTTGCGCCGATAACAGCCAACCGCATTTCGCACCTTATTTCGTCAAAGATTTTTTTGAAAATACACCGCGCATCCAAAACAAAAGAAGCGTAACAACTATCAAACCTATTGTTATTGAAACTGCGACATTAAATTCTACACACAAAAGTACTGCACCAAACAAAATTAAATTCGCCAAAATAATAGCTCCGCAAACTTGACCATGCGATAAGCCTCTATCAACCGCAAACTGATAAAAGTGCTCCCGATGGGCTTGAAATATATTTTTTTTACATAGAAAACGCCTGATAATTGTTATTGTAGCGTCGGCATAGTAGTAAGCTGGCAAAAGAACTATAGTCAAAAGCTCTATCCCAAAGCTGTTACTCGGACTAACGACAGATATTAGAAGCCAACCAATTAAGTAACCCAGAGGCACACTTCCCACATCACCCATGAAAACTTTAGCAGGGGCCCAGTTCCATATCAAAAATCCCAGAGCACAAGCAACAATAAGCATAGAGGGGGTGAACACCGAGGAATTCAGTAGACCGATTACCGATAAAATTGATAAGCCAAGGCCAATGCTGATCATTTGGACTGCGGTGATTCCATCGATTCCATCCATAAAATTAAAAAGATTTATAAACCACAGCCACATCAAACCAGTTAGTGTTAGATCTATCCAGATAGGCAACCAAGCTTGAAAAATGGCGCCTCTATCATTCACAATGATGAGGCCAGCGGCCACTGCAATAATTTGAAATAATAATTTCAAATATGGTGACAATCCCCGCAGATCGTCAACAAAACAAACAATACTGAGCAGTGCCGCTGTAATTAGAATAAAAAGTTCACCGGCAACCCACTGTTGAGAGAGATATCTGTCTACTATCCAAAAACAAATTAAGGTTGATAACACAGCTATGCCGCCTCCCCTTGGAATTGAGGACACATGACTACTTCGTTGATTTGGAATATCCAGAACATTACCTCTCTTTAAGATAACAATGAGTAATCCTGTCCCTATTGCTGTTAAAATGAAACAGAGCGTTGTGAGGACTATTATAATCATTGCTCATCCAATTCGATTTTCTCTCTGAGCCTTTTCACGAACCACTAGCTCGAGATTAACCGGGCAATCGGCGGTCTGACTGCATTTTAAATGTTTCAGGATTACATATCAGTTCAAAGATTGCTTGAGATGCTTCCCGCAGCAATTGTTCGCCTTTGGCACTGGACGATTGACTCGGGTCTCCTATTACGCCATTAGAAGTAACATGCGTCAGCGAACGCCATCTATAAGAACCTTTCCCAGCACTAAGAAAATCTAATTTCATAGGCCCTTTTGCCTGATTCAAAAGACTATCAACGACTAGATCGGGCTCCAATGCCATCATCATAGAGGTCTCAGCCTCACAAGCGTGCATTACATTTGTTTGTGTTTCTAATATTTTAGCAAATCTATCTGCCGCCTCAAGCCAATAAGTAGCGGCAACGATCGGCAGGGATAATTCCATGCCTATATCTTGTGCGCAAACTTCGGCAGCTGTGATATTTCCCCCATGCCCATTTAATATGAGAAACTTTGAAAACCCATGCCTCGAAATGCTTTTTATTAAATCTCTAACTATTAAAAAGAATGTATTAGAAGTTAATGTAACAGTACCTCCAAAAGGCATATGATGTTCAGATAAACCATGCCATACTACCGGTAGCGTTATTATTGGAACCCCTTTATCACCTCCCAAAGAAGCGGTTCGCTTCGAAACTTCTTCGACAAGCCGACTATCTACCATTACTGGCAAATGAGGACCATGTTGTTCGAGCGCAGCTACAGGTAAGATAACGACAGTATCGTCCTGAGAGTATTTACGAAGCTCGTCAGCTCTCAATCGCGCCCATTCATATTCCGCCATTTTTCACTCCCTTAAGATTATCCTACTTTACTCCCCGAACCACTTTCTTTTGAAAGAGCCCATCGTACAACTACCCTGTTTTTATCTCTTATATCTTGTAGGGAACGCACAACAGTTATTTGCTCCGTTCGCTGCCTTATTGCCGTTCCTAAGTACAAACTTTCTTCCAATTCCATGGCAGAGTCGGTTTTAAAACGCCAGAAGCCACCCGACGTCGGGCGTAAGAGGATAGACGATCCATCTTGCACCAAGGAAGCTCTAACGCGCGGATGAAGGTGAAATCTCACAACTGCTTTTTCAGGAATAACACCAGGAGCACCTGAATAATTGAGAGTTTCTTCTCCTCGTAAATCGGTTCCATCTGCTGATAGATACAAATTACGATTATGGGTCAAACCATAACTTTCGCCATAACCGTCGTGGGTAATTTCTATGAGACTACAGCCGTCTACTAACTTTCTAGTGACTGAAGTTAAAAAATTGCGTGAACTGTTAGGCTCTTTTCTAGCCGCCATTCCTATACTTTTATCATGAACGGTTAACATAGAATGGGCAGAGGATACTTTAAGAGCTTCTCGAAGCTCAAAATTTCCAGGACTTGTTCCACAATTCACTATTAAACGTTGTTTGCCAGTACTAAATTCAAAAGCAGTCAGACTATCGTGATTTTCATCGTTTAAATTCACACCTCCACCTGTATCCACGATCAAATTTGAGCTGCCAGCCGATATTTTATGAAATCCTGTTTGATCTGCAGAATATATCGTTTTTTGTTGGGATTCGACCTGTCCAAGGACACTATCAATTAGAGGTTTNCCATTTTCTTGAGAATTATGGAAAAGTGCTAGTTTGCCATCACCGTGNCGCCACAGGCGCAGCATCCNTGACATTTTTGCTATATATATTTGGAAATCTTCGCTGGTTNCTAACCCATAACGCCTCANAATATTTCTGATATCAATTAGTGCCATTATAANTTCTATATGGGTCGACGGCGACCTTGAAGCNTGGCCTCCATCTANGAATANNTGTGNCTCNAANTCNNTANAGAGCAATCTCTGCANTCTANCGATACGTTCCTCATTAAAATTAAGNGCTATGCATCCTATAATNAGGCCTTTAAGGCTGCGAATACGTTTAATTCCAGATACATTCGAATTAATATCGTTGAGACCGTGCGTTATTTGTTTAGAAATGCTCTCTAAAACAAGGCTTCTGAAATCATCGCTAGCCGACTCGCAAAAAAAATCAAACATTCCCAACCAAGAGGAAATCCTCTCCCCTAGAATATCTCCACGCCAAACTGTTGAATGCCAGTTATTAAAAGAATTAAGCCAACCTAATACAAGTTTTCGTGCAGTTTGACGGGCTTCCACACCCCCCTGAGCTCTGAGGTGCCGAAGCCACGTAAATCCATGTAAAGACTCGAAACTTAGGGGATCTTTCGGTTTTATTTCCCAAACCGTCTTGGTGTCGCAAAAGTTCAGACCTACGATTTTACCGTTGATAATGTCTCGACCAACTTCAACCTCTCCAGGCCAGGAATCCAAGGCCGGCGTTTGAATATCTCTGCCTTCTATTCGGCTCAGACGCCATGCATAAATTGGATTATTAAAATAAAGCTGCCTCAACGGCCAAGCAAAAGTAGGCAACTTCAAGGAACTATATTCCTTAATCGGTTAATAATCTCAAAATATGTCTTATCTTTCGATTTAAAAATTGAAGTCCCTGCAACCAAAACATTAGCTCCAGCATCAATAGCTAACGCAGCAGTCTTTGCATTAATTCCGCCATCTACCGAGAGATCTATCGAGTAGTTTTCTTGGTCTATGATGGAACGTATTTTCGAAATTTTAGCCAACTGACTTGACAGAAAGGACTGTCCTCCAAAACCAGGGTTGACGGTCATAACGAGAACCAAATCAATAACGTCTATTATATTATCTAAAACTTCAATAGGTGTTCCAGGATTCAATGCGACGCCCGCCTTAGTTCCCGATTTTTTAATTTGCTGTAAAACACTATGTATATGAGATGTAGATTCAGGATGCACTGTAATTAAGTTTGCTCCGGCATCCACATAAGAATTTATGTAGATTTCTGGATTAGTAATCATTAAGTGAACGTCAAATGGTAGATTACTATAAGGTCGAATTCCTCTCACAATATCAGCCCCAAAGGATAAGTTTGGCACGAAATGACCATCCATTATATCTAAGTGTATGAAATCCGCCCCCATCTCTGAAACCGACTGAATCTCGTCACCAAGTTTTGAAAAATCCGCGGCGAGCACCGAAGGCGATATCAGAATATTATTTTCCATAAATTATCAACTATCAGTTTGTAAAAATAATCGCAATAGCGTGACAATAAGATAAGAAAAATACCGTCACTTTCTTGTAAGTCTAGACGCAAAGAAACCATCGACACCTTCATTTTGATTCAAATGATAAGGCAATAATCGCAGATCCCCGTTTACATTGATAGCATCAGAGAAACTACCAATTTCATTCAAGCTAATAGGATCTCTACTAAATCCGGTGTTCTTGGATAAAAAACTATCAACTTGTGCCTCTCCCTCTTCATATTGCAAGGAACACGTGCAGTACACAAGCTGCCCGCCCGGCCTAACAAGCTTGGAGACTTTCTGTAAAATTTCCATCTGAACGATACTAAGATTCTGAACGTCCTCATACGTTTTATGTATCAAAACGTCTGGATTTCTGCGAATTGTACCTGTTGCAGAGCAGGGCGCATCTAAAAAAATAAAATCAAATAATCTGCTCGTAGTCCATTTTTTTATATCAGCATGAATCAATTCTGCTTTTAACCCAAGCCGGTCTAGATTCTCTTTTAAGCGTCTTATTCTAACGTGGGATATATCTATAGCGGTAACATTCGCACCACCACATAAAAGCTGTGCCGTCTTTCCTCCAGGCGCAGCGCACACATCTAACACATTTGCTCCATCCAGTTTCCCAAATAATTGGACGGGTAAAGTAGCGCCTGCATCTTGAACCCACCACGCTCCTTCATCATATCCAGGAAGACTTTCAATCCGCCCAGAAAACTTACGCCTAATCGAACCACTTGCTAAAAGTTGACCGTCTAATTTTTTAGCCCAGTAAGAAGGGTCAGACTTTACGGAGATATCAAGCATTGGCTCTTGTACACATGCCTCAAAAATTTTTTCGGCGTTGTCTAAGCCATAGTGATTAGTCCAAGAATCAATTAACCAGCTGGGATAGTTAAGTCTAACTGGAAAACGTTTTAATTTTTTTTTACCTTTACTTGCTAATCGCCTTAGCACTGCATTTGCTAAACCCTTATAGTGTGGAAGCTTTTTTGCCTCAACTAATGTCACTGCGGAATCCACAGCAGCGTGAGATTTACCATCTAAAAAGAGAATTTCTGCACAAGCTAAGCGCAAAATATTTTTAAAATCTCGGGCACCCCTGGGCATTCCTGTTCGAAGAAAGCAATGTATTACATTGTCTATCTGACCAGCTCTACGTATGACCGTTACGGTAAGAAGCCGAGCGAAGCCTTTATCAGATGGTGTTAAAGTATCGAAAGTTTTACAAGTAAAAATCGCTTGGTCGAGCGTTCGTTTTTTGACGAAAATAGAATTTAGCAGATCTAGTGCTACGGCCCGGGGCAATGAAACAATCTTTTTATTATCTGCCATAAAACATTCAACCCGTCCTTATCTATACGATCATGTATCGTAATTTAGGAAGACATTCAATTCTAATGGTTGATTTTCTAAGATAGGCTAACTATATCTATCGGTATGAGAGCTCCACAGAAATCAAGAAAATTCATCGTGCGCAACCCAAAATCGCCGACTAAAAGTCCGTCCACAGCTCCAACTGTAGCAAAAGCTAGTGTAGCGCCTAAATCGCCCAACGATGTCAAAGCAGGTGAAATTGGCGGGTACGATGGCCCTGAACCAACTCGCTTTGGGGATTGGCAACACAATGGCAGGTGTACTGACTTTTAAAAATAGTTTCTTTTGGCGGACTAGTTAACTAACAAGCCACAGCTGCTGAGAGCGGCGAGAACGGATGCACGGCTCCGATAGCGACACCATCGACGATATGTATACCGGATGGCACTGCATACGCCGACGGAAAAGTGGTTGGCTCCCACATTTTCAACGGCGCTAGTTTTCCTAGTTCTTTAGCCGTTTGATCACTAAATCGTGGGTCATATATGATTTTGTCTAACGTGCTAACGTCTGTTCTTGGGTACGCCAAAGCAGACTGCAGCGTCATGGAAAATTTTTCAATATATAAAGCTATTTGAAACACGGAAGCGAGTATCTTTCTCCCTCCGGACGCTCCAAGAGAAAAAAACGGTTGCCCATTTTTAAGAGCGATAAGAGGACACATATTTGAAAGAGGTTTTTTTGCAGGGGCAACCGAGTTTGGCCTGCCTTGTCGCGGATCGAACCAATTTATACCATTATTCATGAGAATGCCTGTGGACGGTGATATAAATCGCGAACCAAATCTCGATAGTAGCGTCGTTGTCATTGCAACCATATTTCCATCTGCGTCCAGTGTATTAATATGAGTTGTGCAACTTCTATCACCGAAATCACCCGCATGCCCCATCGTATTCAAACGATGTTGATAGGCTTCAATTAATGCTTCGGCAATCGCAAAATGTTTTGCAGCCTCCAACTTAGTATATTTGAAATCAGGCAATCTGGAGAGAGCATCGGCAAATGTCGGGCCTGCCGAATAGTTTGGCTCTAAATTAATTGAAAGACTATCATACACGGAAATTAAAGGGTCTTTGATAGTTGCCGAATAATTCTGAAAATCTTCTATCGACAATCTCCCGCCTGCAGCTCGGACATCGTCTACTATGTCCTTTGCCAGTTCGCCTTTATAAAAGTATTCGGCGCCATGATCGCTCAGCAATTGAAATGTAGATGCTAAGTTTCCTAATTTTAGGAAATCATCGCTTAAGTCTTGCGATACAATTGGAACCGTTTCATTAGGCAGCCAAACTTTTGCCGAATTATTGTAGTTTTTTAGCACCTGTGCTTCTGCAGCGACATTCAATGTTGTCCACCAAGTTTTCCGGTGACCTCTTTCCGCAAGCTTAATTATCGGCCCTAAAAGTTCAGGCCAGCTCTTGTGCCCGAAACGATCAATAGCTAACGAGTAACCTGCTACCGAACCCGGAACGGCTATTGATCTAGCGCCATGTATATTGCTGTCGTTTTCAACCGCTGGCCAGCCAAACAAATCGCCTCCTGCTTCTCCGCTGAGAGGATAATCAGAAACCTGGAGTTCCAAAGGTGATATCATTCCGAAGTCTACTACTTTGACCACGTTTTGTTTCGCTAAATAGACAATCATAAACCCGCCGCCTCCTAAACCACTCATCCATGGTTCTGTGACGCAGAGCGCTAAAGCTGTTGCAACAGCGGCATCAATTGCATTACCTCCCTCCGATAAGACCTGTTTTCCAATATTTGCCGCCTCAATTTCTTGTGCTACAACGATCCCATTTTTACCAGTTACCGCGTTTTTTGAGACATCCCATGTTTCGTAGGCTGCCCGCGATTGCAAATTTAAATCCATGTCCTATGCCCATTTTCGATATATTTACTTTATAACCACCATGGCACGCGTTATCTTCGTAGCCGTGCCGATATAACATTTTATAAATAGATAATGATTTTAGATAATTTAAAACCTTTTTTAGTCGTTATATTGCTTTTTAGCAGCAGTATTCATTTGGCGGCGCAAGAAAAAGAGAAAAAAAGTATCTCTGAGACTGCTGATAAGTCCGCCACATCCCAGCCTATCGAAAGTTTGACATTTGACAAAAAGTCTGCCGACTTATCGGAGGAACAATGCCCAAAAATCCGAGAGGGAAGTTCAACAATTGAGAAAATTGCCGGTCTCAAAGGCGCAATGTCTGTTCGTAATCTCACTTTCAAATACTTTGATAAGCCGTTATTCAGTCTTACAGACTATGACTACGAACATATGAAGGCATTGAAACCAATTTGTGATAATTCATCTGAAGAAATAGCGGGACTGATTTTTGACAGCCTTAAGGAGAAAGTTGAAGAAGCAAAAGATACTCGCGAGAATACCGTTGATTGGATTAAAAAAACATCCAAAAAATTAGAGGATTTGCCACTGGGTGGGTCAAGTGTAAAGGTCATTCACAATGCATGGAAAGAGATGGAAAATAGAAGTCAGGAGATGCTTTTAACTGATCTCCACTACATGGCGAACCTCCTAGATAGTCTGCTAAAAAAGCACTATAAACCAGCCAATACCCGTGGAGCTAAATTCACTTCGCCCTTTGTTCCCCCGAACACTGACTATAAAACACAAAGATAATTTGCTTTTAGCGTCCAAATCAACTTGTTCGTTGCCCACTCCTTAAATATGGGAAATTCACCCCTTCAACATAACCAAGGCGCATATTCTGCGAATATTGGCCATTTGAGGCACTCAATAAACGCTCGCACCAGGCAGGTGAATTTCCTTGGTTAATAAAAGCTTCTTTCAAAGGTCTTCCCATTATCGAGGAAGGAATATCAATTTCCATAGCCCATAAAATGGAAGGCAGTATATCAACAATGCCGGTTGGAGTATCAAACACCTTTTGACGATGAATTTTTTTTCCTGCAAAAATCAACAAATTATTTAATTCAACACTATGCAAACCACCGTGAACACCACCCCCAATAGGAATATCGGGATTATCACCAAAACATAATCCTGGATAACCAAAATGATTGGCTCCATCGAAAGTCCTCATTGTAAAGTAGACATCGGGAGATCTCTCATTCAAAACATTAATGTCACCCATGAATAGGGCCCCATCTTCGCCAAGTTTGGAAAATGTCAAACCACACCAAGGTTGGGCTTGCAAAAATTGTAAAATCTCTCGAACTAATAATTCATCCCTGTCCCTAACTGTAATTTGACCACTATAACTTCGCTTTAGAGCTATATCATTGCCCTCACTTAGCCCAGCACCAACCTTGAAACCAGCCGTCTCCAATTCACTAAAAACATCAATTTGTTTTGCGACTGAAATTTGGGCATGATCCGAAGCAACGATTAGATGCCAACCATCTTTTCTACCGTCAGTGCTCCACCAATCCAATATGCGACCAAAGCACTTATCCAGGCATGCGATGCTAGATAGGCTCTCTGGCGATCCTATGCCTTTGTAATGAAACGACAAGTCGGGCTCGTTGTACCACATAACTTGCAGATCGGCTGAACCTGATTTTAAAAAATAATCAAGAAGTAAGTTAGTTGCATACTCTGTTACTGCATTATTTGGAAAATCTTGTTTAGGTATTGGTCCAAAACGCTCAACTATCATTTCGAAATCAACAGTTTTACTGCAAATATCTGCCCCCCAAATAGAAAACACTTTTTGTTTTAATTTATTAGCATTTAAGTTTAAGAGCTTGGCATTACCTATTTTACCCGTGGTTAGAACAGAGTATTCTCTTCCGGCAGAAGCCATAATTTCACTTAAATTGATCGATTTTTGTATACGGCCATAATATTTTTCTGCCTTCTCCATTTTTTCCATATTTGATGTGTCCAATGGCGCGCCAATACTCTGTTTTGGGTCGAAAAAAACATTAGCCATTACCCCATGACCAAAACCAGTCTGATTTTTCAAGTCTAATTGAGCATCTCCTGGAAATGCACCCGTGACAAAGCTTGACACCTGAACGCGCGTTTCAGATGGNAAAACAGAACTTGAATTTGGAAAATCAACCCAACCTTCTCGAAAAGNCGAAAGATTTGGCATTGTATCTTGACGTACGATGTCTCTTCTTAGACCATCGAATAGACAGAATAGAAATTTATCCTTCATTGGGGTTGTTCCACTTTTATTTTGATGTCATTTGGTTTNAATACTCTCGCTAATTTGTATTTATCCTNCGTTAAATCTTNAATTCCAGAGGTATTTTTGTNGTTTCGGAGCGCTTAATGTACTTATCCACTAAAAACCAACGCCTTGAAACACAAAAGTGGTTTGAAGTGTTGAGAGATCAAATTTGNTCAAGTTTTGAAAAACTTGAACAGAATTACGAAGGCCCNAAACAATCAATGCCNCCTGGTAAATTTAGACAAAAAAANTGGCATCGAGAGGGAGGAGGAGGAGGAGAGATGTCGATNATGGAGGGCCGCCTATTNGAAAAGGTTGGTGTAAATATCTCCACCGTAATGGGAGAGCTCTCGCCAGAATTTAGCAAACAGATTCCCGGCGCAGAGAATAATCGTAAATTTTGGGCATCGGGCATTTCATTAGTTGCGCATATGTGGTCTCCGCATATACCGGCAGTTCATATGAACACACGACACATTGCAACAACACGGTCTTGGTTTGGTGGCGGAGCTGATCTNACACCCATGATTATNAATACAGAGGACANGGAATTATTCCACAACGCGTTTCGGTCTGCTTGCAACAAACACGATGACACTTACTATACCCGTTTTAAGGAATGGTGCGATGATTACTTTTATTTAAAACATAGGAATGAACCAAGGGGCGTAGGCGGTATATTCTATGATCAATTAGCAAATAATTTTGAGGCCGACTTTAACTTTACGAAAGAAGTAGGGTCGACCTTTGCCAGCATATATCCAGCAATAGTNAANCGGCATATGAACAAAACATGGACAAAAAAAGAGAGACAAGCACAATTAGTTAAGCGAGGGCGCTATGTAGAGTTTAATTTACTTTATGATAGAGGGACGCTTTTTGGACTACAGACGGGTGGCAATGTCGAGGCAATCCTGATGAGCCTCCCCCCTGCAGTTGCCTGGCCGAGCTCGATATAATTTATCTGCTTTTGTTTCAGTTAACATAAACCACGACTAGATTCACTTAGAACAGTTAAGAAGTAAATTCTAAAGTAGCGGAGCCTAACTTACTAAAATAAGCTTTTATCGCCGAATTTTGTGTCGCAAAATCTACACCAGTCCAAGAACCTGTAGTAATTATATCATCTGATCGAAGCCCTCTTGCCTGAACGTCCGACGAACGATTTGACATGTGATTTGCTAATTCAGTAATTAAACTTAAAGGATCTTCCCCTGGAAAGCCCGCATCTGCAACTGCCTCCTGGTCGTCGATAACTAAACGCCCCTCGAGCCCTTTTAATTGTTGTTCATCAAAAAATTCAATCTCAATATCTATTATAGATCTAAGCTTTTTAGCAAACCTCTCTACCTTCTCCATAAAATCGCTTCTAGTACCATCCATATTAAGTGGTTTACCAATGATAATTCTATTAGGCTCCCACTCCATAATCTTTTCTTTTAACTCATCCCAATTAAATCCGGTCTTTGCTTTTTTAATAATTGAAATTGGTGATGAAGTCATTGTTTCGGTGTTACCTACTGCAAGACCTATCTTCTTTTCTCCGTAATCAATGGCAATAACTACCATTACTTATGACCCAAATTTCCAAATTCTATCTACTTGCAAAACTTCATACTCACTTAACATTTCATCTGAAAAAGGCTCGAATGGTGATGCCAGTCTTACAATTTCCTTAGCTATTTTATCAATTTCTGAGTTTCCTGATGAGTCGATTATTTTAGTTTCAATTAAATTACCTAATGAATCTATGCTAACAACCAGTCTAAGTTGGATTAAGTCTAATTGAGAATACTCTTTCTTAAGAACATTATGTCCCACTCTCTCAATTTTTCTTTGCCAAGCATTTAAGTACTTTGACTCAATAGTATTTTGATCTGAGTTAGCATCTAACATTTTTACTTTTAGGGTTTTTTGTTTGATCTGATCATCAATCAATTTAGATGATTCTGCGCCTTTCCCATTTATTAGGTTATTCACTTGCGGTAAAAAATCTGGGTCTTGATCTACATCCGCATTTGCTAACTTTATGTTCACTACTGGGGAAGAATCAAAAAGCGGTTGCTTATAAATAAAAATAAAAGAAACACCGAATATTAAAAAAACATGGATTAATGTCGATAGCAGAAATGATTTTTTAAGGTTAACCCTATTCTTAATGTTTTTGTTATAAAGAATGGGATGGCTCATAGGGAATCAAAAATCTTTGTTATTGGGTTTTCACCAGTTTGGTCGAAAATTTCAACTGCGCACGTAGGACTAGTTATATTTATTTCAGTTAGTTTGTCATCGATTATGTCGATGCCAGCAAAAAGTATATTCTCACTTTTTAATCTAGCGCCAACTTTTTCCCCAATTTCTCTTTGATTAGAAGTAATTTTCCTTGCGACTCCCTTACCTCCTTGTGCTAAATTTCCAAGAAATGACCCATCCTTTGGTATTCTAGCCAAGCAATACTCAAATGGT
>PCAV01000071.1 GCA_002730675.1 Rhodospirillaceae bacterium | reverse complement strand
TTTTCGCACGGATTTTTTGAAAGACCTTGTATTTCGCATTTTATTGGACTGATTCAAATTGACGTTATCCTTTGCAAATTCCTACTCGACTAAAGTTCGTACAAGCACTATACTCGCATTGATAGTTTTTATGACCAAAAAAACCATTTTTAAACGTTTTAGCATTGACAAATATCGGAGTTTCCTCATATTGCGCACTCCGTGTTCCTAACTTGTTGGGAAGCGATATGGGTGTGGCGGTTCGGTTTTTAAAGGTGGGGTGCCCGAGTGGTTAAAGGGGACGGGCTGTAAACCCGTTAGCATTGCTTACGTTGGTTCGAATCCAACCCCCACCACCACCTGCAATTGCCGCTAGGCAGTAGAAATTGGAAGGTATAGTACTAGTTATTGAACGGAAAGGTAGGCAAGTCTTCTGTTAGGAGCAAGCTGGTTGGAGACACAGGGCGGGTGTAGCTCAATGGTAGAGCAGCAGCCTTCCAAGCTGAATACGAGGGTTCGATTCCCTTCACCCGCTCCACAGCACTAGACTTGATGAAATTGAATTAAGCGTGACATTGTCACAAATGACTGACTTACTTAATTTTTTAGATAGCGCAGGAGTAATTTTTCGATGGCAAAAGAGAAGTTTGAGCGTAATAAGCCTCATTGCAATATAGGCACTATTGGTCACGTTGATCATGGTAAGACGACACTGACGGCAGCTATTACGAAGGTTTTAGCTGAGGCTGGTGGAGCTGATTATACTGCTTACGACCAGATAGATAAGGCTCCCGAAGAGAAGGCTCGAGGCATAACGATATCNACGGCTCACGTTGANTATGAAACAGACGGCCGNCACTATGCCCACGTAGATTGTCCTGGNCACGCAGATTACGTCAAAAATATGATTACGGGTGCAGCGCAAATGGACGGTGCTATACTGGTTGTGTCCGCGGCCGATGGTCCTATGCCTCAGACCCGAGAGCATATNCTTCTGGCACGCCAGGTTGGTGTCCCTGCGCTCGTTGTTTTCATGAATAAGGTCGATCAGGTGGATGACGAAGAACTTCTCGAGCTTGTTGAGTTAGAAGTTAGAGAGTTGCTCTCTTCGTANGATTTCCCAGGCGATGATATTCCAATAGTNAAAGGTTCTGCGTTGGCTGCTATTGAGGATTCAGANGCGGCAACGGGGAAAGACGCCATTATGGAGCTAATGGCTGCGGTTGACGANTATATTCCTCAACCTGAGCGTCCAAAAGATCAACCATTTTTGATGCCTATTGAGGATGTGTTTTCAATTTCCGGAAGAGGGACGGTTGTTACGGGGCGTGTTGAAACAGGTGTAATTAATGTAAATGATCCAGTTGAAATTATTGGAATTCGTGAGACAGGTAAGTCAGTTTGTACCGGAGTTGAAATGTTCCGTAAGCTTCTTGATCAAGGGGAGGCAGGTGATAATGTCGGATTATTACTTCGTGGTATAAACCGGGATGATGTTGAACGCGGGCAAGTTATAGCAGCTCCCGGTTCTATTAGTCCTCATACAAAGTTTTCCTGCGAGGCATATATTTTGACTAAGGAAGAAGGAGGTCGTCACACACCATTCTTCTCTAACTATCGTCCTCAGTTCTATTTTCGTACAACTGACGTAACAGGATCTGTGGTGCTGCCTGATGGAACTGAAATGGTTATGCCTGGTGATAATATATCGATGGAGGTTAACCTAATCGCGCCCATAGCTATGGATGAGGGTCTTCGTTTTGCAATTCGAGAAGGCGGGCGTACAGTTGGCGCTGGTGTTGTCTCTAAGGTAATCGAATAAACGAGACAACATCCACCTTTAGAGACGTGGAGGAGGAGTGTAGCTCAATTGGTAGAGCACCGGTCTCCAAAACCGGGGGTTGCGGGTTCGATCCCTGTCACTCCTGCCACGACGGAAAATGAGTGCACGAAATAAAACAGGCTTGCAAATTTAAATAACACTTAAGTTGATCGGTTTGAAATGAGTAAGGTTAATCCAGCGCAGTTTGTAAGACAAGTAAGGCAAGAGGTGGCTAAAGTTTCTTGGCCAAGCCGCAAAGAGACTGGCATCGGGACTTTTATGGTCTTCATAATGGTCTTTCTTGCTGCAATCTTCTTTTTTGTGGTTGACCTAGGCTTATCGTGGGCAGTGCAGCTTATTCTTGGTTTAGGAGGCTAAAATGGCTCAGCGATGGTACGTTGTTCATGTGCACTCAGGTTTCGAGAAGAAAGTAGCTCAAAATTTGAGAGAACAGGCTAAAATCCAAGAGATGGATGACTTAGTGTCTGAAATTCTTGTGCCGACCGAGGAAGTTATAGAGATGAGGCGGGGGACTAAGGTTAGTGCGGAACGTAAGTTTTTTCCTGGATACATATTGGTCAAGATGGAGATGACAAATCAAAGCTGGCATTTAGTGCAAGACCAACCCAAGGTTGCGTCTTTTCTCGGAGCTAAAGGAAAGCCTATGCCTATATCGGAAGCCGAGGCTACTAGAATAATTAAACAGGTTGCCGAAGGTGTAGATCGTCCCAAACCAAAAGTTACCTTTGAGGTCGGAGAACAGGTTAGGGTGGCAGACGGTCCTTTCTCGTCTTTTAATGGTTTTGTTGAGGATGTTGACGAAGATAAAGCTAGACTGAAGGTAGCAGTATCTATATTTGGAAGGTCTACGCCGGTGGATCTTGAATATAGTCAAGTAGAAAAAATGTAACATTAGAAAATTTTACAATTCACGTGTGGGAGATTGGCCCGAAATCCTGGACTTTTCGTACCACGCAGATTTTTAAAGGTAAAAAGTATGGCGAAGAAAATTGAAGGATATATCAAACTAGAAATCCCAGCTGGTGGAGCTAACCCGTCCCCACCAGTGGGTCCAGCGCTAGGACAGCGTGGTCTAAATATAATGGAATTCTGTAAAGCTTTTAACGCTGCTACTCAAAATCTAGAGCAAGGTATGCCCATTCCGGTCGTTATTACGGCTTATTCAGACGCAACTTTCTCTTTTGTTACTAAAACACCTCCTGCCAGCTTTCTCATTAGGAAAGCCGCAAAATTAAATAAGGGCGCAAATAAGCCAGGGTTCGAAGTTGTAGGGTCAATAACACTAGCTCAAGCCAAGGAAATTGCTGAAGCAAAAATGCAAGACTTAAATGCTGTAGATGTTGATGGTGCAGTGATGATGGTAAAGGGATCGGCACGATCGATGGGGATAGAGGTGGTGGAGTAAAGTCATGGCAAACAAAGGAAAAAAATTACGTGATCATTATAAAAATACGGATCGCGACAAGTTGTTTAACCTCAATGAGGCTGTTAAACTAGTGCGGGAATTCGCTTCCGGTGGAAAGTCAGATCAAACGATAGAGATAGCAATGAACCTCGGAGTTGATCCGCGCCATTCTGATCAAATGGTTCGAGGCGTTGTTTCTTTACCACATGGAACGGGAAAATCCATGAAAGTTGCAGTCTTCGCAAAAGACGCTAAAGCAGAAGAGGCGAGACAGTCTGGTGCTGATTTTGTTGGGTCAGACGACCTCATGACTGAAATCCAAAACGGCAAATCAGATTTTGACAGAGTTATTGCGACTCCCGATATGATGGGTGTTGTTGGAAGGCTTGGGAAAGTCCTCGGTCCCAGAGGACTCATGCCAAACCCCAAATTAGGTACAGTCACCAATGACGTCGGTGATGCCGTAAAGGCGGTAAAAGCTGGCCAAGTTGAGTTTAGGACGGAGAAAGCAGGCATTGTACATGGGGGTATAGGTAAGGCAAGTTTCTCAGATGAGCAGCTCATAGAAAACGCAACCGCATTTGTAACGGCTATACAAAAGGCTCGACCAACCGGGGCAAAGGGAACTTTCATTAAACGAGTCGCTGTAAGTTCTTCCCAAGGGCCAGGCATCCGAGTTGATACAACTGGGTTGGGGGGTGATATAGGCGCTTAGTATGAATTAAGATATTTTGGCTTCTAGTGTAAATGCACTGTGCCAAAGTATGGTCAGCACAAGTTGGCCAAATCCTGTCCAAGACTGCGAGTGCCATGTAGTAAAGTGGCTTGAAGAAACGATCGCTCGCATAGATAGGGAGTAGACGGAAAACGTATTTTAATCCGTTTGAACTTCTGGGGCAGGCGAACCGTCCTCGGCCTTTGTGGCCTGGGACACTGTGTAACGAGTTAGGGTCGCCAGTTTTGATCCGGCTCGAATTTTGGAGTTAATCAATGAACCGAAATGAAAAGGTTGAATTGGTTGCCTCGCTTCATCAGACTCTGTCTGAAACGGCCTGTGTGGTTGTTACTCAGCAGGTAGGTATGAACGTTGACGAAGTTGAACAACTTCGGAGCGCTATGCGTGAAGCAGGTACAAAATACAAGGTGACTAAAAATCGCCTTGCACGTCTCGCTCTAAAAGGCACGCAGTATGAAAACCTTGATCAAAGCTTTTCGGGTCCAACGGCAATAGCGANGTCCGACGATCCGGTAGCAACTGTNAAGGCCGCTGTTAAGTTCGCCAAGGAAAANGAGAAGTTCAGTATTGTCACTGGTTCAATTGAAGGTTCGATGCTTTCAATGGANGAACTNAAGCGACTTGCTGAATTACCGTCCTTCGACGAGCTTCGTGCCAAAATTATTGGTTTGTTAAAAACGCCAGCNATGAATTTGGTTGGTATTTTGCCTGCATCTGGAGGAAAGGTTGCGCGCGTCATTGGGGCACGCGGCCAGCAAACCTGAGCGTTTATTTTTTATTGTTGTTCTTGAAGTTTAAATTTGGAGNAAAATACTATGGCTGATCTAGAAAAATTAGCAGAAGAATTATCGAATCTAACNGTGATGGAAGCTGCCGACCTCGCCAAAATGCTTGAGGAAAAATGGGGTGTTTCTGCTGCAGCGCCAATGGCGGTTGCGATGCCAACTGCCGGTGGAGAAGCGGGTGGAGCCGGTGGTGGAGAAGAACAAACAGAGTTNTCTGTTGTTCTCTCAGCAATCGGCGACAAAAAGATTAACGTCATTAAGGAAGTTCGAGGGATAACCGGTCTTGGACTTAAAGAAGCTAAAGATTTAGTTGAGAGTGCCCCAAAACCAGTCAAAGAAGGGGTCACAAAAGAGGAAGCAGAAGAAATGAAAAAGCAGCTGGAAGAGGCCGGCGCTTCTGTTGAATTGAAATAACTAATGAAGCTATTAGTGTGGTCGTCTGGTTTTCCAGCGCGTCCACACTAATTGATCGAGTAGACATACGGGTATCAAAAAGTTTTTGTCTTTAANTTTAGTAGTCGTACATTTGATACTAAAAGGGCAACTTGAATAAGAACAAAGCAAATATCGAAATGGGGTCGCGAATATGTCCATAACGTCCATAAGTTCTCTCACGAGTAGGAAGCGGGTAAGGAAGTCCTTTGGTAGAATTACTGAAGTGGCGCCGATGCCTAACCTAATAGAGGTTCAAAAGAGTTCTTACGACCATTTCCTGCAGATGGATGTTCCTACTGATGAGCGCCAGGANGTCGGCCTGCAGGAAGTTTTCAAGACCGTTTTTCCGATNAAAGACTTTTCCGAAATTTCAATGCTGGAATTTGTCCGNTACGAATTAGAAACACCNAAGTTTGATGTGGATGAGTGTCAGCAACGCGGTTTGACATTTGCAGCTCCTCTTAAGGTGACANTGCGTTTAGTGGTTTGGGATGNAGATGAGTTAACGGGCGCNAGGTCNATAAGAGATATTAAAGAACAAGAGGTGTATATGGGTGACATGCCTCTGATGACTCAAAATGGGACGTTTGTCATCAATGGGACTGAGAGAGTAATCGTGTCACAAATGCATAGGTCGCCGGGCGTATTTTTCGACCATGACAAAGGAAAAACCCACTCGTCCGGAAAGTATTTGTTCGCAGCGAGGGTCATNCCTTATCGAGGCTCTTGGTTNGATTTTGAATTTGATGCAAAAGACATTCTTTATGTGAGAATCGATAGGCGGCGTAAATTGCCGGCTAGCACATTATTGCTTGCCCTTGTTAGCGGAGAATGCGAAGCGTANCTGAAAGAGTGCGAGGCAGGGGGAGAAGAGTTAGAACGTAACAAAGTTTATGGAATGACATCTGAAGAGATACTAGATTATTTTTACGACAACGTCGTTTATAAACGTGAAAAAAAGGGATGGAAGACGACGTTCCAATCCGAAAGTTTTAGGGGTCGAAAATTGAATGTAGACCTTGTAGATGCCAAGAAAGGCAAGGTTGTTGCGACCGCTGGTGANAAGCTTACGCAAAGAAAAATTAAGCAATTAGTAGAAGGTGGTCTCAAGGAAATATTTGTAGCAGACGAAGAATTAATAGGACAATATNTGGCGAAGGACCTGTTTGACCCAGACACTGGCGAGGTATTTTTTCAGGCCGGCGACGAAATCACGTCAGAAGCCCTAGAACTACTAGCAGAGAACAAAGTTAAAGACATATCGGTTTTAGCAATTGATCACACCAACGTTGGCGCTTACATGCGGAACACGATGTTTTCTGATAAAAATACAAACAGAGATGAGGCGTTGGTAGATATCTACAGGGTCATGCGCCCCGGNGAGCCCCCTACTTTAGAAACCGCGGAAGCTCTATTCCATGGGTTGTTTTTCGACTCAGANCGATACGACCTGTCCTCGGTTGGNAGGGTGAAAATGAATGCGCGNCTGGGACAAGAAGTGGAAGACTCGGTTAGAGTTCTGCGAAAANATGATATATTAGAGATAATGAAGATCCTTACAGATTTGAAAGATGGTAAGGGCGAAATAGATGACATAGATCACTTGGGGAATAGGCGTGTAAGATCCGTTGGGGAGCTTATGGAGAACCAATACCGCGTTGGTCTTTTAAGGATGGAAAGAGCAATCCGCGAACGTATGAGTTCAGTAGAAATCGATACTGTAATGCCACATGATCTCATTAATGCTAAACCTGCGGCCGCTGCCGTGAGAGAGTTTTTTGGATCGTCGCAATTATCACAATTCATGGATCAAACAAATCCTTTATCAGAAATTACTCATAAGCGTAGGCTTTCAGCACTGGGTCCAGGAGGCTTAACCAGAGAACGAGCTGGTTTTGAAGTTAGGGACGTGCACCCAACACATTATGGACGTATNTGCCCCATTGAGACGCCAGAGGGCCCAAATATTGGTCTTATTAATTCGTTAGCCACNTANGCGCGCGTNAATCAATATGGGTTTATAGAAACGCCATACCGGGCAGTTGTAAAAGGGAAAGTGGAAGATGAAGTGCGCTATATATCAGCAATGGAGGAAGGCCGATATATAATAGCACAGGCTAACGCGCAGTTGGATAAGAACAACAAATTTGTCGAGGAGNTAGTTCCGGTAAGGCGNCAAGGNGACTTTGGCCTGGCCCGCCCCGAGGACATAGATCTAATAGACGTGTCACCTAAGCANCTCGTATCGGTAGCNGCAGCCCTNATNCCTTTTTTAGAAAATGACGACGCAAATAGAGCACTTATGGGGTCNAATATGCAAAGGCANGCTGTCCCCCTAATAAAGGCAGANGCACCATATGTTGGGACTGGNATGGAGGCNACCGTGGCACGAGACTCGGGGGTCGTCATTATAGCTAAAAGGTCGGGCGTTGTAGATCAGGTGGATGCACAGCGAATTGTTATCCGAGCGACAGACCAAATTGAAAGTATGGAATCAAACGTNGATATATATAGTTTGTTAAAATATCAGCGGTCGAATCAAAATACGTGTATTAATCAACGCCCNNTAGTTGCGGTTGGCGATGTTGTTAATGCTGGTGATATAATCGCGGATGGTCCGTCAACCGATTTGGGGGANTTGGCTCTTGGCAGAAANGTTCTAGTCGCTTTCATGCCTTGGAATGGTTATAATTTTGAGGACTCGATTTTAATTTCCGANAGAATAGTGCGGGATGATGTTTTTACATCTATCCATATAGAAGAATATGAAATNATGGCCCGNGATACGAAGCTAGGCCAGGAAGAAATTACCCGAGATATTCCTAATGTAGGTGAGGAAACACTGAAAAATCTGGATGAAGCCGGGATAGTGTACATTGGTGCCGAGGTTAATCCAGGCGATATTTTAGTTGGGAAAGTGACACCTAAAGGGGAATCTCCAATGACCCCTGAGGAAAAATTACTCCGAGCTATTTTTGGTGAGAAGGCTTCTGATGTTAGAGATACTTCTCTCAAAGTGCCGCCCGGAGGCGCGGGAACNGTTGTGGAAGTGAGAGTTTTTTCAAGGCGAGGNGTNGATAAGGACGAGCGGTCTCAGGCTATAGAACGGACTGAGATCGAAAGGTTGGCGAAAGATCGTGACGATGAACAAACCATTCTAGAAAGTGGGTTTTATGATCGGTTGAAAGAACAACTTCTCGGTCAAAAAGTNGCGGCAGGCCCAAAGGAAATGAAAANTGGTTCTANTATCACTGAGGAGCTGCTGCAGGAATATACNCCTGGTCAGTGGAGGCAGATTGTTATNCANGACAGTGNTAAAATGGACTACATAGAGGGCTCTGGACAGGAGTTCGATCGAGCAATTGAGCAGTTGCAAGACCGGTTTGATAATAAGGTTGAAAAGCTCCAGCGTGGTGATGAACTGCCACCCGGCGTTATGAAAATGGTAAAGGTTTTTGTCGCGGTGAAGCGTAAACTTCAACCCGGCGACAAAATGGCGGGCAGGCATGGGAATAAGGGAGTTATCTCCAAAATTGCGCCTATCGAAGATATGCCTTATCTNGAAGANGGTACCCCTGTAGATATTGTTTTAAANCCTCTTGGTGTCCCNTCTAGNATGAATGTCGGCCAAATTTTGGAAACACACNTAGGTTGGGCTTCTCATGGTTTGGGAAAACAAATCGCCTCGATGGTTGACGAGATATCTAAAACNTCTTCATCACNAGAGCTAAGGGANTCTTTGAACAATATCTATGGTAAGGATCAATACGATACTCAAATTGCTCCCTTAGACGACAANCAAGTTGTTGAACTCGCNGGNAATCTTAAAAGCGGNGTNCCCATGGGTACTCCTGTATTTGATGGCGCTAGAGAAGAAGACGTTGTTGCAATGCTAGGAAAAGCCGGTCTTGATTCTGCAGGGCAGGTAACCCTAGTTGACGGTAGGACCGGTGAGGTCTTTGAACGAAAGGTGACAGTGGGATATATTTATATGCTCAAGTTGCATCATCTTGTCGATGATAAAATTCATGCAAGATCAATTGGTCCTTACAGTTTGGTCACGCAGCAACCTCTCGGAGGNAAAGCGCAATTCGGNGGACAGCGNTTCGGAGAAATGGAGGTTTGGGCACTGGAAGCCTATGGTGCTGCTTACACACTTCAAGAGATGTTGACNGTAAAATCTGACGACGTTTCAGGCAGAACGAAAGTCTACGAGGCAGTTGTTAGAGGCGATGATAATTTTGAGGCAGGAATACCTGAATCATTCAACGTCTTGATTAAAGAATTGCGTTCTCTAGGTCTTAATGTAGATCTGGATCAACGNCAGTTGTGATTGAGTTAGTATATCTTGTTTTAAACATTGNGCCGCTATAAAATTGCTGGAAAGCACAACACGTTTCGGGCTCTACGATGATGGGTTCAGACTCAAATATGAGGAGTTTCTTTTATGAATGAATTAACGAACTTTTTTGGACAACCAAGTGGAACCGATAGCTTCGATCAGATCAAAATATCTATTGCTAGCCCAGACCGTATTCACTCTTGGTCGTTTGGAGAAATAAAGAAACCTGAAACTATAAACTATCGAACGTTTAAGCCGGAACGTGACGGCTTGTTTTGCGCTCGTATTTTCGGCCCCATCAAAGACTATGAGTGTTTATGCGGAAAATATAAACGAATGAAATTCAGGGGTATAATTTGCGAGAAGTGTGGTGTCGAGGTCACACTTAGCAAGGTCCGACGAGAACGGATGGGGCACATAGAACTCGCTTCGCCAGTTGCACATATTTGGTTCCTTAAATCATTACCAAGCCGTATTGGCTTACTACTGGATATGACTCTGAAAGAATTAGAAAGGATCCTATATTTTGAAAGTTTTGTCGTTTTAGATGAAGGGTTTACTTCATTAAATCGTAGGCAATTGTTGTCAGAGGACGAATACTTCGATGCTATGGATGAGTTTGGCGAAGATACGTTTAAGGCATCTATTGGAGCAGAAGCACTCAAGGAAATGCTCGGTGAACTTGATTTAGAGCAAGAGGTGATAGAAATAAGAGAGGGACTCCGCACTACGGGTTCGGAGATGAAAAGAAAGAAATACGTCAAAAGATTAAAGTTAATCGAAGCCTTTATGGAGTCTGGTTGTCGGCCAGAGTGGATGATATTGGACGTCGTGCCTGTCATCCCGCCAGAATTACGTCCCCTTGTTCCGTTGGACGGAGGTCGGTTTGCAACATCTGACTTAAACGATTTGTACAGACGCGTAATCAATAGAAATAATAGGCTGAAGCGACTCATTGAATTGAGAGCTCCTGATATAATCGTCAGGAACGAAAAACGGATGCTCCAAGAGTCCGTTGACGCATTATTCGATAATGGGCGACGCGGACGAGTAATCACCGGTGCAAATAAACGCCCCTTGAAGTCTCTTTCCGATATGCTCAAGGGTAAGCAGGGGAGGTTCAGGCAAAATTTACTCGGTAAGCGAGTAGACTACTCTGGACGATCCGTAATAGTTGTGGGGCCGGAGTTGAAACTCCACCAATGTGGTTTGCCTAAAAAAATGGCCTTAGAGCTTTTTAAGCCATTTATCTACTCAAAGTTAGAATTGTATGGTCTAGCAACCACCATAAAAGCAGCCAAGCGTATGGTAGAAAAAGAACGCCCTGAAGTTTGGGATATTTTAGAAGAGGTAATCCGCGAACACCCGGTCCTGCTTAACCGCGCTCCTACGCTGCATCGGCTAGGCATACAGGCTTTCGAGCCTGTACTTATCGAAGGAAAAGCCATCCAGCTACACCCCCTGGTCTGTACAGCTTTCAACGCGGACTTCGACGGTGATCAGATGGCCGTTCATGTGCCACTATCTCTGGAAGCCCAGCTTGAAGCGCGCGTTCTTATGATGTCGACTAATAACATTCTAAGTCCGGCGAATGGTAAGCCAATCATCGTACCTTCTCAGGATATAATTTTGGGTTTGTATCACCTTACTATGGAAAGAGACGGTATGTTGGGGGAGGGTCTAATTTTTGCTGACTTAGCAGAAGTGGAACACGCCCTGCATAGTGGCTCTGTTCATCTCCACGCGAAAGTAAAGTCAAGAATCGATACATTTGACGATGAAGGGAACAAAGTTAAAAAGATAGTTGAGTCGACCCCGGGTAGATTACGCTTGGCACAATATTTACCAGACAGTGCTAAAATTACATTTTCAACGATAAATAAGTTAATGACTAAAAAGGAAATATCAAATGTAATTGACAACGTATATCGACATTGTGGGCAAAAAGACACAGTCATATTCGCGGATAGATTAATGGCGCTGGGATTTAGCCAAGCGTGTACGTCAGGTATTTCGTTTGGAAAAGACGACTTGATTATACCGGAGACTAAAACCGGCCTCGTGGAAACAGCCACTGATGAGGTAAAAGAATTCGAACAACAATATCTAGATGGATTGATCACGCAGGGCGAAAAATACAATAAGGTAGTGGATGTTTGGTCACGCTGTACGGATCAGGTCGCCGAAGAAATGATGGGGCGGATAATGAGCCCCGAAGATGGCAAAGACGTGAATTCTGTTTGGATGATGGCACACTCGGGTGCGCGCGGGTCTCCGGCTCAAATAAAACAGCTCGCTGGGATGCGCGGGCTTATGGCCAAGCCGTCGGGAGAGATAATAGAAACCCCTATCATCTCCAATTTTAAAGAGGGTTTAACGGTGCTTGAGTACTTTAACTCAACCCACGGCGCGCGAAAAGGTTTGGCAGATACCGCTTTAAAAACGGCTAACTCTGGATACCTCACTCGCCGTTTGGTCGATGTGGCCCAAGATTGTATCATTACAGAAGAGGATTGTGGAACACAAAGGGGCCTAAAAGTAAAAGCGGTCATCGAGGATGGAGAGATAGTAGAACCGCTATCAGATAGAATACTCGGGCGTAGTGCTGTATTCGATATCAAAGATCCGATTACCGGCGATATTATAACAGCGGCCGGCCAGATTATTGACGAGGAAGCTGTGGAGGATATCGAGGCAGCAGATAAAGTGAGTAACGCGGGCTTAGAGGAGATTTCGGTAAGGTCAGTCTTGACCTGTGATACAAAAATAGGTGTTTGTGCAGCCTGTTATGGTCGTGATCTAGCTAGGGGTACCTCGGTAAACGTTGGTGAGGCTGTTGGGGTTATAGCGGCTCAATCAATAGGAGAGCCCGGAACTCAGCTTACCATGCGGACATTCCATATTGGAGGTGCCGCACAAAGAGGTGCTGAGCAATCAAGTATAGAAGCTGCTTTTACAGCAAAAGTTAATCTGACTAACAGAAATGTTGTGAAAAATTCATCAGGTGTTCTAATAGTAATGAGCCGTAATATGGAGGCCACCCTTTTAGACGAAGAGGGGCGGGAGAGAGCGAAGCATCGAATTCCTTATGGCTCACGACTACTCGCAGACGATGGAACTGAGGTCCATCAAGGGCAAACAATTGCTGAATGGGATCCATACACGATTCCTATAATCACGGAGAAGAAGGGAACGGCCAACTACGTTGACTTGGTTGATGGCGTCTCTATGCGAGAAGTGATGGACGAGGGCACAGGTATTGCTTCCCGAGTGGTTTTTGATTGGAAACAACAGCCAAAAGGCTCGGAACTAAGGCCACGAATTACACTTCGTGATGATAAGGGCGAGGTCATTGAATTAGAAAATGGTCTTGAGGCTCGCTACTTTATGTCAGTTGATGCCATTTTGTCGGTGGAGAATGGTGCCGAAGTTCAAGCCGGTGACGTTTTAGCCAGAATACCGCGGGAATCGACAAAGACTAGGGATATAACCGGTGGTTTACCCCGGGTTGCTGAACTATTTGAAGCACGAAAACCAAAAGATTATGCTATTATTAGTGAATCGGAAGGGCGCGTCGAGTTTGGTCGAGATTATAAGACAAAACGTAGAGTAAATGTCGTTCCTTCGGATGCTGATGCCGATACGGTCGAGTACTTGATCCCAAAAGGTAAACATCTTGCCGTTCAAGAGGGTGATTATGTCCAGGTCGGTGACTTGTTAATGGATGGTAATCCAGTTCCTCACGATATCTTAAATATTTTAGGGGTTGAAGCTTTAGCTAATTACTTAATCAATGAAGTTCAGGATGTTTATCGTCTTCAAGGGGTAAAAATTAATGACAAACACATTGAAGTGATTGTTCGTCAAATGCTTCAAAAAGTTGAAATTGAAGATGGAGGCGAAACAACATTATTGGTTGGTGAAACAGTGGATAGAGAAGAGTTCGAGCTTGCTAACGAGAAGGCGGAGGCTCAGGGTCTTTCGGTGGCACGCGCCAAACCCGTTCTTCAGGGCATAACAAAGGCGTCTCTTCAGACCAAGTCATTTATATCAGCTGCATCCTTCCAGGAAACAACTCGGGTGCTCACCGAAGCAGCAGTTTCGGGTAAAGTTGATAACTTAGACGGGTTAAAAGAGAATGTTATTGTTGGCCGCCTTGTGCCTGCAGGAACTGGTAGTGTTATGAATCGTTTTAAGCGAATTGCCAGCGATCGTGACAAAGAGCTGGCATTAGAGGAAGAGGCTCGCGCGGCGTTAGTAGAAGAAAATGCAGATGAAGCAATTAGCGCAGCGGAGTAGCTAGAGCCAAAAATTGCATATATCGTAAAACGAAACAACAGGGTGTTGTAAACTAATATTGTGACGACGCTATAGAAAAGGCCATTTTCCTTTATTTTAGGGAAGGTTTTTAATAAAAAATGCCAAAGTTTGCATTCTTCACTTGACCAAGAGGGTACGGATACATAGTATCCGGCATCTTTTGGGGTCTTTGTAGTATCTCACTGCCGGATATAGGTTTGTCCGCCAGGGATAAACCAGTGGCCCAAAAATACTTTATGGTTTTCGCAGGGGTTCGACTTGTAACTCCTTGAACGAAACAAACGTGTAAAAAAAGTTAAAGCTAGAACACG
>PCAV01000070.1 GCA_002730675.1 Rhodospirillaceae bacterium | reverse complement strand
TTCTAACAAAAATAGGAGTGTTTTATCGGTGAAAGTACGGAAAAAATCATTACTAAGTTTTGTAATTGAACTATTCACACTAACCTTTACAGAGTGTTTTCAGTAATACCGAAGCCAGCTATTAACGTACCAGATAGATTATTATTAATATAGGACCTCAATCTGATTTATTATAAGCTTCNTATTTAAAATATTAAATTAGCNGAGCTATATCCCTGGAGACAACTTTATGCCAACGGTTTTAATCCTATGACAAAATATATACTCGCTATTGATCAAGGGACAACATCTTCACGAGCTATAATTTTTGATAAAAACCTAAGTATTATAAGTAGTGATCAGAAGGAATTTAATCAACATTTTCCAAATTCTGGATGGGTAGAACACGATCCTGAGGATATATGGCAAACTACNNTAGAAACCTGTCATAATGCAATCGCCCGCGCANTNATCTCCTCCTCGGATCTGTTATCTATCGGCATAACAAATCAACGNGAAACGATTATTTTNTGGGACAGAGAAACAGGCACGCCAATCTATAGAGCAATTGTTTGGCAAGATCGTAGAACAGCAAATATTTGTCANANNCTAAAGAGTCAAAACCTTGAAGTTAAGGTNAAAGAAAAAACTGGTTTGTTATTAGATCCATACTTTTCTGCTACAAAGATTAGCTGGATATTAGAAAATGTAAGTGGAGCGAGGTTGGCCGCGACCCAAGGCAAACTGGCTTTTGGCACCGNCGATACATTTCTTCTATGGCGTTTAACTAAGGGAGCAGTACATGCTACNGATATTACTAATGCGTCACGCACTTCCCTATTCAACATTCATAAAAAAGCATGGGACGATGAATTATTAAGCCTTTTTGATATCCCTAAAGCGTTGCTTCCCGAAGTTCGANATTGCACCGAATTATTTGGAATGAGCAATCCTGACATTCTTGGCGCTAAAATTCCAATTACTGGAATTGCAGGAGATCAACAAGCTGCAGCTATCGGACAAGCATGCTTCAGTCCAGGCATGGTGAAATCAACATATGGAACTGGCTGTTTTGCTTTATTAAATACTGGTGGGAATGCTGTTTCTTCTAGCAATAAAATGCTCACAACGATCGCTTATGGAATAAACGGTCACGTAAGCTATGCGTTAGAAGGTTCTATTTTTATAGCTGGTGCGGCAGTCCAATGGTTACGAGACGGCATCCGAATTATAGATGATGCTAAACAAACTTCTNAACTAGCAGAACNTTCAGACAAGCAACAGGATATTTATCTCGTTCCAGCATTTACAGGCCTTGGTGCTCCTTATTGGGACCCCGACTGTCGTGGTGCGATATTTGGCATAACAAGGGATACCGGAAGGGAAGAGTTGGCAAGGGCAGCTCTTGAGGCGGTTTGTTATCAAACGAGAGATCTCCTAGAGGCAATGAGACGCGATTGGGCAGTTGGTTCTGAAATAGAAACNACATTAAGAGTAGATGGTGGACTAGCCGCAAACAATTGGGCAATGCAATTTTTAGCTGATATTCTTATGTCTAANATCGATCGTCCAGTTAATCTCGAAACGACCGCNCTTGGAGCAGCNTACCTNTCTGGTCTCNATATGGAGGCTTTACCGGCTCCTGAAGAATTTGAAACAAGATGGGCTAGAGAACGATGTTTCAAGCCNGNAATGTCATCTNCGGAGNGTGAGAGAAAATATAAAGGTTGGAGTGATGCAGTCCAGCGAACATTGATTAANAATGTTACTACTTTNGANNNTAACCACTGAGAATTAGGAAGCTTATGGCAGAAATTAATATTGGTCTTGTCGGGGCTGGCGTTATTGGAAAAAAGCATGCGNTTGCTGTAGAAAATTCGAGTAATTGCAAGTTGGCAGCCATAGTCGATGTAACAACNGAAGCAAAGAAGNATGCAAGAGCTTTANGNGTTCCTTTTTTTNCAAGTCTTGAAGAATTATTTCAAGGGCGATTAGNNGATGGAGTAATATTAGCAACGCCNAGCGATNTNCATAAAAATCAAGGCGTACTTTGTGCTAAAAATAATATTCCTGCACTGATTGAAAAACCNTTAGCNACAACAATTNNTGATGCAGAAGCTTTGGTAANGATCGCNCAGNAAACTGGCATACCTATTATTTCTGGACACTATAGGCGCTTTAATANACAGATAGAGGCTNCCCNAAANGTCATACAATCTGGNGAGATTGGAAGATTAATAGGTGTTTCNGCTATTTGGGCGATGAAAAAGCACANCGAATACTANGATGTTGACTGGCGTACTAAAAAAGGTGGTGGACCAATACTAACTAATCTCATACATGACATTGATTGCCTTCGTTGGATTTGCGGTGATATCGAGACAGTTACGGCGCACGTATCTAATGAAACACGCGGGTTTGAAGTGGAGGATAGTGCAGCTATTACAATGCAGTTTTCCAGTGGCGCACTAGGTTCTATTTTTCTCACTGACGCCGGTCCAAGCCCCTGGTCGTTCGAGGCATCAACGGGCGAAAATCAAGATTTTGCGCATTTGGGGAATTGTTGCTATCGATTCATAGGTACCGATGGCTCTTTAGATTTTCCTAAAATGAGNTTGTGGAAATACCCATCGCCGGACCGAGCTGCATGGCATTTTCCTATGCTAAAGACACAAAAGGTAATCGGGCCTGGCTCTCCCTTAGTTAGCCAAGTAGAACATTTTGGCAAGGTAATTAACAACGAAGAAGAGCCTCGTTCTAGCGCACGGGATGCTGCGAATACACTAAGTGCTACACTCGCCGTACTGGAGGCAGCAAAAACTGGGAAGGTTGTGAGCCCTCGTAAAATTTAAACTACTATAGACAATAGCTAATAAAAGTAATTGTTTTAGGTTTTAAAATCTTCCCTTATCAACTGACACGCTAATAAGGTTTGGTCCAGCCCTATTATCTAACGCCTGTTGCAAAGCCGGCACCAACTCATCGTGGTCGGTTACACGCGTAGATGGCAAGCCTAGTGATTTGGCGAGCCCGACGAAATCAACTGCAGGTTCTTTAAAATCCATCCCTATAAAATTTTCATTACCATGGAAGGCATACAAACGTTCTTTTATTATCCGATAGCCTCCATTGTCACAAATTATATAATTTATAGGTAGCCTTTGATTTGCAGCTGTCCAAAGCGCCTGTATCGAGTACATCGAACTACCATCACCAATGACAGCAATTACTTGCCGGTCCGGATAAGCCGCTTGTACTCCACACGCTGCTGGAACGCCCCATCCAATGCCCCCACTAGCCATCCCAAACAGAGATGTCTCATCTCTATATGGAAGCAGAGCCGGCAAAGATCTTGTACTTATAATTCCCTCATCTACAAAAATGGTGTCTTCAGGCATAGAGTCGATTATCGTCATCAACATCCAGGAAGGATCAATCGCTCCCGATTTCGGAAGTTCCTTTAATTGTTTTGTTAGGCCTTCTCTTGTCTTCGTCCAGTTTTTACTTCGAAGTACCTCTTTATTCTTGATTGATTTCGATTTTAGGTTTTGGCCCCCCCTTTTTTCTAGAATTGGCGTGAGAGCTGCCATTGTTTCCTTTATATCTGCCCTCACCGCCATCTCAGTCGGAAAGTTTTTTCCCATCTCCCAATCGCGTTGACCAATCTGAATTATTGGCATTCCATCCGGCAAGGGTTCAACTGGAGCCCAAACTGACATGCGCAAAACGTCTGCTCCTAATACAATTAGTAAATCGTATGGAGAAAGGACATCTCTAACCTGCTGTTGATCTCTGGACAAGGCTCCCATGAAACAGGGATGCATGGATGGAAAATGAGCACCATATTGCACTGTCTGTTGATAGACAGCACATCCAAGAGTATCGGCTATATTTCCCGCTTCTTCAAAAGCACGGTCCGTAGCTATCTCGTGCCCAGCAAGTATAACAGGATTTTTTGCTTCAATCATCCTGTCAGCTAGAGCGTTTAGGGTTTCTTCTGTCGGACATACTTTTGTTTGGATCCGTGTCCTGCTTCCCAACTCAAGCGCATCTTCTTCATTTAAAATATCTCCAGGAAGCGAAATGAAAACTGGACCCATTGGCGGTGTCATTGCAATTTTTGCGGCACGACGGACAATGCGCGGAAGGTCTTGTAGTCTCGTTACCTCAACTGCCCATTTAACGAGAGGTTCCGCCATAGGCACAAGCGAATCATATAATAAAGGTTCGGTAAGGCCATGGCCTAACTCTTGCTGACCGGCTGTAATGATAATAGGTGTATTTGCAAACTTTGCGGCGTAAATCGCTCCCATCGCATTTCCAAGACCCGGGGCAACGTGCACATTACATGCTGACAGTTTCCCCGACGCTCTTGAGTAACCCTCTGCCATATAAACAACGAGCGATTCTTGCATGCTCATGAGATAATTTAAGTCTGGGTGCTCAGAAAGCGCGTCCATAATCGGTAACTCTGTTGTACCCGGATTTCCAAAAAGATGCGTAATCCCCTCATCTTTAAGCAAGGCCAGGAAAGCTGAACGACCGGTAATTTTATTCGCGCTCATACATAACTCCTAATTTCTTTTCATAACGTTTAATTTATATAAACAACTCGAGATGTATTACATTACCCAACATCTTTTATACTATCTTCCAAATTACATATATTCGTTAGCACCGATAACGCTTTATCACAAGCTCCGCAAAATCACTTAAATTTACTCTTGCTTGGTCCATAGAGGGGAGTAGAGCTACTTCATTCAACCCCATAGCTTCCCTCTCTTCTAACATTGAAATTATCTCATCAGGAGTTCCCACAAGGCCTCCCGTTGCTCTAATCAAATTCTCCGTAACAAAACGTCTTTCCTCCGGTACCGCAAATGCACAATGTCCTAGGTGTATTTGTTGAAACCTTTTGGAAGGCGGTGTTTCCATTTTTTCTGTAAATGCTAAATACTCATCCCAAAGATTCTGACAACTTTTAGCGATACTACTTGTATCTCCATTATATTGATAGAGTTCCCACCAATAATGAAGAGCAGCAAGTGCCATAGCACCAATTTCATCAATGACCCTATCTGACACCATATTTTCGCCTGGCTTTAGAACGCAAGCGTAAGTAAGGGCCGAAGTATGGAAAGCATTTGGCAAAGCCCTATTCACCTCAGAAGCTCCAAGTTCTATTTTTTTAAGGCTTTGCATGAGCAGTGCCTTTGTTTGATTGTAAGAACATATTCGGCCATCACCATATGCACCTGTTGCCATCAATGCTTTCGGACCATCGGCAGCTACATATATTGGAACCGGCTGTTCGACGTTGATAAAGCCTTCTTTTTGATGAAGAAATTTGATCTCTCTTTTTTCTCCCTGGTGTGTAAACTCCACCTCCTCGCCAGCTACCAGTGCCCTTACCACGCGCAAATATTCCCGAAACTCGCCTATTTTCATCGGGTTCATTCCCATTACGCGCATCGCAGTATGGCCAGTTCCAATAGCTAAAAAGGTGCGACCTGGGGCGAGTGCATTAATGGTTGCAATTGAATGCGCAGTAACCGGCGCCAAGCGGGTAGAGGCGATGGCTACCCCAGTACCGAGCCTAATACGCGACGTATTTGATGCTGCCAACGCAAGTATTGCATAGGTGTCTGAGTAGATCATTTGAGAGTCTGGGGTCCAAACGCTATCATACCCCATCCGTTCTAGATCGACTATAATTCTCCAATCGGATGCCCGAGGAACAACCATTGTACCGAATTGCATTCAGTTATCTCCCATTTCTACCGCTGCTAATCTCCAATCACGAGTCCTTCTCTCCTTGGGTCGGCGGCGCCAACTAAAGTTCCATCATCATTTATTTGGATCATCTGAATGCCACTATTTAAGTTCCGTACCTTTATTTGGTGCCCAAGTTGACTTAATCCTTTTTTAAAGACCAACGCATCAGACGCTTCTTCAATCTCGGTTACGCCATTTCTGTTGACAACATGACCTGAGTTTATTGCGGACTGAGGGTCCATTCCCCAATCCAAAACTGAAATTATTGTCTTCGCTACATAAGAGATAATTCGCGATCCACCTGGAGAACCGAGTATTAAATATGGTTTGTTATTTTTTAAAACAATGGTTGGAGACATTGAACTTCTAGGTCGTTTACCTCCTTCAACACGATTTGCGATCAGCCCATCATTTTTCTTCGGAACAAATGCAAAATCTGTCATCTCGTTATTAAGTAAAAATCCACCAGCTATTAATCGACTACCGAAACCTGTTTCTATCGTAGAGGTTAATGAGAGTGAATTGCCATAACTATCCACCACTGAAAAGTGCGTAGTCCCAGCACTCTCTTTATGTCGATGCAATTGGCGCAGTAACTCCTCAGAGCCAGGTGGAGTTCCCGGTTCCGCCTGTTCAATAGGAGTTCTAGAAATTTTTGTAAATCGCTTTTTCAAATAACCTTTGTCCATTAGACCTTGACTGGGAACAGCAACAAAATCACTGTCAGCAATATATAAATTACGATCAGCATATGCCAATTTTGATGCTTCAATGAATAGGTGCATCCCTTCGACGCCACGCCCAATATCCTTAAGTTGTGAGTTTTCCAGGATGCCTAGGATAAGGCCAACTGTTAGCCCACCGGAACTCGGTGGTCCCATTCCACAGATTTTATAATCTCTATACGGTAAGCAAACCGGTGTTCGTTCTTTAACCTTGTAGCGTTCAAGATCGGCTTCCTCCATTAAACCGGGATTCACCCTACTCGACTGAACAATTCTCACAATTTGATCACCTATCACACCGTTATAGAAGGCTTTCGAACCTTGCTGGGAAATTATTTTAAACGTCTGTGCCAGCTCTCTATTTCGAATCATTTCACCGGGTGAATATTCTGAACCATCTTTTTTAAAAAATATGTTCTGCGTAGCGTCAAAAAACTTCAGCTTTTTCAATCTTGCTCTTTTTATAGACTTTACAAGTCGACTTGATACTGGAAATCCATTTGCAGCTAAGTCAATTGCCGGTTTAAAAAGCTCCTTCCAAGCGATTGAGCCAAAGTTAAGGTGAAGCTTTTCCAGGAGAGCCAGCGTCCCTGGAACGCCGACTGATAGCCCCCCCGGGACCACATCCCAGAACTTTCGTTTCATACCATCTTCATCAAGAAACAAATCTGCTGTAGCCGATTTTGGGGCTGTTTCTCGACCATCATATGACTTTAATATTTTTTCACGCGCGTTCCAGTATAAGGCAAAAGCGCCACCACCTATGCCCGAAGATTGCGGTTCTACCACGTTTAATGCCAACTGGATCGCTATTGCTGCGTCAGCGGCTGTACCGCCCTTCTTTAGTATATCGAAGCCCACTTTAGAAGCGATTGGATGTGCGGTCGCTACCATTATGGACCTTCCCACACTTAGCTGTCTTTCTTGACGCCCGAATCCTTCTTCTGGTTGTGGCCGCTGGGTATCCGCAAAACTATTGGAGAAAATCAGTAGGGTCACGCCAACTTGGCAAAATAAATATTTAAAGATGTTATTTTTGAACATAAAGTAAGTTCTTATTAAAGTTAGCACGACTGGAAGTATGTCATAATTTAATGATCAAATTGCGATACGTCACGAAATATAACACGGGAAAGTTTTAATGAAATTTGGACTTCGGTACCTAAACACAGGCCCTAATGTTGATCCAACTAGAGCTATAGCAATGGCTCAAGCGGCGGAGGAAGTCGGATTCGAAAGTGTTTGGACAGTTGATCATGTAGTTATCCCGCAGGATTACAAATCAGCCTATCCTTATTCTCAATCACGCAGGCTAGGTGATGGGACTGAAAATATCGATTTACCCGACCCCTTAATTTACATGGCCTATTTGGCAGCCGCGACAACAAAAATTAGACTAGCTACTGGAATTTTAATAGTTCCTCAAAGAAGCCCAGTTGTGACCGCCAAGCAGCTTGGAACTCTTGACTACATGTCTGGTGGAAGAATAGACCTCGGCATTGGTGTTGGATGGCTAGAAGAAGAATTTCAAGCTATTGGTGTACCATTTGAAAAAAGGGGCAAAAGAACGGACGAATGTATCGCCGCAATGCGAGCCCTTTGGAAAGACGACATTGCTGAGTTCCATGGAGATCTAATAAACTTTGGACCGGTTTTTTGTCGGCCACAACCAATTAACAAGACCATTCCAATAATAGTGGGTGGGCATAGTAAAGCTGCAGCTATTCGAGCTGGCAGAATTGGAGATGGTTTTTTTCCTGCCCGTGGATGCCCTGAAGACCTTTTTTCACTTGTAAAAAGTACTGCACGGGATTGTGGGCGAGATCCAGATGAAGTGGAATTTACTGTTTCAGTTCCTGATGATTTAAGTGCGATACCAGAAATGGCCAAATTGGGCGTTAAGAGAATATTGATCCCATCAAGTGCAATGGGCGGAACGAGTAAATGGGCAAGCAACCCTGATGAAGTTTTTGCGTTAAAGGACCTGATACAAAAATATGAGGAGATCTAGAAAAGAGGCGTTATGAACTGTTTTCTGAAACTGTGACGTCAGTAAAGTTTAGTTAATCAACTACAAACCACTTTTTTAAACGCATAGAGATGAAATCCAAACCTTTGAGTTATACTGCTCTTATAAAGCACGCCCCCCACCTTCTCATATTTGGCTTCTTGATGACCTTTTCCTCGAGTCTTGGTCAAACGTTTTTTATTGGTGCTTTCGGTCCCAGTATTCAGAATGAATTTAAGCTAAGTCACAGTGAATGGGGGAGTATCTACATGATTGGTACCGTTCTGAGCGCGGCATGCCTACCATGGACGGGACAACTGATCGACAGATTCAAGTTAAAAAACTATACATTTTTTGTTTTCTTTGGCCTTTGCGCATCTGGATTGTTTATTTCAATTGTACCAATCGCTTGGTTGCTAATACCGGTGATATTTTGCCTAAGGCAATCGGGCCAAGGTTTAACCAGTCATATCGCTGTCACAACGATGGCGAAATATTTTTCAATTAATAGAGGAAAATCTATAGCCATTGCGTCCTTAGGCTATGCTGTTGGCGAATCTTTTCTCCCATTGCTAGTGGTATTGGCCATCTCAATTTTTAGTTGGCGGCAAACGTATGGAATAACGACTGGATTATTATTTCTAATTTTTTTCCCGCTAGTTATGTGGCTGTTATCCAAGTCGAGCAAAGACGGTTTAAAAAATGCGGACGAGAATATAGCGACATACAAAAAAGAGTCAGAAACTGTAAAAAGTTGGACTAGGCGAGAAATGCTTCGTCACTGGCGCTTTTATCTGATAATGCCAGCAGTTATCGCACCCTCCTTTATCGGGACCGCGCTATTTTTTCATCATTTAACTCTCGCCGATGCAAAAGGCTGGAGTGCAATTTGGATTACTGGAAGCTACTGGGTCTACGCGGTCGGCTCTGTAACGGCCTCTTTGTTTTTTGGGCCATTGATTGATAGAATTAGTGCTGTTAAGGCAGTACCACTATTCCTCATTCCAAAAATAGCAGCTTTACTGATTATTTGGAATTTTTCCAATCCTTATTGGGCTTGGCCATATCTTCTACTTCTGGGCTTGAATGTAGGCATGATGTATACAGGAATAACTGCTTTATGGGCAGAATTGTATGGCCCCAAACACCTTGGTAGTATCCGTTCTTTCGTAGTGGCCATAACTGTCTTAGCCTCTGCCCTTGGCCCACCATGCATGGGATTTTTAATCGACGGTAACATATCAATTGAGATGATTTGCTTTATATTTGCCTCCTATTGCACAGGTGCTGCCGTTTTAATAAAAATTGGTCTAGCAAACGTTAAACCTCAATAACGCTAATCATTCTGCTAATTTCAAAATTTCAAGAACATCCGAAGGACCATTGATTTTTCTTGGATTATGGGGGACCCACGGCGTCCCCATAGCCTTTTCCGCAATAGATGCAAAGTCTTTTGCCTTAATATTAACATCAGAGAGTCGAGTTGGCATGCCCAAGTCTTGAATTAATCTCTCTAACAGCTCACCCGCAGATGTCTCAGGACTGCCCATGGCTTGGGAAACTCTAACTTGCCGGGAATAGTTCGCTTTTTCATTCCATCGCATAACTGCTGGCAACATAATGCAAGATGTGTGGCCGTGAGGAATATCGAAGGCAGCTCCAAGAACATAACCTATGCCATGACTAGCACCCATCGGAACACCGCTGGCAAGCGGAGCCATTGACATCCATGTGCCTAGTTGACAGTTTAATCGTGCCTCTAAATCACTGGGATTGTTTTTTACAGATACTAATCCAGAAGATAATAACGATAATCCCTGAATTGCTTGCGCGTCACCATAGGGGTGGGAGTGCATCGAACAAATTCCCTCAACGCAATGATCTACCGCCCGAATTCCAGTTGACAAAAACAACCATTCGGGTGTGTGAATTGTGGGAGCTGGATCAAGGATAACGACTTTAGGCATGATCCCTGGGTGCCTAAATAATTCTTTTGTTTTAGAAGACTCGTCTGTTACGCCAGAAATTGCGCTAAATTCCCCACCCGATAGAGTTGTTGGTATTGTAATTTGTGGTATTGACGGGCCAATAAGTGTACCGCCATCTATACTGTTACCATTACGCAGCTCATCCATCTTGCGTACTTCGGTGATATTATTTGAAATACAAAGCGCAATAGCCTTGGCAGCATCTGTCAGCGACCCGCCACCAAAAGTAACGATCAGGTCCGCTTCTTTTTCCATTGCCAGTTTTGTTGCCGCAACGACATCCGTCCGCGGTGTATGCGGGGACATATCAAAAAATTCACCAACACATTTATTTCCAAGGCTTCTGCGGATTTTGTCTATCTCATCTGTATTGCGGTTTAAAGTACCACTAGCTAATAGAAAAACACGATTGGCGTCATAATTGTTTATTTCCTCCAGCAATGCCTCATTAGCAGGACGGCCAAACGTTACTGCGTCCATCCGTCCGAAAGCTACTCTACCTTTTAATTCCAATGATTTCCTCCCGCTTAAATTTTTAATTTTTAAAATAGAATACGTTAAAAAAATGTTCTAGATCGAAGCCCCAATTCAAAAACAACTCGAAACAGAATAAACAAGAGCAAGTGGTATGCAATTAATATAAAGTCATCTACAAAAGCGCAAATCAACTTCAGTCCGGCGTTTATTCAACGGTTTAAGAACCCGAACACTCGGCATTTCAAGTAACTGTTTTATATCAGTCATAGAATTCAAACACCCGAAGCCTCGTTTATCTATATCTCTATCGAGGCCAACGCTTTCTAACCAAACAATCTTAAGATTATTGGCAGACGACAGATCAAATGCTTCTTCGATAATGATAAGATACTCGTTGAAGGAGATGTTTGGGGTCGTTTTTAAACCCTGGAATAAATTTCTACTCCAGTTGTTCATTTTAGTTCGCCATTCACCCGTCCCCCCAGGGCCTGCATTATTTATGTATGCATCACTTTTGAAAAACTCTGGTCCATCAACATGGTGTAAGGCGACAAAAGGTGCTTTTGTATCAGATATGCACTCGAACCTCTGCGTTGCATGAAATCCAGGGAATGTTAGAAGCATCTTTGTATGCTCTTCATACCACTTATCCCAGTCTTTACGCCTATTTTTATCAATTAAATTCATTTCAACCATGTAAATCATGAAAAACCCGCGTATTGATGATCATATAGAGTGCTCGATAAACCTACCTTTGATTTGAAAACCTCTTACATCCAAATCGACTTTTATTTTATCCTGAGACTTGTTTAGTTGAGTTAACGAAATATTGTTTTTTATTCTAATAATTTAGTTATGATATAGCAAAATCTCGGGGGTTACATGGTTTTAAAAGACAGATATGATTTGCAAATATCAACATCTTCTGACGCCGCTCGACAGGCTTACGTTGAAGCAATTGACGCAATTTTATCAGCGACGGGAAATGTTGAAAATGCCTTGGACAAATGTATTAATGCTGATCCAAACTTTGCTCTAGCGTACTCTGCAAAAGCCCGAATACTTCAACTTAAAGGGAAAATGCCCGATGCAAAACAATCTGCCGAGAAGGCAGTTGAGCTAGCAGCCAATGCAACAGACCGAGAACGACAACACGCACAGATTTTCCAGCTACTTACAACTGGACAAGGGCCAGCTGGACTAGAACTTATTCGAAAACACGTCAACGAGTATCCAACCGACGCGTTTGCTCTAGCACCCGCATGCAGTGTCTTCGGACTAATAGGGTTCAGTGGGCGTGCTGATCGAGAAAATGAACAAGTTGAGCTTTTAAGGCCATTAGCTGATGCATATGGCGACGACTGGTGGTTTGCAACCGTTTATGGTTTCGCCCTTGTAGAAATTGGCGAGTGGGTGAAGGGTCGCGATATGGTCGAAAATGCTCTAAAACAAAATCCAAGAAGTGCTCACACAGCACATGTCTGGGCCCATGCGCTTTATGAAGCAGGCGAAGACAAACTAGTTGCGGATTATTTAGAAAAATGGCTGCCCGATTACGCTCTTGATAATTATCTTAGCTGCCACTGCTGGTGGCATTTCTGTTTATCGAAACTAATGATTGGAGAGCATGAAAGCGTACTACCACTATACGAGAAATACTGTTCACCAAAAGTTTCTAATAGTCCCTCAATAAATGTATTCACCGATGGCGCTGCGTTACTTTGGCGTTCAGAACTAGCCGGAATGGATAGATCTGAGAAACATTGGCAAGAACTACTCGAATTTAGAAAAAATAGTTTTCCAAAACCCATGGTATTTGTTGATGCACACGGCGCATTACCGTCAATAGCGTTAAATGATCAAGAGGATGTCAATACATGGCATGATGCTTTAATTGAGGCTGGCCAAAAAGAGACGTTGCCCGCTGGTTTAGTCCCGGCAGAATTAGTAAAGGCCTTTAAATCACATGCTCAAAAAGACTGGAATAACGTGATAACTACATTAGAGCCAATCGCGGATGAAGTGGTCAGAATTGGAGGATCAAGGGCGCAACGAGACTTGATCCAAAACACCTATCTGTCCGCGCTCATAAATGATGGAAGAGTAGAAACTGCTAGATCTTTTCTAAACAAGCAACATGATCGTCAACCGACGGTACCCTTGCAAAATTTTAACTAGATGATCTTATTAAAGATCCTAATTTAAAAATATGGCAATCAAAATTCGAGTTTAATAATGTTCCTTGAATTTACTGTTACATTATTAACTAGATGACCGTAATCCGAATTATTAGCCAGCAAATCGTAAGCCTTTTCTATCTGCTCCATCGACCTGTAAGAAACAACTAAAAGTTCGTTGCCGACATTTTCGCCGGTTATGATTGATCCTAATCTGTAAGTAAGTGCACCAGTTTCCGAAAAAATTGGAGCGAGCTTATTTATTGATGTTACCATGGTCCTGTCCGTTGCTACCCTAGTCAGGACAAGATAGCGCCCCCTCCCTTCGAGATCCTGCTCATAATTTACAGGACTGTATTTAATGAAGTTACTTGATTTAATAGAGGCCGTCTTTCCATTAAATAACTTCTGATAATAGGAAGAGTCTTGGTAGATTT
>PCAV01000069.1 GCA_002730675.1 Rhodospirillaceae bacterium | reverse complement strand
TGAAAGCGTGTTGGAACAAATATCAGCTTTCTGGCGATATAACTTACTTAATCGAGGCTGTGCGTGCAGCACCCTTTTTTGGTGAGCGAGAATTGGCTAATGAAATTGCCAGACTGTTAAATTCGCTCAAACCCGTGGTTTAAATTTGCAGCCCTTTTATTAATCTGGCTTTATCATGTTCGTGACCTAAACGGACTTATATTCACTGTTCTAAAGCGCTCTTCTATAAGTAGTCAATTAAAGTTCGAGGGGACTTGGGTCCGCTAACAACAGCGATCGGTACTAGTCCCAAAATCTGACACCCACCCAAAATATCTATTGGCTAGGCTTTTCTTACATTGAACGGATTGCGGCTAATAAGTCGCCAATCCCCATTTTTGTTTGCGACAGTAAAGATTGCATTAAAAGTTTGGAGAAGCGTTCCATCAACCTTAAACCTGCTAGCCTCAATAAGAAACGCGACTTTTTTTGTATCACCAATTATTTCTTCCATGCTTAACAGCTTTACCGTACTGCCAACCCACTCTGGCTTACTCCTTTCCCAATCTGAGTCCCTATATTCGGGAACGTCTGTTTCACTTAAATAGATCGCAGGTAAATTTTCCGACATCCCAACCTGGTGAAATGGTAAATGAATTGCATCTCTAAATTTTAATTCTCTTTCCGAACCTGCTGTTTTAATTGCGTCCTTAACTGCTTGCTGTGGCGTGGCGGCCATCTTTTAATTTTCTCCCAATTCATTCAATTTTTTAGATATATAGAGGCCGTTGGTTGTTTAATCACGCCCAAGGAAAAGCGATAGATTGTCTAATCAGCGACTCTATATTAAAATTACATCATAGTAAGATGCAACATAAACACATGGTTGTGGTCCTCAATTAAAATTTTTATGCATTGGAATTCATTAAAATGCGGCAGATGACATTTGTAGCCTTTCTCCAAGCTCAGAACTGCACTAATTTAGCTAGTTCTTGGCGACATCCTGAATCTAGAACGGATACGTGGTCTCCCGCCTATTACCGCCACCTTGGGAACGTCTTGGAACGCGGGAAATTCCATTTAGGTTTTTTTGACGACCGCCTTTCCATGCCAGATATGTATGGACGTAATCATGCACATACTGTCCAGCATGGTATACGGTGCGTGAAAATGGACCCCGTTACAACACTCACAGTAATGGGTATGGCGACGTCACGGCTTGGACTCGGAGCAACCTATTCTACTACCTATTATGAACCATTCCACGTCGCACGGGTTTTTCAGACACTTGATTTGATGAGTGAAGGGAGGGCTGCCTGGAATGTAGTGACCTCATTAAACGACGGTGAAGCACAAAATATGGGTCAAGATGAGGTAAACGAGCATGATTTAAGATATGATCGCGCAGACGAGTTTATGGAGGTAGTTCTAGGTCATTGGGATTCTTGGGAAGATGACGCTATTGTTCAAGATAAGTCGATCGGTTATTTCGCGGACCCTGAGAAAGTTCATCGACTTGATCACGACGGCACCTTCTTTAAATCTCGAGGACCTTTCACTGTACCCCGTTCACCGCAAGGGCATCCAATGATAATTCAGGCTGGTCAAAGTGGTCGGGGAAAGAAATTTGGTGCAAAATGGGGCGAGTTAATATTTCTCAATTATCCTAATATAGAAATTGCCAAAAAAGAGTATGCTGACTTTAAAAGTGATGTTGCAAACATGGGCCGAGACCCCGAACACGTTAAAATAACGCCTGCCATCTACACCGTCGTAGCGGCAACAAAAGCAGAGGCGGAAGACAAGTACGCTCTCATCGATAAATTACCAACAGAAGGGGATGCCTTATCATTGTTATCCGAGGCATTGAACTTCGATTTTTCGGTGAAAGATTTAGACGATCCTTTTACCAAAGAAGAACTTGATAGCATACAAGGTCTGCAGGCTATTCGTGATAGGGTGATAGAATTAAGCAAGAGTCCAAATCCGACCGTCCGCGATTTTATAAAGTATAGTCAGAGGGGGCGTCCGCGCGATCCAATCGTGGGTGGGCCCAAGGAAGTGGCTGATAAACTCGAAGAGTGGTTCGTCGAACGAGCCTGCGATGGATTTGTGTTTGCAGCAAGCTATACGCCAGGGTCTTATGAAGATATCGTGGATCACGTAGTGCCAGAATTACAGAAAAGGGGCCTTTATCATAAAGACTATAGCGGGAGCACTTTAAGGGAGAACGTCGGTGTCCCTGTTCCACCAGTACGAAATTGGAATAAGTTGGACTAGAATCTACTCCAAACAAATTTAATCTCTAACATTTTAACATTAAGTGGATGTAGTAAAATAACCAACGAAGTCTCAATGTTAGGTAAGTTAATTATTAAGGACGGGAAAACGGAGCTAGCAACAGATCTCGTCTCAAAACTTTCCGATGATGTAAAAACACAGGGGAATGCTGTGCGTTATGAGTATTTTATTGCAGGCAATGAGGTCCACCTTTTTGAAGCTTACGCGGACAGTGATGGCTGGGAGCGCCATGTGGACCGTTTCTTGGAAAACTACGCTGATGAATTCCTGACTATTTTTGAGCCAAATCAAATGTTTGCTTATGGACCTGTCTCCCAAAAACTTAAAGAAAAAATTAAAGCCTTTGGCTTCACATACTTTGATAAGCTCGGCGGAGTGTAAGTTCATAAAGCCGGTATGTACTCTGGCCTTACAATACTGACAAAAGTACATACGCTGCTAAACAAAATCAGGCTGAAAATCCGCATGTCGGTGGTCCAAATCCACCCCTGGGTACCACTTACCTATTCTATATGAAAATCTAACGCTTTTTGCCCGAAAGCATACAGTTTAGCCTTTTGAAGATAAGTGCTGCTGGGCGTTAAAATACGGCAGGTTATCGCGGCTTGAGCACCCCATAACAGCCAACCTTTCTGATATTCTTAAAGCTTTGAGATATTTTCTTTCTATTTCAANGTCAGAGTGATCAGATAAGATACTCCCGCAAAGAGAAATACCNTAATGAGATTGCAATGTACGTATCTGTTTGCCTGCCAACATGCCATTTGCTATCAGCGTTAACTGAAAGTCATCCTGTTTAACTATTTGAATTTTTCGATCCACAAGGTATCCTCGGATCTTGGCTTCAGTCACAAGTGCTACATCCCAGAATTCCGATTCAGAGTTAGTCTGCTCGCCTGAAACCTCNGAAAACGCCATACAAAAAGACAAGAAAACCATTTCCTTTGGTTCAGCGGTCTTCCAAGCAGCATTTCCAAGTGTCTTCCAAACAGACAGGTCCATCTCTTGGTAAACCTTCTCTACGCGTTCGTAAAAAAGACGCCTCAGTCCTATCTCATTTAGCGTATTATCAATTTTTTGTTCTTTACAAATATCAATCGCTGTGATGGATCCACACGANGGGCATCCCTCATCCGAGTATTGATTTTTTTTGTAAATATGTGAGCAACGAAGGCCGTTTGGAAGTTTGTTTTCACAGAGGAAGTAAATTTTTTCATCATCCCCTTGTTCTAATTGTTCACCAATCCAATTGAATCGATTTTTGTATCTNACATAAGACCTACGATGATTCCAAAGGCTCCACTCGAGTTTTTCGACTGGNCCAAAAGTACTCCAATTTGAGCTCACATCTATNACTATGCACCTGTCTTTTCCTTCTGCAGATCGAAGACCTCTTCCCACTGTTTGCCCCCAAACGACCTTCGAAAGAGTTGGACGCAAATGAACAACAAGGTTGCAGTGTGGGTTGTCCCAACCTTCTGCCAAAACNCCTACAGACACCATTGCTTCTATTGTGCCATTTTCATGCGCCTCCAAAAGCTGCATCCGTTCGGTAATCGGGGTGCTTGCGGTGACAATTTCCGCTTCTATGCCGTTGGCACGTATTTTCTCTAGAGTAGCTTCTGCGACNGTTACATCTGGACAAAACCAGGCCGAAATCGGTGCTGAAGGAACATTTTGTCTCTCCTCCATATANATATAGGTGGCATAATCTATCATAGANGATTTAACAATCGCNGGAGCCAGTTTTGAAACTGGAAAGTCNCCTGAGCTTATATCGATACTTGATAAATCTAAGTCATGAATAAAATGCGGTCGATATATCGGTGGAACGAGGATACCTTCTTCTATTAACGTTTCTATGTTNGCACAATCTATTATAGCATCGAANGCGAGGCTCAACTGGTCACGCTGGTCTCCCGTTCTGCGTTCAGGAGAGGCTGTAAGCCCCATAAACTGTGCNCCAATTTTGCCNTCGTTTTCAAAATCGTCAATAATTTTTTTATAACCAGTGCCATTCGGAGAAACACGATGAGCTTCATCCACTATAATCAAGTCAGCCATCTTTATGGCNTCTTCTAAAACATCCTTTGCTCTCATATTGGTCGACAATAAAATGTCGTAACCATCNAAAGCCTTTCCATCTTCAGACACCGAAAGTTTGTGCACGCTATGCCTCACACTGAGGGCTTTTTGCAATTGTTCCAACAGGACTAATCTGTGGCAAAGCACCAATATTTTTTTGCCTTTATAAAATTGTTCCACTATTTCGCTGGCGAGTATAGTTTTTCCAGCGCCCGTGGGCGCNTTTAATATAAAGCGTCGATGNTTCTTAACTATTGCTGGAAAATCGTCAATAATCTGTTTTTGCCAATTTCGTAGAACTACCACTGCGAATTCATTTCAATTTACGTAAAATTAAGTTTGTACATTTTTGAACAGCGACCATTTTATTTGCCAAGCTAATAGACAGGTGGGAAAAGCGCCCTGGTAATCTAAATGGTACCACGTTCTCCTATTATTGTGATATAAAACCATTCAGATTTTTTCAAGCCTGTTGCGATGGCGGTGGGGGTGGGATTCGAACCCACGGTACGTTTGCACGTACAACGGTTTTCGAGACCGCCCCGTTCGACCACTCCGGCACCCCACCTCAAAAATCTTTATTAGTCTATTTAATCGCAAATTGCCAAAACACCAATACCCCTTCAACAATTTGCTTTGGAATCATTTATACAAGCAATTTTGTNTTTAAAAAGGGCTTTCGCGGTTGACACTTCTGCCACCGCCTGTATATTCCGCCCTTACTACGTGTAAGAGTCAATTTTTTAGTTTTATGTCAAAAAAAGAGCTAAGTTATGTATGCTGTTTTGAAAACAGGTGGAAAGCAATACAAAGTTGCAGAAAACGACGTGATAACTGTTGAGAGACTAGGCGNGGAGTCTGGAGCAAAGATCAATTTAGATAAGGTCTTAATGATTGGCGACGGAGAAGATATGACTGTCGGAACCCCCGTAATCGANGGGGCTCTGGTTGCTGCTGAAGTTTTAGAGCACAAACGCGGGGACAAAATCACCGTGTTTAAAAAGAAAAGAAGAAAAAATTATCGGCGAACAATGGGACACCGCCAAGAGCTGACCGTATTGCGTATTACCGATATATTNGCAGCCGGTGAAAAAAAACCTGTTAGAAAAAAGACAAAAGCAGAGCCAAAAACAGACATAACTAAGGAAACTAAAGGTAAAGTTCAGACAAAAGCCGATACGTCAAAGGCTGATACAGCGAAAACAAANCGTACTNCNTCGAAAAAGACAGCGGTTAAAAAAGAAAAGTAATANGGATANAAACCAATGGCACATAAGAAGGCGGGTGGCAGCTCACGAAATGGTCGCGACTCAGCAGGTCGCAGACTAGGTGTGAAGAAGTTTGGTGGAGAATCCGTTATTGCGGGGAATATTATCGTAAGACAACGTGGAACGAAATTCCATCCGGGTGCGAATGTGGGGATGGGTAAGGATCACACCCTTTATTCGAAAACTAGCGGTAAGGTCAGTTTTAAGCAGAAAAAGAACAACCGCACCTACGTTAATATCGACCCAATTCTGCAGGCAGCAGAGTAGACAGAANAAANCGTTACATATTAGAAGNGCTNGATACAAAAGCTAGCCTCANAAAAAATACTACGATATAAGTCTANAATNGCTAGNCGNNAGCGNTTGTCTACCTGACCCTTGTTTAGTCGATCGTAGGGACTACCCAAATGAAATTTCTTGANCAGGCCAAANTTCATATAAAAAGCGGCGATGGCGGGGCAGGCTGCTGTAGTTTTCGACGAGAAGCTTACGTAGAATATGGCGGTCCTGANGGCGGAGACGGTGGGCGNGGCGGTCATGTTATTGCTGAGTGTGTTGACGGTCTAAACACATTAATTGACTATCGCTANAAACAACATTTCAAAGCAAAAACAGGTTACGCTGGTGCCGGCCGGCANAAATCTGGAGCNTCAGGNNCNGACATAANACTTAAACTTCCCAAGGGAACACAGGTTTTTGAGGAAGANAACCGAACAATNATAGCTGATCTCGTGGAAGTTGGTCAAAGGGTGGTGNTTGCACGNGGCGGTGANGGCGGCTTNGGTAATCTAAGATACAAAACATCTACTAATCGAGCGCCGCGNAAATCTTTGCCAGGATGGCCAGGCATAGAAAAATCTATTTGGCTCAGATTAAAATTAATCGCAGATGTAGGTCTGGTTGGACTCCCTAATGCCGGAAAATCAACGCTACTTTCAACCATCACTCGTGCGAAACCAAAAATAGCTGACTATCCATTCACAACGCTACACCCAAACCTTGGTGTTGTTGGCTTGTTCGATAAAGAATTCGTAATCGCAGATATACCTGGGCTTATAGAGGGTGCTCACAAAGGTTTAGGGTTAGGCGACCGTTTCCTCGGCCATATAGAACGTTGCAATGTTTTACTACACTTAATTGATGGCACCCAACCAGATCCATTAGTCGCTTATGAAACTATCAGAAAAGAACTAACTGAATATGGCGGCGGCTTAGAGAAGAAATTTGAAATTGTTGCAATAACAAAAGCTGACGCGCTTACTGAAGAACAAACTCAAGAAATAATGACAAATATTAGAAGCCTAATACCAAGACCGATACATCTAATATCTGCCCCAACAAGGCATGGGATCGAGGATTTGCTGTTAAGAATATTAGAGAAAGTTTATGAACCCATGCTCGCGCCTAATTTGAAAATACCGAGAACTGGAGAGGGAAGCAGTGGGTGGACTCCAGTATGATTGTTTCTGACCAAACCGGCCTTGTAAGCAAATCACAAAGATTAATAATTAAAATTGGCTCTGCCCTTTTGGTAGATAGCGATACTGGAGAAATACGCTATAACTGGCTCGAGAAACTGGCCGATGATATTGCCAATTTGAGATCAAGAAACAAAGAAGTTATTATTGTTTCTTCAGGAGCTGTCGCATTTGGAAGTCGTCATTTAGGTATTCACGCTAAAGCTCTAAAATTACAGGAAAAACAAGCAGCTGCTGCTACAGGGCAAATTAGGCTTGCGCACGCTTACGAAAATGCCTTGAATAAACATGGAGTGACTATAGCACAAATTCTCTTGTCACCTGATGACACGGAACAGCGTCGCCGTCACCTGAATGCAAGAGCAACAATTTCCACGCTTTTGTCACTGAACGTTGTGCCGATAATCAATGAAAACGATACAGTGACAACTAAAGAGCTCAGATTCGGTGATAATGATCGTCTAGGTGCAAGAGTAGCACAAATGGTAAGCGCTGATACTCTTATACTTTTATCAGATGTAGACGGCTTATATAATCGAGACCCAAGACTGGATAAAACGGCATACCATATACCAACAGTAGAGAAGATAACATCGGAAATAGAGGCTATGGCTGGGATTGCGACAACAAATTATTCTTCTGGAGGAATGATAACAAAGTTAGCAGCTGCCCGCATTGCAAATAACGCAGGCTGCCACATGATTATAGCCAACGGTACAATTTTTAATCCTATTAAAGCTATCGAGAACGGAGCACAAAGCACCTGGTTTCAAGCAAATTCAACTCCCCACGGAGCAAGAAAAGCATGGATAGCAAGTGCAATAAACCCCAGCGGTTCGATTTTCATTGACACGGGTGCCGCTTCAGCCATCTTTAATGGTAGAAGCTTACTTCCAGCAGGCGTTTTAGAAGTTTCCGGTGATTTTGAAAGAGGTGACTTAGTGAAGATTTTAAATCAGGATGAGAATGAAATCGCACGTGGCCTCGTGGCATATTCAGCAAAAGATACTCTTATGATAAAAGGTAGAAGATCAATGGAAATAGAGGATATACTTGGCTATCAAGGGAGAGACGAGTTAATCCATCGGGACGATCTTGTCCTTGTTTAATCGTTAGACAAATTAAATTGGAGGTTGATATTAAATCTGCAGACCAAGATGTAATCTGTGAGGGCTCTTCCGCATCGCTTATAAATTTACTTAACGATATAGGTGCACGCGCAGTTTCTGCCGCTCGGGTGCTAAAACAAGCAAAGCGAGAGTCCAAGGATAAAGCCTTGATGGTAGCGGCTACGGAAATTCGGTCAAATTCTGAGGCTATAATACGAGCAAATGTATCTGATCTAAACTTTGCAAGAAATAAGAAATTAACCAACGCACTTCTCGACAGATTAATAATTGATGAAGCACGATTGAACTCTATCGCCTCGGGTCTTGAGATGATCGCACAGCTTCCAGATCCAGTAGGAACAATCCTGAGTAATTGGGATAGACCGAATGGACTGAACATAAGTCGTGTAAGCGTTCCGCTCGGGGTAATAGGTATAATTTATGAGTCTAGGCCAAATGTAACAACAGATGCCGGCGGACTTTGCCTTAAATCGGGAAATGCAGTTATTCTTCGTGGTGGATCCGAATCTTTTCATACTTCGTTGGAGCTTGTGAATTGCCTTCAAGTGGGACTTAGAGCCGCAAATTTACCAATCGACTCTATCCAGCTAGTACCTACCCGAGACCGTGAGGCTGTTAGTCACCTTCTGAGAATGACTAAATATGTGGATATTATCGTACCACGCGGCGGCAAGTCGCTTGTGGCTAAAGTGCAGAAGGAGAGTAAAATCCCCACAGTAGCTCACTTAGAAGGGCTTTGCCATATCTATCTAGATGAAGCGGCTGAGTTAGAAATGGCAAAAAATGTGACATTAAACGCAAAAATGAGGCGCACTGGGATTTGCGGCGCGGCGGAAACCCTCTTGGTAGACTCGCGGGCAGCCCACAAACTGCTCCCAGCTGTTGCCAAGAGTCTAATTGACCATGGGTGTATTTTGAGAGGTGACGCAGGGTCCTGCGACTTAGTACCAGAAATGGAGAGAGCCAAGGAAGTTGATTGGTCGACAGAATATTTAGACTCGATACTTTCTGTAAAACTAGTTGATGGTGTAGATGGAGCTATTGAACACATTAGCAAATATGGATCAAACCACACAGATAGCATAGTTACAAATAACCCCGAAACTGCAGAACGATTTCTAAACGAAGTCGATAGCGCTATCGTTCTGCATAATGCTTCCACACAATACGCAGATGGAGGCGAGTTCGGGATGGGTGCAGAAATTGGGATTTCGACTGGACGCTTGCACGCCAGAGGCCCTGTGGGAACAGAGCAACTCACATGTTTTAAGTATATTGTTCGGGGGAATGGACAAGTACGTCCATGAGCTCAAAAGAAGACCAAAAAAGAGAAAAAAAAAATTTAGCTTGCTCGCTTTCGATAGCAACTACAAATAAACAAACTATCGGACTTATGGGCGGGTCATTCAACCCAGCACATTCTGGTCACCGATTAATTTCAGAGTTAGCNATAAAACNACTCNGGCTAAACANNGTCTGGTGGCTTGTGTCNCCACAGAACCCTCTTAAGCCTTCGGCCGGAATGGCAAACATTGAAGAANGAGTTCAAGCTGCAGTAAAAATTNCTAGAAACCCAAAAATTAAGGTTATGACAGTAGAATCCTTTCTTAATACTCAGTATACCGTTGATTTACTCAAGATCCTNTCTAAGCGTTTTTCAAATACANGGTTCNTTTGGATTATGGGNGCGGATAATCTNCTCCAGTTTTCTGNATGGAAAAATTGGGAAGAGATAACNTCCCTTGTAAGGATAGCTATTTTCGATAGGCCAAAATTCTCATTAAANTCTTTGGTAGCAGATATGCCCCGACGCTTTTCAGGTAATAGACTAAGAGAACGCGAAGGTTTACTTCTGAAATATAAAAAACCGCCAGCTTGGATTTTTTTTCATAGTAACCTGAACCATATCTCTNCAACAAANATAAGATCTCNGACAAAAGCTAATATTATTGGAGATTAAAATCAAAAAACAAAANACCAAGAAATTNAATCTTTTAAANGTGGTGATCTCATCTCTTNAAGANTTTAANGCACAAGATATAATAAAAATAGATCTAGAAGGGAAAACCAGCATGGCTGATTTCATGCTAATTGCATCTGGCACTTCTTCAAGACAAATTCGCGCAATCGCCGAAAATACGGTGACAGCGATNAAGAAAAGNTCCAACGTGAACGTAAATATTGAGGGATTAAACCAAGGTGATTGGGTGCTNATTGACGGTGGTGATATTATNATCCATCTGTTTAGNCCTGAANTCAGGGAATTTTATAATCTGGAAAAAATGTGGCAAGTTGGCTCNACCGAGGANGCNAGTACAGCAACTATAGAACTATGATCCAATAAAATANTAGGTAAANGGAATGCGANTGAGTATTTTGGCNATCGGTAAAAACCGCCGAGGNGTATTCAAAGATTTATATGAATTCTACGCCNCAAGAATTCAATGGGAGATCCAATTAGTTGAATTAGAAGTTCGAAAAACACTCGACTGGAAAAAACAACGCCTTAACGAGACGAAAAAGCTTTTATCCTCTGCACCCAAGGGCTCNCTTATAGTCATATTAGACGAAGCGGGGAAACTTATTACAAGCAGAGCATTATCGGACTGGATTAATAACCAAATCGATATTGGTGCCAAAGATGTTTCNTTTTTGATTGGCGGGTCACACGGCCTCGATCTCTCTGCAATAAGTTCTCCGAANTTAATGATAAGCTTAGGGCGNGTAACTTGGCCACACTTGATGATACGTGGTATGATNGCAGAGCAACTTTATCGAGCTCAGCAAATANGTAAAAATCANCCGTATCANAGGGAATGACTACTTAATTAAGTCAGAGATTGTTAATAATATGAAACCAACTATACTTTGTATAATGGATGGCTGGGGGATAGGGCCACATACAAAATATAACGCCGTCACCCANGCAAANACACCTGTTTTTGATCGCTTAATTAAACGATGGCCTAACAGCTTAATGCAGGCTTCGGGCAGATACGTAGGGCTCCCCGAGGGCCAAATGGGCAACTCAGAGGTTGGTCATATGAACATAGGAGCTGGCCGTATCATTGTCCAAGACCTTCCGAAGATCAATCAAGTAATCCAATCGAAAAAACTANCTGAAAATAAAATATTGAAGAAGTTTATTTCCGCTACNAAAAAAGCTAAAGGAAAATGTCATTTGGTTGGGTTACTTTCAACAGGTGGTGTACACAGCCACCAGACCCACATCGAAGCGCTNGCAAAAATNATATCAAGAGCAGGTGTTCCTGTTTTACTACATGGTATTCTGGATGGTCGCGACACCGCACCGCGTAGCGCTCTGACATTTGTTAAACGCTTTTTGGCTATCAAAGATAGTAATATTTCCTTNGCTAGTTTAATTGGTCGTTTCTATGCGATGGATCGAGANAATCGTTGGGAAAGGGTTCAAAAATCATATGGCGCGTTAGTTAATGCCGATGGAGAAAAACTCAACGATCTGAGAGTGGGGATTAAAAAACAATACGAATTAGGCATAACGGACGAGTTCATCGAGCCACTCATAACAGACACCTTTAACGGTATAAATGACGGCGATTCCTTATTTTTCGCAAATTTCCGCGCTGATAGGGCTCGGGAGTTACTTTCAGCTGTCGTTGATCCGGCATTCAAAAGTTTTCCGAGGNCTTCTTTNCCAAATTTTTCGGCGAAAGCTGGCCTTGTTTCCTATTCAGATCATCTAGANAGTTTCTTGGACACGTTATTTCCAAAACAACACTTGAATCAAACCTTAGGNGAAACNNTAGCAAAACAGAAAATTACNCAATTAAGGATAGCGGAAACAGAGAAATACCCACACGTCACTTTTTTTCTAAATGGTGGGCAAGANGTTCGATTTCCAGGTGAAGAAAGGATTCTAGTACCATCACCTAAAGTGTTGACCTACGACACNCAACCNGAAATGTCTGCAAAAATNGTCACCCAAGAGCTTACTAATGCAATCGCAAAGAATGAATTTGGCTTNATAGTTGTAAACTATGCAAATCCTGACATGGTCGGACACACTGGAAACCTTAAAGCTACAATTAAAGCGGTAGAGACAGTAGACCAATGTGTTGGGAAAGTTGTTGAATCTATATTAGATCATGATGGGACAATGCTACTTACGGCAGACCACGGGAATTGCGAAGTTATGTTCGATGAAAGAAGGGGTATCCCACACACCGCGCATACTACAAACTTAGTTCCAACAGTTTTAATAAATGCTCCGAGCAATGTAGCCCATTTAAAACCAGGAAAACTTGCCGATGTAGCTCCTACTATTTTAGACTTAATGTCTATCCCAAAACCCAAAATAATGACTGGTTCTTCACTGCTNNCGNTAAACAGGGTTGTCTAAATTTATGCTAGGAAGGCCCACGTCTAATTCCTTTTTTTTGATGGGATTAACTATTTCATTGTTTGCTGTGGTTTTGCCTCACTCAGCCATCGGGTCAAAAAAAGATAATATTGAAAAATTTCTCTCACTCAAGCAAGAGTTAGTTAAAACCAAAAAAACTGAAGAACGTTATAAAACTATCATTTTACGCGCAAATCGCAAAGTTACTATGCTGAGTGACCGGTTGACGGAAATAGGCTTAAAACTAAAGGCCCAAAAGCAAAAAAAACGCCAACTGTTAATGGCACTGATAAGTCTTTCGCGCTATCCAAAACCATCGCCTATTTCTTCAACTTTCCTTCCTTTATCAATTACGAGAACGCAGACTCTTATAAAGTTATTTTCGCAGCAACTAAACGACGAAATCCGTCACTTACAATCAAATAATGATAAATTTTCAGAATTGAAAACTCTTATTTCTATAGAGTCGCAGAAAATAGAGAACGCTAATAAAAAACTCATTTTGCTGCATGGAGAAATCGATGCGTTAATTGACAAAAGCATAAATCGGGTAACTTCAAAAACCCTTGGCAACCCAAATACTTTCGAGGAAATTTACAGAATGCTTAAAGATCAAAACATCGAAAGAAAACGCTCTATAGATATTTTAAGTTTGATACTAACACAAAAAAATGAAACACCTATTAATTCTAAGCCAAAAAGGCGGTTTTTTGAAAAAAATGGAGCCCTGTCAGAAATTGAAGTTCCTTTGGGGGACACTAATTTTCCAACCTATAGTTCTTTCGCTAAAAATAAGTTAAGATTAGAACTGCCCGTANGAGGAAAAATAACCAAGGCTTTTGGTGAACTTGACAAAATAGGTTTAAAAAATAAGGGCATCAAGATTGTTACCCCATCTGGAGCTCGAGTGTTTTCATCATTTGACGGGAAAGTTCTATATGCTAGTAATTTTCGAAATTTTGGGCCAGTCTTAATAATCGATCATGGAGATAGCTTCAACACGTTGATGGTAGGACTGGAAAGAATTGATGTAAATATTGGACAAAACCTTCTAAAAGGGGAACTTGTTGGTGTTATGAAAAAATTTGAACCTTCTAAAAACCATACTAGACCTGCACTATATATTGAACTGCGACGAAATGGGAAACCCGTAAACCCACTAACTTGGCTATCACCAAAAAGAAACGCGACGTAACCAAATGCATAATTCTACTTGTTATAACAAACTGAACCTTAAACTAATTAACAGGATGACAACTCGATTAATTATTTTCAGCGCTCTTATATCGCTAATACCACTTTCACTTAATGCAAGCGAAACATATCGGCAGCTAAACTTATTTGGGGATGTTTTTGAACGGGTAAAGTCAGAGTATGTAGACAAGGTAAGTGACAAAAAGCTCATTGAAGCTGCTATCAACGGGATGCTTACCTCACTTGATCCACATTCCAGCTTTTTGGATAAAAAAAGCTTTGGTGAAATGAGAGTTCAAACAAAAGGAGAATTTGGAGGTATTGGGATAGAGGTCACAATGGAAAATGGTTTAGTTAAAGTGGTCTCTCCAATAGATGATACACCTGGATCACGAGCTGGACTTGAACCTGGAGATCTCATAACCCATTTGGATGGTGTTTCGATACTTGGACTTACTTTAAGGCAAGCTGTTGGAAAAATGCGTGGCCCTGTCGATGAAGAGATCATCCTGAGTATCCGGCGCAAGAATGTAGATCCGTTTAAAGTTAAAATAAGAAGAGCAGTAATTAAAATTAGATCAGTGCGTTTTGAAGCTATTGATGACATTGGTTACATTCGAATAACAACATTCAACCAACAAACCACTCCTGGCCTAAACAGGGCTATTTTAGAGCTAAAAAAACAAATTGGACCTTCACTTGCCGGGTTTATATTGGATTTGAGAAATAATCCAGGCGGACTTCTCAATCAAGCGATCTCTGTGAGTGATATATTTCTTAACCAAGGAGAAATTGTATCCACCCGAGGGCGCGAACCAGAGAATACATCACGCGTTCATGCAAAATCAGGGGACCTCACTGAAGGTTCAAAATTAATTGTATTAATTAACAACGGGTCTGCTTCCGCTTCAGAAATTGTTGCAGGCGCTCTTCAAGATCATAAAAGAGCTATTATTCTTGGGACACAATCTTTCGGAAAAGGTTCTGTGCAGACAATTGTGCCACTNTCNAAAGATATAGCGATGCGNCTNACAACGGCGCGTTATTACACACCATCGGGNAAATCTATACANAAAACNGGNATTTCNCCNGATATTGTTGTNANTGCNGCAAAAATTGAAANANACATNNNCACCAANCANCGGCGNGAAGCTGATTTGCGTGGAGCCCTNGAAAACACCGATAAAGAAACGCAAAGCGATGAAGCAGATACGTCAAAGAGTAGAAGGCCAACAGCAAAAGAGCTAGCAAATACAGACTACCAACTTGCTAGAGCAGTCGACCTTCTCCGCGGCCTATCACTACTTGAAAAACGAATAGTAAATTGAAACTTANTTCTTTAATAAAACGTCTTAANNANGTNTTAAGACTAAATCGTAATAATNAAGAAAAATCAACTTTNCAAGNTGGCGATGACGTCTTGAGCGAAGACGTCATCCAACAAGATCATACAGACGANATATCTCGGTCCAAATTAAATCAATTTGCTTGGTTTATTTATGGGACCTTCCTGGTGATATTTCTTGGAGGTGCTGGATTGATAGTTGGTTGGGTAATGGTGAGCGCCGAAAGAACGATAGAGGAACGAATAGATATTACACCAGCTGTAACAGTAGACGTATTGGCAGATGGAGAAACAGCACCTAAGAACTCTAGCCGCGATAAAGGACAATTAGGCGATCAAGCAACCGAGGATGACGCTGAAACCGCCACTACAAATCTATCAAAGGAAACTAAAAACGTATTAAAAAATGATGATGCTCTTGTTGGGATAATATTTCCCCATATCACGGAAGAGACGGAAACTGGTCCACTACCCGTAATTGCTGCAGATGGACGGCAACCTTGGTTAGAATACTCTCGAGGATTTAAAAGAGCTGATAGAAAACCTCGTATTGCCCTAATTATTAGTAATCTTGGATTATCAGAGACTTACACAAAAGCAGCATTAGAGCTATTACCAGAAGATATAACTTTATCTTTCTCCCATGTAGCACCAAGATTAAAAACCTGGGTAAGGGAAGCGCGACAAAAAGGCCACGAAATACTATTAGATATCCCAATGGAACCAATTGGGTTTCCTAAAAATGATCCTGGTAGAGCTACTCTGCTAACTTCATCAAACGAAGTTGAGAACCTTAATCGGCTAGAACATATAATGAAGCAAGCAGGTGGATATGTTGGTTTATTAGGGACACTAGGAACAAAGTTTATGTTACATTCCGAAACCTTTCTTCCGGTTTTAAAAAGCATCAAGCAGCGTGGGCTAATTTACGTAGATAGTAGATCAACTTCTAGAAGCCTTGGCCCAGAGTTGGCCTCATCTATTCAACTACCTAAAGCTTTCAATAATGTCTTCGTGGATAGGGAACCATCCCAAGAGAAAATCAAAAATAAACTTGATGAACTCGAAAGAATAGCTCTTAAAAGAAGATTTGCAGTTGGTATTGCTCAACCATTTCCAATAACGATAGAGATTCTGAGTCAATGGACAGAGAGATTAAAATCGAAACAGATTGCGCTAGCCCCAATCACTGCAATAGTGGATAAGCAAAGTCAAAGATGATTAATAAGAAATTTACCAATCTTCCTTACCGCCCCTGTGTTGGTATTGTACTTTTTAACAAAAATAATCAGGTATTTATTGGGCGAAGAAATGATGTTGGTAGACAATCTTGGCAATTTCCTCAGGGAGGCATCAACAGTGGCGAGGAGCCAGAAGCGGCGGCACTTAGAGAATTAGAGGAAGAAACAAATATAAAAACTGTGAGAATTGTTGATAGGACGAAGGAATGGCTTTATTACGACTACCCTCCTACCACATCGACACAATCATTTGCTGGGAACTATCGTGGACAAAAACAAATTTGGTTCGCTATGCGTTTCTGTGGAAAAGAAGACGAAATCGATTTGGGAGGGTGGAGTGCCGAATTTGATGACTGGAAATGGACCTCTTTGAGGTCCACGATAACAATGATCATAGAATTTAAAAAAAATGTTTATGAAAGAGTGGTAAGCCGATTTAGCTACTTGGAAAAAGAGGTAGATCCTAATCTTCGCTATTGATTTTTCAGCATTCTTATACGAACTCCACTCTTACCGCTCCCTGCCTACTTTACGATAAGTCCAAACGCTAAAAAGTTTAATCAACGACAAACATCAAAGAACATTTACCATAAACTCGGCCCATATTTTTGCAGGAATGCTCCCACCAGTAATCTTGCGCATTGGCTGATTATCATCTCGACCAACCCAGACACCTACTGTCAAGCCTTCGGAATATCCGATAAACCAGGCGTCTCTGTAATCTTGACTGGTGCCAGTTTTACCGGCAGCTGTTCTACCAATATTTGCTTTTTTGCCTGTCCCCGTGGCAATAACATCTTCTAACATCAGGTTCATATCCTCTATTACCTTGGATGATGCTATCGGGGTGGCTGCTTGCTCCCGCCTTGTATAAATTAACTCTCCTTTTTCGGTTACTATATTGCTAATGCCGTACGGTTCGACTGGGAAACCCCCATTCGATATAGCTACATATGCAGCGGTCATGTTAATCAAGGATACGCCATTACTCCCCAGCGCCAAACTAGGTTTGTCGTCAAGTTTCGCATTAATCCCCAAACGATATGCCATTTTAATTGTTAAATCGCGTCCGATTCTTTCTGAAAGCCTTACGGTCGCTACATTATATGACATTTGCAATGCCTGTCGAAGGGATACTCGTGTTCTATAGACACCATCAAAGTTTTTAGGACGCCAACTGCCTATTTCCAAAGGTTGATCGGATATTACAGTTTCTGGGCTCAAGCCCGTTGATAGAGCCGCTAGAAAAACTACGGGCTTAAAAACTGAACCAGGCTGCCTCCTTGACTGCGTGGCTCTATTAAATTTGCTTTTAAAGTAGTTCCGTCCACCAACCATGGCTAAAACCTTACCTGTCGCGTCTAGGACCACGACTGACCCTTCTAATTGTTTATTTGAATTGACCCGATTTAGTTGATTGGCTAGAGCTGCCTCGGCTTTCTCCTGAAGATTTGGATCTAGAGTAGTAAATACTCTTTTATTTANATAAACATTGTTCGCATATGCTTCAGCCCGTTCTCTGATCCAGTCTGCAAAATACCATGTTCCCTTTTGTGAACTTAATTGGGATTTTATTTTAATCCTGTATTTTGCAAGTTTTCTTGGAATATTTTTTTCCAAGAAACCTGCATTAATCATATTATTGAGAACCTGAGTTGCCCGCTTTTTTGCCAAAGACAAATTAGTTCTCGGATTATACTTTGATGGAGCTTTTAAAACTCCTATAAGCATTGCTGCTTCGTNTAGTCGAAGGTCTGAGACAGATTTGCCAAAGTAATANTCAGCAGCAGCACGCAANCCAAAAACACCCGAGCCAAAGTAAACCCTATTTAAGTATAGAGTCAGTATTTGTTCTTTTGTAAAAGACATTTCTAACCAGAATGCAAGCAATAACTCCTGGACTTTCCTTTCAACACTTCTTTCAAAAACTAGGAATAAATTTTTAGCTAATTGCTGGGTCAGAGTACTTCCACCTTGTTTTATTTTTCCTTTCTTTAAATTTACTACCGCGGCTCGGACTATTGAAAATGGATCAATTCCCCAATGTTGAAAAAACCTACGGTCTTCGGTGGCAACTAATGCCTCTATTAGGAATGCTGGAATTTCATTAAATGTTACAGGTTCTAAATAAAAGTCTCCGTAAGTCGCAAATTTCTGCCCTCTTCTATCCACTAAACTAACGGCAATATCACGTTTTTTAAATTCTAAATCTGACAAGTCCGGAAGTTGAGTTGCTTGATATACTCCTATGGCAAGGAGAATAGCCAGACCCCAAATAGAGCACAGAGCAGTGATTGAGACAAAAGAGCCGAAGAAGCCTCCTCTCTTTAACATCGAGCGTGATTTCCTAGCAGGCTTTCGCGATCTTGTGGTCGAAACGGTTTGCCTCTTTTGTCTCTTTTTATTACTTTTCATTTACACACTCAAACGACCTATTTGCAGCCTGACATCAAAAGGTTTTTTAATTAAAACCTTATCGCTTACCCTGTGTATTAATCGACAGCGCCGAACTTAAAAGCAAGTCTAGTGTATCTCTTGCAGATGAAAATAAGTTCCTAAGAGGATTATATCACGATACTTTCGAAAAATTTTATCAATATTGTTGAATTTCCATCAATTTTCGGCATCATGCCAAATGAAAATGGGAGGATTTTTAGTATGTTCAAAAAGTTTTTACTTCTCGCATCCGCAGGGCTAATGGCTATCGGATCCGCAATGGCAGCTGAAAAAGTTAAAATTGGCTTTGTTACTACCATCACAACCCCCGCCGGAGTCATTGGTAAAGATATGGTCGATGCAGTGAATCTAGCCATGGAAGACATAGGCGGGAAAATGGCCGGGTTAGATGTCGAATTAATAGTTGAAGATGACGGCTTCAAGCCAGCCGTCGGCAAACAGAAAACAGATAAGTTAGTCAAGCAAGACAAAGTGCAGTTCGTGACTGGTTTTATTTGGTCGCATGTTCTTCTTGCTTCGCAGAAATCAGCTTTAGGAGCAGGAAAATTCCTAATAAGCTCAAATGCTGGCCCCTCACAAATGGCGGGAAAATTATGCCATAAGAACTTTTTCTCAACATCTTGGCAAAATGATCAAACACCTATGGCGATGGGAGCAGTGCTCAATTTAAATAACGTAAAATCACTCTATGTGATGGCCCCCAACTATGCCGCCGGGAAAAATATGGTTGCTGGTGTAACCAGAACATTCAAAGGAAAGATTGTTGGAAAAGACCTAACAAAGTGGGGTAAGGATGCGCAGCTTGACTTCTCTGCTGAATTGGCGAAAGCAAAAGCGTCTGGAGCAGAAGGTATATTTGTTTTTTATCCTGGTAAAGCAGGTGGCGCATTTATAAAGCAATATGCTCAGGCTGGCCTCCAAGGAAAGATTCCACTTTACTCTGTCTTCACCGTCGACTCGATTGCCTTGCCAAAACTTCAGAAAGCCAACATGAACGGCGTTATGGGATCAGTGATGACACAATTTTGGGCACCAGATTTGGATACACCACAGAACAAAATTTTTGTCTCTGGTTTTAAGAAAAAATATGGCCGTTACCCATCTTTTTATGCAGCGCAATCTTATGATACAATATTCCTAATAAAGAGTGCTGTTGAAGCGGTAAAAGGTGACTTATCAAATATGGATGACATGAGAGCAGCTATGAAGAAGGCAAACTTTCCCTCTGTCCGTGGTAAATTTTCATATGGTAATAATCATTTTCCAATACAAAACTTTTATTCAAGAAAAGTTGTAAAAGACTCTGATGGTGTCTGGACTACCTCCGTGCGCGAAGTTGTTCTGAAAAATCATCAAGACACGTATGCTAAAGACTGCTCGATGTAGTCCAATTTCACTCATAAAGTTCTAAGATACGGCGGGGTACTTATCCCGCCGTATCTGTTAAGGAATATACAACCAAATGTTTGTCTTAGGTGCTTTGTTAAATGTGAATATAAAAGGATTTAAAGTATGGATTGGGTGCTGATAACCACTCAACTTTTAAATGGTCTTCAGCTAGGTTTACTATTGTTTTTGCTAGCCTCAGGTCTAACACTAGTCTTTGGCATTATGGACTTTGTGAACCTAGCTCATGGCGCTCTTTATATGATTGGCGCCT
>PCAV01000068.1 GCA_002730675.1 Rhodospirillaceae bacterium | reverse complement strand
GACATGAGGAACGCATTATGACGACCGCCGCCAGCCACAATGCATTTTTTAAAAGATTTTGACAGTTTATTGATGGCATTTGTTATAGATTTAATAGTGAATGCAGAAAGCGTAGCGGCTCCATCCTCAACCGATAAGTTAGCAATTGCCGTTTCCGTTAAATTTTTGAAAAAATTTCTGTCTAGTGATTTAGGGTTTGGGGCGGAAAAGTATGGGTGTTCTAAGAAATCACTTAAGATATCTTCGTGTACCTGTCCCTGTGACGCTAGAAAGCCATCATTGTCATAATGACGGCCCGTTTTTTTCTTAATCCAATCATCGATTAGTGCATTGCCCGGACCCGTATCAAAACCAATGAGATTTTCATCTAAAGTATCAACCCACGTGATGTTGGCAACGCCACCTATATTAAGAATGATCGCGGGTAGATCTTGTGATTTCATTAAGGCCTTATGATAGATTGGTGCAAGGGGGGCACCCTGACCCCCGGCCTTTACATCAGATGACCTAAGGTCATTGACAACATCAATCCCAGTGGTGGCAGCCAATAGTTTTCCGTTTCCAATTTGTAACGTATGCTGTTCGTCAGGATTGTGAGAGATGGTATGTCCATGAAAGCCTATCAAGTCAACTTCTGAAATCGCGACATTAAAATTTTTAATCAGTGCAGAAACAGCTTTTGCATGTTCCAGTGTGAGCTGATCTTCCACCGTATTCAAATCGCCTTTTCCTGCGATCAAATTTTCCAAACGTTTTCTGAGAGCCGTTTTGTAAGGCACCGTGACAAAAGGTCCTTCTTCAAATATCTGATATCCGTCTGTCTTTATAAGGGCCGCGTCTATGCCATCCATAGAAGTGCCGCTCATTAACCCGATAGAGTTCCAAATTTTTCTGCTCATATTTTTTGGTAATCATTAAAAACATATACGTCAATGATCCTGCCTGTCTTTATATNATAGCGATGTTGAGTGAGTTTAAACGTTATGCTACATCCCTTNATATAANGTTAANNTTATATTAAGGCCTTTTTTANATGTCCGAGTACAGGTCTTCCTTTTTGAGGGTCATGAGTGANAGGAACTTNATCCATCAGGNAACTGATTGGACAAGTCTAGACACACTTTTGTCTGAGAAAAATATGGTCGCGTATATAGGCTTCGATTGTACAGCGGACAGTCTGCATGTGGGCAGTTTAGTTCAAATAATGATGCTCAGATATTTTCAAAAATGCGGCCATCGTCCTATTGTTTTGATGGGAGGCGGGACAACGAAAGTAGGAGACCCATCGGGAAAAGATGACGCGCGCCGGTTATTAAGTGATAATGAGATCGAGAAAAATAAAAAAGGTATTAAGGCTGTTTTTGAAAAATACCTAACCTTTGGAGAGGGGCCATCTGATGCAATTATGTGCGATAACGATGAGTGGTTGTCTGGGTTGGAGTATGTANAATTTCTGAGGGANTACGGTAGGCACTTTTCGGTAAATCGTATGCTTTCCTTTGATAGCGTTAANCTTCGTTTAGATAGAGAACAGCCTTTATCGTTTTTAGAGTTCAATTATATGATCCTTCAAGCATACGATTTCCTNGAGCTGANNCGTCGATTCGATTGCTCCTTACAAATGGGTGGATCAGATCAATGGGGCAATATTGTAAACGGCGTGGAGTTAGCTCGGAGAATAGATCAAAAATCTGTTTTTGGNCTCACAACACCCTTAGTAACAACTGCTTCCGGTGCAAAAATGGGAAAATCAGCGCAAGGGGCTATATGGTTAAATTCCGACAGATTAAGCCCCTATGACTTCTGGCAGTATTGGCGGAATACCGAAGATGAAGATGTGAATCGATTTTTGAAGCTCTTCACGGAGCTTCCTTTGGATGAAATTGCTAGATTAAGTGCATTAAAAGGTAATGAACTGAATGAGGCTAAGAAAATACTAGCGCATGAAGTTACTCAACTTTGCCATGGTAGAGATGTAGCAAANTCGGTNGCCGAGTCAGCGCGGAAGACTTTTGAAGAGGGNTCTATAGGACAAGATCTGCCATTTATNATTATCAATAAAAATGATNTAGAANATGGTGTCTGGGTGATTGAAGCAATGCGAAAATTGGCGCTGATCCAATCTAATGGTGAAGGCCGGCGCTTGATCGCAAACGGGGGNGTNANAGTAAATGATACNGTTATCAANGATCCTGAAAAACAGCTAAATATTGCGGATATTTCTATTAACGGAATGATAAAATTATCTGCAGGGAAAAAACGCCACGCATTAGTAAAGCTACAGTAATTAGTCGGTTACTTTTTTATTCAAGTGGTTTGCGTGTTGCCTTAACAAAAGCTCTTAAAAAACCAGGCGTGAAAGCTGTCAGTGGGTTAACGGACACTACCGGCTCATCTCTCGTGCCACTGATTAAATACTCCGCGGCCAACAGCCCCTCTTTCTCACCACCGGTTAATATTCTCCCGACAACGGGAATTTGATCTATAATACGATTTAATATGTATGCTGGAACGATCATTCCTTTGATACTGATTTGATCAGAATTTCTATCAATAGCTCCTTCGGTTGAAACGCCTAGCGAAGTACCAGAGGCGAATGAGTCCTTAATTTCAATTTTATTTGGGGTAAAGGCCACATTTGCCCGCAAAGTCTGGAAACGTATACCTTTTCCCCTAAGGGTATTGACNAGTCCAACAAGCGACGTTGCATTTAATATTTGTGTGAAGAGAGGTGCGTCTTTGACACCAAAATTTTCAATTAAAATGTTAGTNTTGGTGACTTCTTTAAGACCAGCACCCGTAATCTTGCCNTCAATTTTTAAAAGNCCATCAGATATAGAGTCGGTTATCTCAAAGCCTTTAAGTATTTGTCCAGCATCTCGTGCAGATAGTCTAAATTCGCGGATCTCATCGTTGAGCCATGAAGTAATATTTAAGGGCTTATTACCGACATTGCCGCTTAACTTCATATTGAATTTATATTGGCCAAAGTTNTTAATAGTAAGCGCAGTTTCTTTAATAGGGGGTAGATCCCACAGGAAAACATCATCAAAATTTGCTTCTATAAAATATGGCTTTTGTAATTCGTTTGAATGCAATGTATCCGTCATAATCTGATTTATATTGAGATGTGGCCCAAAAAACTTGGCATGGTAAATTCCGTTTTCTCCAAGCTTGACTGATCCGCGCATTTTAGTCAGCCCAATTTGGAAGTTATGTATCGTTGCACTCGATAGCTTGCCATTTCCGGGAAAAAAGGACATGTCCACATCTAGGCTCAAATCTGCAGATACGAGATTAAAATTAGTAAGATTTTTTAAAACATTATTCTCTAGTAGAGCATTAAATTTGACTCGACCTGCGGCCCCCGAAGGTTTTGTCCAGTTAAGTCTTGGTATCGAAAGCTTTGTGTCTTGCAAGTCCAAAATTCCAGAGATTTTGGAAACTCCCTTAGAAGATTTGATTACTTGGAGCTCTACAGGGATAGGCCCAGTGGCACTAAATGGCATGGAACTGTGGAGCGCTGACAGTTTTTCCCCCGCACTGATAAGAGATAATCGCTGCTTATAAGTGAAAGACGGGTTTGCGGATAACGGCTTTATCTGGGAGAAAGAAACACGCGCTCCATTATACATACCAATTCCGCTTATTTCTGTTTTTTCGGGAGCGATACTCAACGTTATTTTTCCGTCAGATAAATCTTCCTTGAGTAAAAAATTTGAGATTATTACATCCGTTAGCTCAACTTTCGCAGAATAGGTGTAACCAGCTGCTTCCCTCTTTTGTCGAAATTGATGTTTCAGGCTTACTTCAAAATTTGCATTACCAGAAGTATTTTCAGGAATGGAACTAATATTTTTTTCCAATCCCAAAGGCTCTTCACGCATGAATGTTATAATCGATTCTAAATTCCCATAACCAGTTAACGTGAATGTTGGTTTGCTTGGTTTGCCGTTATTTAAATCGACTTTTATACTTGAATTGGTTAGCGAAAGATTCTGATATTTCGCATCATACGCGTTTACCAGAATTTGCTCTTTTCCAATTGAAATTTCGCCGAAAAGCCCCGACAGGACATGTCTTAAATACTGGGTTTTATATTTTACATTTTTAAACTTTGCTTTGCCACTTACCACTTCGAAATTTGTAGTATGAAAATTATTGAAATCTGATGCCGAAGTGATTTCCATGCTGATGTCGTTTAGAATCCCACTTTGAATTCCGGAGACAAATTCAAGATTGCTTCCACGGAGCCCGGTAAGTGAAAGATACTGCTTAAGCCTTTTAACCTCGATTTCTTCTGAATAGATAGTCCAACTAAACCGTTGCTGTCGTGTTTTCTTATCGAACAGAAAGTTGGATGAAACAGTAAAATTATCGCTTTCTATACTGAATGTTCCGAAGGTCGGGAAAGAAAATAAATTATCTATTTTTGCACTAGCGTGAATTCGTCTAAAGGGGATTGGATTGTAGGAAAGTTCTGGAAGTGACAATTTCCCGTTGGCGGCTTCGATTTCACCATCAACCGTTTTGACCTTCGTGACTAAGTTCATCTTTATGTTGTATTTTAGATTCAAAGGTGCATCTATTGATGCGTCCTCAGGAAAGGAAGGTATATGACGAGATACCATTTTAATTGGAATGTCGTGCAGACGTGCCGCGGCCTTAAGGTCTAATGTTTTTGTATCAAGCTCTGCCTTAATGACAAAAATACTACTACCAATATCTGGTGGAGCAATCCCCTCAACTGTTGCTACCCACACCTCCTTTTTACTAAAGATACCATTTACACCCTTTACGATAATCGGAGCTGCAGTCTGTCTTTTAATAATTGTTAAAGTTGAGTTTTCTAAAGTGATTTTACTTAGATTTGAGAGGATTAATGCTGTGGTCGATTCAATTAAATTTTCGGGCGCGGGCGTCGTCCTTGATAAGGAAGAGAAGATTTTATCCTCGAGATTATTGTTTCCAAGATCATTTAGCCGGATATTGGCTGACCCTAAACTAAGCTCAGCGGTATTTATATCGTCTTCAAGTAAACCGCCTAGAGATAACCCTATTCTTCCCGCAGGAGCATTTAAAACTATACTTCCGTCGTTGGTTGAAAAGAGTACGTCCTCAAAAGTAATCGAAAGTGTTTGATTTCGACCATCCCATTTTAAAGCTGGCTCGTCTAAAGAGATTTGAAATTGTTTATGTTTTGTTTGGTAATAATCGGCAAATATATTTTCAGCGAAGCTTAATGATACCGGGCCTTCAGATAAGCGCCAAGCAAGTACGAGCAGCAGTACGATTAGGCCAACGACAATAGCCCCAAAAGTCTCAAGTAGGATTTTTCCTATCTTGGTCATATAAAGTTAACCTCGACTTAATACTAGAAGTGATTTACCACATAGTGAATTTTTTGACGCAGAATAATGTTTATTATCTACCATTAAAGTGGGGGATGTTAAAGCTTAGGGCATCAATCACTACTAATGATGGAGGTACTTATCTATGGCACTATCAATTGGAGATGTGGCGCCCAGCTTTGAAGTAAATACAGACGGAAGTGGAAAGTTTTCTCTTGATGAAGCTAAAGGGTCACCGTTAGTAATCTATTTTTATCCAAAGGATGATACGCCGGGATGCACCAAGGAGGCTTGCGGGTTTCGGGATGCCTTTCCAGATTTCTCAGAATTGAATGCCACAATTGTCGGCGTTTCTAAGGATACAGTAGCAAAACACGACAAGTTTAAAGCTAAATACGAACTACCTTTCCATCTAGCTTCGGACGAAGATGGCTCTCTTTGTGAGGCTTACGGCACATGGGTGGAGAAATCTATGTATGGGAAAAAATATATGGGTATAGAGCGTGCGACTTTCTTGATAGACGCATCTGGTGTTATTCAGGGCATCTGGCGCAAGGTTAAGGTTAATGGTCATGTAGAAGAGGTGTTAGAAGCCAGCCGCGCTTTGAAGTAAGGCTCCTAGCATTGAAAAAAGTGGGTTAAAGGACTCGGTGATAGTTCGTTATTTATCCTTTGCGCCATAGACTAAACTAGGATCATACTTTTTGTTGTTTTCATTTTTGACCAACCTTATCTTTCTCATATCAAGTGATGCGCCAAGCTCCACGGATCTATGGAAGCAGGAATAATAGCCAACATGACAAGTTGCGCCTTTCTGCTCAACAATCAAACAGATCGCGTCTTGATCACAATCAACTCGGATATCAACAATTTTTTGGATGTGTCCGCTAGTTTCGCCTTTCTTCCAAAGTTCGGATCTACTTCTACTCCAATAGTGTGCTTCGCGGGTTTGGATAGTTTTGGTTAACGCCTCAGAGTTCATATATGCGAACATGAGAATAACTCCGGTTTCGACGTCTGTGGCAATACACGGAATAAGATCGTCTTCACCAAACTTGGGCATTAGTACTAAACCTTCTTCGACCTCTTTAACGGTTCCTCGTTTTGCAAAGTTGTTTTGAAGCGTCTGTAAAGCCATCTCACTAATTGTCCTCTAAATAATACATTTAGGCCAAAACCTAACTCGACAACTGCTATCATATATTTTGAGCAATAACTTCAGCAAAAATAACGCGAACGCTTGGTTGTTCAAAATTCTTTTTGATAGGAGGTGTTTTTATTTTACTGGCTGATTAATTTCAATGAAGTTCATGGAAGGATCGAAAGTATATACTTGGTGCATGCCCGCCATTGCATAGGTTCCAGCATCGGAATACAGATGGTTTACATTATCCATTCGTCGCATCACGGATTTCACATCAGGTACCGTAAGAGCAACGTGTCCACCAAAAGTTGGATTATGCATTAAATTATTATCAGTATGGAATGTTGGCATTCCTCGCACGAGATGGATTCCACGATTTTCGGGTCCAAATACCACGAGGGAATCTTGTGACCTATCAAAATCACCGACTGTTTCCTCATCGGGAACATGAAACACATCACGTTTCATGCCTATTAAGTCTTCATAGAATACGGCCGTTGCGGGCATATCATGCACTTGCCTATTAATATGGTGAATATACCAATCACCTGGTTCTATACGAATAGGATGATCCTGCTTGATATCTACATGCTTATTGTCTACTCTTTGGTTTATTTCGACCACGTTCATCGATGGATCGTAGCAGTAAATTTGATGAATATCTTTCATTGCATATACACCAGCATCTGAGACGACCACACCGGCGTCCTCCAAGCGCTTTTTTACAATTTGAATGTCTGGGACACACACCGCAAAGTGCCCACCGATAGTGGGGTTATGTACAAGATTATTGTCATGAGCAAAGCTCGTTATCGCTTTTACAATATGGAGGCCTTGATTCTCGGTTCCGAAGTAAGCAAGTGTATCGTCGCTGTGGCCTATTTTCCCAATGCTTTCAGGGTAGGACCACCGCCCCTCTTCTAGACCAATAATGTCTCTAAAAAAACTAGCTGTTTGAACTACGTCATGTGCCTGTAAATTTACGTGATGAATATACCAGCTCATTTTTGTACTCTTTTACTCTCGAGTTAAACTTAATTACTTTGACAATGCTTTTAACCCAAAGCCCAGGTCCGACATATCTGCTCTGTTGGTGTGACTTATACTGTGATAACTAAATATTGTCCTGCTACGTCGACATCAAAGGTTTCGGTTATATACTCCCCATCAGTTAATTGATCCTTATCGTTAACTGTAACCGGATACTGCGTGGCCCTAATCTTATTTGGTTCACACCGAGATCTTCCCGTTCGTATATCAAACTCCCAGCCATGCCAGGGACATCGGATGATTTCATTTTGTCTGGAAAACGTGTATTGTCCAGGTTCCTCGCTTTCAACTAAGCCAACTATCCGTCCTTTGCAAAGGCTTGCACCTTGATGTGGGCAACGGTCTAGTATCCCAAAAAAGTCGCCGCTGAGATTAAAAATTGCTATTTGTCTTCCCCTGATTTCTACTAATTTGCGGTCTCCTGGTGGAATTTGGTCGACTTTACCTATAATGTATTTCGGCATAGCTCTTTCTTTACTGCTCTAACCCGTAGAGCTTTAGAGCGTTATTAAGGAAAAAACTCTCTTTTTGGTGTTTGTCAATTTTGATGGGCATTGCTCTACTTGGGTCATCGTAGTCCCAGTGCGGATAATCGGTTGCAAAGAGTAGATTTTCCCATCCTATCCACTCAATTGTATCAAGGAGCTGATTTGATACCTCCGGTTCTTCCATGGGTTGTGTTGTCAACCAAACATGCTCACGGATAAGCTGGGAAGGTGGTCGAGAAACCTGCGGGATCTCATCTCTCATTCTATCCCAGAGTTTGTCTAAGCGCCATGATAATGCGGGCAGCCAAGCGAAACCTGCTTCAACAAGGATTAATCGTAAGGTTGGAAATTTTTCAAACACGCCTTCTATAACCATGCTCGTAAGAAGAGACTGCGTATTCTGTGCATGCCCAACCATTTCTTCGATGTAGAAAGACGGCCATCCACCTCCTGTCACAGGTGCTCCACCATATCCAAAGGCATGAATGGCAACTGGCAGGCCCGCTTTGCACGCAGCATCATAAATTGGCCAGTATTTTCGTTGTCCAAGTGGTTCGGCTGTCCGGCTTAGGAGAAGGACTTGAATAAAATGTTCGTTCCCCGCCCATTTCTCAATCTCTTTAACTGAGGCAAGCGGGTCTTCATATGGCACCATCAAGGATGCCTTAAGTCTATGATCTTTCGACGTCCACTGTTCAATCTGCCACTGGTTGACAGCATTGCAATATGCGGCTGAGAAGTCCTGATTTTGAACGCCTTGTGCGCATTGCAACGGGTTTAAGACACCCAGTTGGATATTGTTGGGGCCTAAATGTTGGCTTTGCATGAACGCGAGGTCGCTTCCCGGTTTACCCCCTGAGGTTGGATAAGAGTCCCTTCTCGCCGCATTTGGTTGCCCTTTGGGAAATGCAGGCCCAGTTGGGAAACCCTGCCTGTAGATAACCCCGTACGTTTTCATATACTCTTGCCAGCGTTTTGAAAGAAACGGAAAAATCTCAATTTCAACAGATTTTGGACTGGGATGTATATCGCAGTCAGCTACAGCAATGCGCGCACGAGATTTCAATAGATTTTTTTCATGGCTTAAAATGTCAATATTCATTGGTCAATCCCATTATTGAGCGGTGCCGATAGCCTAGGATACGTATTTTTTGGATTTTGTTCCATGATTTTTATTGCAAGATCCTTGGGAATCCCCTCAGGTATCACATTAGTCTCATCAAATTGCCAGTGAGGGTAGTCAGTAGAATAAAGTAACATTTCGTCGGAACCCATATGATTCATTAGTTGCTCGAATTGCTCAGTAGTTGGCGGAGCATCTATTGGTTGAAGCGTCAGTCTGAAGTGTTCGCGGGCAATCTCGATAGGTGGGCGATCAACCCAAGGTATCTCTGCCCGAAGGCCGCGCCAGAACTTAGTTAAACGCCAGAGATGTGCGGGAAACCAGGTAAATCCAGATTCAGCCAAGACAATTTTGAGGTCTGTGAACTTTGCAAAAACACCCTCACAAATGAAACTGGTTACCATGTTGTGAAAAGCCGCGGCATTAGATGCATAATCTTCTGTATAGTAAGAGGGCCAGCCAACAGATGTTACAGGGTGTTTGTAAGTACTTCCAGCATGCACACAAATTGGTAAACTATGTCGCTCTGCCGCTGCGTATATTGGCCAATAGAGCCGCCTTCCAAGAGGGTTTTCGTCCATCACTAGCATTAAAACGGAAACGAATCGCTCATCATTAGCTAAGCGTTCTATTTCATTAACAGCCATCTCCGGGCTTTGGGTCGGGATAACAATCGATGCGCGTAGTCTTGGTTCTTTATCAAGGAATTCAGCTGTAATCCAATCATTAACAGCCGAAGCAAAAGAAGAAGCCATATCTTCACTCATTAGAAGTTGCACGCCATATAAGCAATTAAGGATAGCTATACTTGTTCCAAAGGGATCTAATGCTTGCTTTCTAATTAAGTCTACATTTGCGGCAGGTACCCCTTTTTTCGGTCGCCAATCCGGTCTAACAGTTAGAGGAGCATTTTTGGGGTAAGATATCGTCTCAAGTTCGTGAACGCCCCGTTGAACGATCGTATCTTGCCAGTGTTCGTTCATGTATGGCAACAATGCGTCGATGCTAGGGACTGTTGGGTGAATATCGCAATCTATGACGTTAGAAGAAGCGCTAGATAGAATAGCCATTTTTATGTCAATCTTCTTTCAAGGTGAACAACGCTTAGTTTCCTAGATTAACAGTACTTCCTAATTGGATCACCAATTAAAATGTGAATTTTTATATTGGTTTGAAACGGCAGGGGAGACTTTTAAGATTTGTTTGGTTGGAAATTGCATCACTTTGCGTTTTATCGGTTAAAAATTTACCGAATTCCATTTTGAAAAAGGTCGCCGGTCCCCCTCGGAATGGGAACAAAAACCGAAATTCGCCGCCTTTCACTTTAAAGCTAGGCTCTTGCGTGAATGCTTCCAAGTCCACTTTATATTGAAACCAATTTCCTATCTTGTACTCCAACGTTTTGGCGGGTTTTGGATGAATTTAGACTTAGAGGTCAGTCCACATGCCCCGATATTGCCAAGAATAATGAGTTAAACTATGGAAATGGAGTGCAGCTGGCCGATCTGTAATTATTTCTAAAATATAGCCTTCTTCAATGGCCTCGATATTTGATCTGGATCTTAGTGGTGAGACAATTTTACCTCGTAATTACAAGACGCCAGAGGCAAAAGGGCAAAGTATTCCGCCTTCTGGGTCGTCATCTACGACTTTTCGGGCAGCAAGTTTATAAACGATTTCCTTTTCGAATAACAAAGCCACCTACACGAATAAGTATTTTAACTAATTCCTGAAAATGTTTTTCGCTGCTCTTATTTGTTGTTTGTTTCGGTAAATAATGATTAGCTCTCGCTCT
>PCAV01000067.1 GCA_002730675.1 Rhodospirillaceae bacterium | reverse complement strand
CTTGGGAAGTCGACGGTACCGTGTAGGAATTTGCCGTTGCATTAGCAACCGTGAAACTTCCATTCAGACTTGCACCGCCAACCGATGAGCCCCCACTGAAGGTTACCGTGTCACCATTGCTAAAGGGATGTCCCGTGTGGGCCACTGTGACCTGGTCACTGGCATTTACAGAAACGGAACCACCACCACCGGTCGTATTCGCTATAGCATTAGATCCCAAGAGGAACTCGTATGAGTTAGCTGTCGCATTGGCAACAGTAAAACTTCCATTCAGACTTGCACCGCCAACCGATGAGCCCCCACTGAAGGTTACCGTGTCACCATTGCTAAAGGGTTGCCCATTGTGTGTTACTGACACCCTGTTTGTTTTCAATACTCCGGATGATCCACCCCCAGATTGGAGTGTTCCGGTAGGATCGGGAAAATCTATTCCAGTGAGAGCTATTCTGAATTGATGAATTCCTCTTACTGAATGAACCGTGTAAGTACCATTCACATCCACACCCAAAAAATCACTCGTACCGCTAATCGAAATTGTATCACCGGCCTCAAGCCCATGATTTAAAGAACGAATACGGATCACAGCGTTTCCAGCACCATCATCCGTGACGTCACCGGATTGATATCTGAATGGAGGGCTATGCAAAGCTCCACCTTTTACTGTGAAGGGGTTTGACCCCAGTGTCCCGTTAGCCACTGTGTAAGGATTTGATCCTAATGTGTCGCTCTGAACCGTGAATGGGTCCGTCCCAAGCGTGCTAGTTTCTACTGTGTACGGGTCGGTCCCGAGAGCGCCGCTTTGAACGATATATGGATCGGACCCGAGGGCGCCGCTTAGAGTTGTAATTGGATTATCTCCAAGAGTTCCGTCCTGATAAGCATAATTGATGCGTGATGCCGTGTATGAGTTGGGCGAACCTGCATCAACAACGCCTCCACTTGGCTTAAACAGGTTGATGTTACTACCCGTGTCGGGTTCCTTAAAACGGGCGGTATGGTAAATGAGGTCCGGTACTTTTGCTGCCGCTGCGGCGAACCCCAATTTTATATTATCCAAATGCTCTTGGGTTTCCACATTCAATAATTCTTGTATGCCTGCGTCTAATCCCCTCAATATCGGATCTAGTTCGGATAATGCAGCCTGCGCCGAGGCAGTAACACCGTTGATCTCGCTTAATTGTTTGATGGCAGTTTGGTGAATTGGGATACGGTCAACATTAAAGCCTTCCGGACTTATAATTTCAGGCAAAAGGTCCAGGCTTTCGCGTGCTTGCTTAAGTTGTTTTTCCAGTGTACTGAGCGTACTTTCAGCTGACGTTACTTGTGATTTTGCGATCTCTATTGCTTGAATATCATCTTTATATTCAGCTTGACGACGGTTTGAGATACCCGTATTACGTTCAGAAATCACAGCTTTCTCAACATCAAACTTTGCCTCAACCATTGAGATCTGTTTTTCGATCGACTGTCTTGCGATTTCTTGCGGAATTCTAAGGGCGGTTGTCACAATCTCCCTGAGTTGGAGTGTTCCCAGAAGACTCGCTGTCGTGGACACATCGTTGATATTTCTAAGAAAATGGAATGCTTTTGCAATATCCGGATTTTGGCCACTTACATCTTTTTCGAAAGTGTTTTGAAGGAATTTATCTATTAAAGTTTGCTGACTGCTGGCTGTTCTAAGGTTAGTGAGTCCCCGTTTGCTTAGATTAACGAATTTTGCTAATTCCGCGAACCTTTTGTCATTGAGACGGTTTGCAAATGAATTTTGGTCATCAACGTCACTTTTGAGAATAGCTTTAATTTTACCAGCGTTATTAATTTCAGAGTCCAGATCAAAGCTCGATAGCAAAAATTGAAGACTTTTTCGATCTTTGATTAGTTCATCTATGTCCTCCATTTTCGACACTTTGGTCTTAAATGTTTCTATAGATTGCTGAACATCTTTGCGATTGAAGTAGTTTTCGCGAAGTTTTGCTTCATTCTTATTTATCTGACGAAAGAGATTTAAAGCGGACAAGCTGCCTGTGCCACCAGGGGCTCCACCTGATAAAATTCCTAGTGCTGCTGCACCGTTTACCATATGACTATCTCCGCTTCTGCAGAAACCACGAGTTTTCCTGCTTTGCAGGATATGCAAAACTCGGGCCAGTTCTTTTTGAACATTAGTACTCTGGCATAATAAGAAAATTTGTGCGACAAGGCAACAATCTGGAAAAAATCACTGGTAAAAGAGAGAATGTGATGTTTACTACCCGTCCTGAGCTTGTTGGAACTTTTGGCGTAGTAACTACGACTCATTGGCTTGGATCAGCAGTGGGTATGTCAGTTTTAGAAAAAGGCGGAAATGCCTTTGATGCGGCGGTCAGTACGGGCTTTACACTGCAAATAGTTGAACCCCATTTAAATGGTCCTGGTGGAGATATGCCCGCAATATTTCAAGCTGTCGGCGACCCCACACCCAGGGCGCTTTGTGGGCAAGGACCAATACCTAAGGCTGCGACAATAGAACATTTTAAATGGCTGGGTTTAGACCTAATTCCTGGAAGCGGACTGCTGTGTGCCGTTGTACCGGGGGCATTTGATGCGTGGATGCTATTGCTTAAAGATTACGGAACAATGTCATTATCCGAGGTTCTTAAGCCAGCCATAGAATACGCACGCAATGGATATCCCATTGTTCCCAAGATAACGGAAACTATCGAAACTGTAAGAGAATTATTTAGTTCTGAATGGACCGAGTCAGCTAAATTGTATCTACCTAATGGCCAGCCACCACGGCCGGGGTCTATTTTTAAAAACACTATCCTAGCCGATACATATGAACGTATCGTTACAGAAGCAGAAAAGACAAGCAGTAATCGGGAAAGGCAAATAGAAGCAGCGAGAGATATCTGGTACCGCGGCTGGGTAGCTGAAACAATAGATAAATTTTGCAAAAATGAGGCGGTTATGGACGTTTCGGGTCGGAAACATGGCGGGCTTCTGACAGCTGAAGACATGGCCTCCTGGACCTCAACTTATGATGAGGTAGCGAGTTACAACTACGGAGAATATATGGTTTGCAAATGCGGCCCGTGGAGCCAAGGACCCGTATTACTACAACAGCTTGCTATCTTAGATGGCATGGATATCCAATCCATGGATCCACTAGGCGCTGATTTTGTACATTCAGTGATTGAAGCGGCAAAATTATCGTTTGCTGATCGAGAAGCTTACTACGGAGACCCCAACTTTGTTAATGTGCCTTTGGACATACTTTTGAGTAAAAAATATAACGATTCACGCCGTAGTTTGATTACTTCAGAGGCGTCACCCGATTTGTTACCCGGGTTAATAGCCGGCTTCTCCAATGCTATCGATCACGCTCTAGTGGACCGGGGAGAACTTGTCTCTAGTATTGGCATGGGTGTTGGCGAGCCTACTGTAGCTAAAACAGGAGCAACGAACGGAGATACAGTCCACTTGGATATCATTGATCGGCATGGGAATATGATCTCTTGCACACCAAGCGGTGGATGGCTACAAAGTTCACCTGTAATACCAGAACTGGGTTTTTGCCTAGGCAATCGTGGACAAATGTTTTGGCTGGATGAGCACTCCCCGTCCACGCTCGTTCCTGGGAAACTGCCGCGTACAACACTATCACCGTCTTTAGCACTTAAAAATGAGAAACCATATATGGTATTTGGCACCCCAGGCGGCGATCAACAAGATCAATGGTCAACAATAATGTTCTTGAATCACGCCGATCATGGAATGAACTTGCAGGAAGCAATTGACGCACCATCGTTCCACTCAGAGCATTTTCCTGGTTCTTTTTGGCCAAGGAGCAGACAACCAAAAAAGGTTGTTCTAGAGGATCGCTTCCCGAAGACTACGATTGATGAATTGAAGCGACGTGGGCACAATATCGAAGTTGGCACAAGTTGGTCAGAGGGCAGACTAACGGGGGCAACGATTGATAACAATATTCTTAAAGCGGCAGCAAACCCGCGTGGCATGCAAGGCTACGCAGCAGGGCGTTAATAAGCGGATAGAATTTAATCACTTTTTACTATTTAAAATATTTCCGCAAATTAAATAACGGTTTATGGTAATCTGATCGTCTTTGGTTGCGCTCTAGAACGGAGAGTTTCTAAATGAAAAAAATTTTGATTATCTTCTTATTACCAGTTGTACTGTTAATCGGTGCCGGAGCGGGAGCGTTTTTTTTTGGACTAATTCCTGGGTTTGGATCCGAAGATAACGAGCAGTTAAAGAGAGAATTAGCCGCGAAAGAAGCTGCTGAGAGAAGCATCGTTCCAAAGGCCTATAAAAAGGCATCGGTTCTGTCCCTCGAATATTGGATAGACGACTTTGTTATTAACTTGCAAACCGAGCGCCCAAAACCCGTTTTTTTACTTCTTACCTTTGTGCTCATCCTCTCAGGAGAGGAGGCAAAATCTAAAGTTCAGCTTTTGGAGCCCAGAATTCGCTCGGCTGCAAATATATTTTTAAGCAGTCTTTCGCCCGAAGATCTCGATGGGTACGACGGGATAACAATGCTCCGGCAAGAATTGTGGGTTCTTGTCAACAAAGTCGTAGACGACACAACGTCCGTTGAGAACGTTCAAATTTTAAAAATGACCGTTAAATAAAAGTGCTTTAAAGAACGAGTTAGGATAATAAGTTTTTCGAAGTTTTTTCTATCTTTATTTCTAGTAAATCCATGAACTTTTTACGTTCTAATCCGGGTGGAATTGGTTCGATTATCTCTAGCTGTATTGTCCCCGCTTTCTTTTTAAATGATTGTTTAGGCCAGAACAAGCCTGAGTTCAAAGCAACAGGCACAACAGGCAGGTCAAGGGCCTTATAAATAGCAAAAACGCCCGGGTGATATCTCACATTTTCACCAACTCCCACTCTAGTTCCCTGGGGAAAGATTATAATAGGCCTGCCAGAATCACTCCATCTTTCAGCTGTTTCAATCATCGATTTCAACGCGCTGCTACCACCTGCTCGATTAATAGGTACCATTCCAACTTTGGAGATAAACCAACCTAATATAGGTAATCTTAAAAGCTCCTTTTTTAAAATAATTGCTGGATCCTTAAATATTAAATGTAACGCCAAAGTTTCCCAAGCAGATTGATGTTTTGCTGCTACAATCATGTTTTGTTCGGGAAGATTTTCTAGACCATTAACTTCATGCCGCAGGCCAACGACAACTTCAAGTGCGCCAATAATAAATTTGATCCAGAGGTCGCGAATAAAAGCGACGCCAACTCTAGGACCGAGCAAAAGTGGCAGTGATAAAAGCCCTATTAAAAGAATGCTAAAAACCAGTAGAATATTAAAAATTAAAGAGCGTAGGAATATCATTTTCGTCCTGAATAACTCTCTGCTAACACATGATTAGACTTCTAGAGATAAACCATCCCAAAGCATCTGTCACGAAAACTAAAATGACTTACTAAAAGAATGATAAAAAGATCTATTTGTTCCTGATCTTTAAAATGCTAACGATTAAATTTTTCTATTCATCTACAGAAATACTTTTACAGCGCGGCCTCCGATTACTCTTGATTTAAGTTTTTTAAAATCAAATAATAATTTATTAAACCAAAGTCCTCGTTTTGCTACAAATGGGCAGATAGCGAGCTCTTTCTTATAATACCAAACGGGGGAAATATGTCGAAAAACCAGCGCGGCCTCGCCCGAGGACTAACAAATTATGGTGATATGGATTTCAGCCTTTACTTACGAAGAGCTAACGCTGCATCAATGGGGTATGGGAAGGAGATCCTTGGGAAGACAGTTGTTGGGATAGGTGATACTGGTAGCGGCTTTAACAATTGTCACAGACATATGCCGGAGCTAATTGAAGCAGTCAAACGCGGCGTCCTTATGGCTGGAGGCTTACCTATTGTATTTCCTACAATCTCACTGGGAGAGACTTTCCTTAGTCCAACTTCGATGATGTACCGAAATCTAATGAGCATGGATACCGAGGAAATGATTAATGCGCAGCCTATGGACGCTGCAGTCTTAATTGGCGGATGTGACAAAACTTTGCCTGCTCAATTAATGGGAGCTGCTAATTCCAAGATACCCGTTATATCATTAATTACCGGCCCCCAATTGACAGGGCATTCGGAGGGAGAAAGACTTGGTGCATGCACTGACTGTAGACGGTTTTGGGCAAAATTTCGGGCAGCTGAAATCGATAAGGCCGGTATTGAGAAAATCGAATCAAGATTGGTTACCACATCAGGGACCTGTGCAGTCATGGGGACAGCAAGTACAATGGCCTGCATAACCGAAACTCTCGGTATGGCGTTGCCGGGAACAGCCGCTATACCCGCGATACATGCGGATCGTCTGAGAGCAGCAGAAGCATCAGGCGCACAGGCTGTTCACCTCGCACAAAATGACCATGGCAAACAGTTGATCCCAAAAAAGATTATCACGCCAGAATCTGTTGAAAATGCATTGAGAATATTGCTGGCTGTTGGGGGTTCAACAAATGCTATTATTCATTTAACAGCAATCGCTGGTAGACTTGGTATTCCAATCCCCTTACAGCAACTAAATAAGTTATCTGACGAAACGCCTGTTTTGATTGATTTGAAACCAACTGGTGACCATTATATGGAAGACCTCTTTAAAGCCGGTGGGCTCGGCGTAGTGCTTAGGGAACTAAAGCCATTATTGAACGTTGACTGTCTAAGTGTAACTGGGGAAACTCTTGGAGAACGGCTCCAGAGTGAACCCGCCTACGTCGATAGAGAAGTTGTACGTTCATTCGATGAACCAATTCAAAAAATGGGTGGGTTAGTATCCTTATTTGGATCTCTGGCGCCAGGTGGTGCAATTTTAAAAAGATCCGCAGCTGATCCAACATTATTCGAAACTGAAGGTAAAGCGGTAGTATTTAAGTCTCTTGAAGATTTAGCCAACAGAATTGATGACCCCAATTTAGAGGTAGAGACACACGACATTTTAGTTCTTCAAAACGCAGGACCAATGAGCGATGCAGCGATGCCCGAGGCAGGCTATCTTCCAATTCCAAAAAAACTTGCCCAGTCGGGTGTTAAAGATATGATCCGAATATCTGATGCTCGGATGAGTGGCACAGCATATGGAACGATAGTTCTCCACGTAACGCCGGAGGCAGCTGTGGGTGGTCCGCTAGCACTTGTAAACAACGGCGACAAAATAAAAATTAGCGTCAAAAATCGTACGATTGATCTTTTGGTAGACGAGACGGAGTTGGAAAACCGAAGACAAAAATTAGTATTAGGATCCACAACAAAACATAAACGTGGATATAAGAAGTTATATTACGAAACGGTTCTCCAGGCCGATGGTGGATGCGACTTTGATTTTCTTCGAGACCCTTCACTACTAGAAACTGAAATAAAAACGGGTGATGACTACACCTAGCCTATTAACTAACTGAAAAATTATATAAAATATCGGCATTTTCGCACATAATTAACTTTCTATTGGCCTCGTTTGGCACCCATTTATTCATTAGCTCCAATAGCTCTTCATCTATGGCGGTATCACCCTTTTTTTCAAGATGAGGCCAGTTTGTCCCCCATACTAGTCGCTCCGGCGCCCATTTTGCCAATGCTGTGATGATTTCCGTTACTTCCTGGTCATCTAAGTTGTCGTTGGGAGAGAGAATATAAGGGGCCGATATTTTTACCCAGGCTTTATCGCGATCGATAAGTCTTGTCAGAGACGTAAAACTCCTCTGTTGTGTAGTAAGCGTGCGTTTGAACTGTCCTAAATGAGGGAAAACCACCCACCCTGGCCAACTATTTATATTTCTTTCCACCTCGTGGATATCCGAGCCATCTATATACAACTCAACTGTCCAGCCAATATCATTTATTCGCCATGCTAATCTATCGGCTTCCTCCCAACTTAAGCCAGAAAAACCTCGACGCATTTCAAATCTGGCCCCTACTACGCCTGAGTTGGCAAGACTTTCTAGCTTTTCATCTTCCAAATTACTTTCGATTTTGGCTATGCCCTTTATTTGAAAAGTCTCGTCTTCCCAGCGATTCCTATATAAACTCGAAATAGCATCTAAGAGGCAGCTGTTATCAGTGCCGTAGTGCTCGGGCTGCACCAAAACAGTTTTTTTAATATTCTTATTTTCACGAAATTTCGCATATTTTTTAGCAGAATAAGCATCAATTGTTAGATCCCTATTGTAGCTTAAGGGGTAGGCTTTTTTTGGACCGAGTATTTGAGCGTGACAGTCGGCATAGGTCCAGAGGGACTTTGAATGCGAGTTGTCTTCCTCTAGGGACTCTAATAATTCGTCACCAAGAAAATTAACAGTCAAGCCCACTCAAGAATCCAATCTCACATAGTAGCGCCAATTTGCCATGGAACAAATTCGTTATCGCCCATTCCTAGCTCTTCACTCTTAGTTAGCTGGCCTGAAGCTGTATTGATGATTTTCTCAAAAATCCGTTCTCCCATTTCGTCGATGGAGAGATCTTCATCTAGTATCTCGCCGCAATTTATGTCCATATCCTCCTCCATGTGGTTGAACATAGACGTGTTGGTAGCCAACTTCAATGACGGAGCTGGCTTGCAACCATAACAGGAACCTCTACCAGTTGTAAAACTAACGATGTTTGAACCACTCGCCACCTGACCAGTTATTGAGCATGGGTCATACCCTGGACTATCCATGAATACAAAGCCCTTTGTATCTATTAACTCCGCATAATTATAAACACCACAAAGGTTTGTTACGCCACCTTTCGCGGCGGCTCCAAGTGATTTTTCCAATATAGTAGTGAGACCACCTGCCTTATTACCCGGTGAAGGATTATTGTTCATTTCGCCCCCATTACGTTTACAGTAGTCCTCCCACCACCGAATTCTTTCAACCAGCTTTTCGCCTACTTCTCTATTTACAGCCCGTCTGGTAAGTAGATGTTCTGCTCCATAAATTTCCGGTGTCTCAGCTAACACTGCCGTTCCACCATTTCTGACCAGCAAGGTAGCTGCTGCGCCAAGTGCTGGATTTGCCGTCATGCCGGAATATGCGTCTGATCCACCGCATTGTAATGCCAGTATAAGTTCAGACACTGAAACGGGCTCTCTTTTTGCTTTTGCTGCTTCAGGCAACATTTCCTCTATTAATCTCAACCCATGTGCAACTGTTTTTTTAGTCCCACCAGTATCCTGCAATGTCATTGTTTGAAATTTTGGTCCGCGCTCTAACCCATAAGCGTCTAATAAAAAGTCAATCTGATTGACCTCACAGCCTAATCCTACCATAAGGATCCCGGCAAAATTTGGGTGTTGAGCAAAGCCCCACAGAACGCGTTGTAAGTTTGAATAACCGTCTCCAGTATCCGCCATTCCACAACCTGTAGAATGTGTTAGCGCAACTACGCCATCTACATTAGGGTATTCCTGTAATAGTTGGGGCGAAACTGAATTGGCTATGTACCTGGCTGCGGTTGCTGAACAGTTTACACTGGTTAAAACGCCAATGTAGTTTCTCGTTCCTACTTTCCCATTTTTTCTTTTAAATCCTTCGAACATTCTTTGCTCGGATTGAGGGAAATAATTAGTCTCTGTAACCCCTTCGCAAAACTGATAATCACGATCGAAATCACGCATTTCTACGTTATGCACATGAACATGCTCCCCTAGGTCGATATCCTTGGAAGCAAAGCCAATTACCTGGTCATATTTCCTAATTTCTTCTCCAGCCTTAATTTTTTTCGTTGCCAATTTATGCCCGGACGGAATTGGGCAAGATGAAGGTATTCGTTCCTCGTCTATCGGCGTATTCCCTACAATATCTAGTCGAGCCGTGACAACATTGTCTGCCGGATGCAGTCTTACGATCAATTTACTACCTGAGTTATGTCCTGCAGTTGCCATAGTATTATCTCCCCCAAACTATCCATCACTATAAACTAGCATCTCAATTCCGCAAATGGACTTGCTTATAAACTAAGACAAAAGGTAAAAACGTCATTCCACAAATGGGAGTTTTTAATGGGAAAGCGACTTAATGAGAAAACCATCCTTGTAACAGCTGCTGCGCAAGGAATTGGAAAAGCCTGCGTCGAAGCGTTTCAGCAGGAGGGAGCGCGAGTTATCGCTTCAGATATTAATGCGTCAAAACTAGACGATCTAGCTATGCTTCCAGGAGTTGAAACTAGGCTGTTGGATGTAATGGATCTAAATAATGTACAAAAAGCTTCAGAAGAGATTGGAGTTTTAGATGTGCTCTTCAATTGCGCTGGCTTCGTTCACCATGGCACTATATTAGAGTGCGATGAGGATTCATGGGATTTTTCTTTTGACCTAAATGTNAAAGCNCAATANCGCATGATACGGGCTTTCTTACCNTCGATGCTNGCGGCAGGTGGAGGATCAATAATTAATATGTCCTCGGTTTGCTCTAGTGTAAAAGGGATAGTAAGCAGAGCCGTTTATGGCGCAAGTAAAGCCGCGGTTATAGGACTTACAAAGTCAGTTTCAGCTGATTATTTGACGCAAGGTATTCGATGCAATTGTATTTGTCCTGGCACAGTTCAATCCCCTTCACTAGATGACCGGATTGCTGAGTTCAATGACCCCGTCCAAGCTCGAAAAGACTTTATCGCCAGGCAACCTCTTGGTCGCTTAGGNNCGGCCGAAGAAATTGCCTCNATNGCCGTTTATTTGGCTTCAGATGAGAGTGCCTACACTACNGGCCAACCATTTATTGTTGATGGCGGGATCACAGGATGAGTGCGTTGGAACAATTCGAGCTAACCGACTTCGAAAACGCCAGCTCTCGAATTAGATCACATATCCGGCAAACCCCTTTAATAGAAGCCAGANGGCTNTTTAACAATCCTCTGCCCAAAGGCCAGCTATTCCTTAAACTCGAAAACTTCCAGCCGACGGGTTCTTTCAAAATACGCGGTGCGATGAACACTTTATCAATACTNAATGAGGAGGAAAAAAAACGAGGTCTAATCACTGCATCTGGCGGCAACCANGGACTAGCCGTAGCCTATGCTGCCTTTATAGCCCAGGTCCCCTCATTAATTTTCCTCCCTGCCACAACNCCCAAACAAAAAATAGAGAAGCTTAATTCTTGGGGGGCAACGACCCGGATTNTGGGAGCAGTTTGGGATGAGTCAAATGAGGCCGCCTTAGAAGAAGCTAAAAAAACTAAGATGACATACGTTCATCCTTTTGCCGATCCGCGTGTTATCCAAGGCCAAGGTACNATTGCTCTGGAAGTCATTAAATGTGTTCCCGAACTCGATACGCTTGTTGTCGCNGTTGGTGGAGGTGGACTAATTTCAGGAATTGCTGCGGCAGCAAAAAACCTCAAACCGAACATTCAAGTTATCGGTGTGGAACCTGTCGGGGCTCCAACGCATTTCAAGAGTAGGGCTGCTGGTAAAGTAATAAAGTTAGACAAGATTGANACGCAAGCTGGNACNCTCGCCCCTAAACAAACCGAGACTTTAAATTTTGAACTAATTCAGAAGNATGTCGATGANTTGATCCTTGTAGATGATATGTCAATGCAGAGAGCCGCAAAGTGGTTATGGTTCGAGTTTGGGATCGCAGCTGAATTAAGCGGCGCCGCATCAATAGCTGCTCTCTCAGACAAAGTTTTCGAAACCAAAGCTGGTAACGTTTGTTCTATAATCTGCGGAAGTGGGACAGATGGTATACCTTAAGACAATTTATCTTTCACTAATGCCATATCGGCTAAGTTAGATTTAAGCCTAAGTGGAAGGCATCAAAATTTCTAAGTTTAATGCCTTTNGCCGCTTCCGTTTTAAACGTTTTGCTGCTNATCAAAGGAACGACTTGCTCGCTCAACCCACCATGCGACCGCAAAGGAACATCTAACCCAGAAAAATCATGGTGTTCAGAGTTAATGCCAAGNGCCTTTCTCTCCTCTGATATAATAACGATATCACCTATTCTATCGCCAGGAAGATCAAACCGTTCACACGCTTCTTTTTTCCCCAGTACTTCCACAATGCCATTAAGATCTTTTAATTTGCTAATCGTTGGTAAAACTTCCGGCTCATCCGAAATATATATTGTTGCAAAAGACCCGAGTGCGCCATGATGCGCAACATAAGGATCCGTTATTGGCAAGATTACACGAGCCACACCAGCCCCTAACCAANTATCCAAACTATCTTGCAAATAAATTACATCCGGCTTTCCTTTACTATCATGTTTTGCACTCATCCCGTGATCCGCTGTTAAAACAAGGTCGGCGCCNCTAGCACTTAACTGGGACCAATAACCGTCCATCATATTATAAAATCTATTTGCACCTTGAGTTCCAGGGGCAAATTTATGCTGAATATAATCTGTAGTTGATAAGTAAATAAGGTCAGGTTTCGCATTTTCTAAAAGAGCTAAGCCAGANGCAAAAACGAATTCTGATAAATCTGCACTGTAAACATTCGGGAGGGGTAAACCCGTTAAATTTAAGAGATCTTCACAACCATTTTCTTCCAGATTCGCAATATCGGCTTTCTCTGCTGAAACGCAAATGGAGCCAGCGCTACCAAACGTCAATCCGTGTCCCAGCAATTTTCTTAGTTTATCCTTAGCAGTTACAACTAAAATTTTTGCCCCTTCCTTTTCAAAAGCAGAAAAAATCGTCGGCACATGCATATATTTCGGATCATTCATCATCACTTCAGATTCTGCATGAGGGTCATAGAAAAAGTTTCCACAAATTCCATGCATAGAGGGCGGGCATCCAGTAACGATCGATACATTGTTAGGATTTGTAAAACTAGGGATCACGCAATCAACTCTAAGATCAATACCTGTATTGAGCAATTGAGCGGTAAAAGGCATCTGACCCGCTTGAACAGCTTTCTCTATATATTCTGGTTCCGACCCGTCAATACATATAACCACAAGAGGTTTGACTGGCCATTTATAACCGCGACCATTGACAGTAACAATGCGCTCCAATTTACAATTCCCTTCCTATTATATCGAAACAGACATCCGCATCTGTTGTATTAGACGTAATCCAAGATTTTAGTTCTATTGGCCGCAAGACTTAACTATCACGAATTCAAAACTCTCTTCTTTTTCTTCTATAGACAGTAATGAATGTCCTTTTGAGTTACAGAAATGCTTAAAATCTAGGGGCGAAGCAGGATCCGTGGAGATTACACGTAGTTTGTCCCCGTCAGTCAAGCTTTGTAGCGCTTTACGAGCTTTCAATACTGGCAGAGGACACTTAAGACCACTGGCATCGACAAACGTTATTTCATCATCCATTTGGTAATTTGCCTTTTCTAATTAAGCGTTAAGATTGCGCTCTAACATCGTTTATATACTGCGTTATGAATAACTAGTAGTAATTTTCAAACTAAGCGGCATTATTAAAGTCTTCAGGGGGTATATGTAGTTATTTACCTTAATACTCTAATCACGGGAGTTTCATATCTTTCGCTGTAACAACCGGATATGACATTTTAAAATCCGTCTATGTTGTCAAACACCACTTTTCCTAATTTCCAGAAAATGATGGCTCCCTTTTTTCGATAAATGCTTTATATCCCTCTTTGAAGTCGCTGGTATCAAAACAATCAAACCCTTCATTGACTTCTTCCTCAGTCAATGTCTTACCTTGTTTAAGACCTTCCATAATTCTATTTGCAAATTTTTTATGCCACCTATTCACCAAGGGTGCCCCAGCGCAGATATTCTCCACGACTTTTCTTACTTCTTCGTCAAGCTCGTCAGGGTTAACCATTTTCGTCAGTAAACCTTTCCTCATAGCCTCTTCCGCGTCAAAAACTCTTCCTTCGAATAATATTTCAAGGGCTGTTGATTTCCCAACGAGTTCTATGAGACCCGCCATTTCAAGGTGTGACATTACAAGACCCAGGCGGCTCACAGGTATTCCAAAACGAGAGTCAGAACTTGCTATTCTTAGATCACAAACTGCGGCTAACTCTAGGGCGCCACCAATACACAACCCCCTAATTCGAACAACTATCGGGTGTTTGCAAGAAGCGATAGCTAACACAGCCTTGTGCATCAGTTGACCATATTCTGCTGCTGTCTCGGAATTGCACCTCTCAGTCTCAAATTCCTTGATGTCAGCTCCAGGGCCTACCGCTTTATCGCCCTCACCGCGGAAGATAATGCATCGGATGCTATCCATTTTATTCAATTTAGTGAATGAGTCACCCACCATAGACCACATTTGTTTATTTAACGCGTTAAGTTTTTCTGGTCGATTCAAGACTACTGTCGCGACGTGACCCTCTATATCTATCCTTACTAAATCGTTCCCATCCATTCTCCTATCCTTTCACTTTATCCATTAACGCCCGTTAAGCTTGCGTTTGTTATGTTTGATATTCCTAAAACCTTGTTAGTTACAGAATATTCGGCATCTTCTTCTCCCAAAGGAGCTATGTCCCAAAGCCACGTGTTTCCATTCCATGGGATCTGCACGTCGTGAAGAGCTGAAAACTTGGCTATTTGCTCTCCGTCTGGACCGTTAACCTGACGTTCAATATCCGTCACAAGACAAACGTTTGTATCAAATTTTTGCAGATATGTTAGATGAGCTTGAATTATTCTTTGGGATATTCGGTCTGCGTCATTCTCAGAAATTCCATAATGCTGATCTAAAAATCTCACCGGCAAAGAAGCCAACTGAGAAAGTAAATTAAGCGAAATTACCAGACCTACTTCCTTGTCTTCTAAAAATCCCCTCGGTTCATATATCTCATCGCGACCTTCATAGATATTCGTTAAACTCTCTGTCACATCACGAACAACTAATTCTACGTTTCTGTTAAATAGGGCTTTGGCCTTAATGGGTAAAGTATGCACTAAATCAACCAGTAAAACTTGGGAAAAATGGTTTGTAAGTTGCGTCAAGGGCAGATCATATCCAAGCCCAGCACCAAAAATAATAACTTTGCCATTTGCTGGCGCTTGCCCTATAGCATTTTTAATAGTTGCTCTAGATTTTCTTAAGTGGTTACACCAATCCCTTTTACAGCGAGAGTATCGGCTCATTATTGAAACACTCTCGCGTAAATACCCCATTTCCTTAACCATAGGCGAACAGGGTGTAAACAGGTAGATTAGATTTTCAATTAACATGCTGTTTGATACACAGTAAATACTTCTTCAACCAGCTTTTACTGAATGTTTTTAAACGTTTGTTTTCTAATTACAGGCATTGTAGCTAAAAAAATGAAATTCATAATCGCTGCGTCTTATGATAAAAATATAAGTGCTCTTACTTTTATTCCAACGAAAACTTTACATGCGTGATTAGCAGATAGTTGCCGTTCTTGTTTTATAACCTATCTTAAGGAGTAAGGTGGCTTGATTGAGCCAATAATATACTGCAAAATATTAATCCCGTTGGGGTGTCAACGACGACTGAGAAGCTTATCGCTAACCCATTGGACCTGATCCGGGCAACGCTGGCGTAGGGAACGGAGTTATATTTGCCACAGCTTTGTCTAGCCACTATCAATTAACAACGTAAAGCTTGTAGGTGAACATTGAAACCTTTTCTTAATACTCATTCAGCCGAAACCCCTCTAACAAGACTGCTCCAATTGCTTTCAGTTTTGCGGAAAAAAAATGGTTAGTGTATCGATAGTTGGCGCTGGCGTCGTTGGATTATGTGTGGCGAGCGAGCTATTAACTCGAAACGTTAAAGTGAACATATATGACAAAAAGACGAAAGCGGGGCCTCACGCTTGCTCTTGGTGGGCCGGCGGGATGCTTGCACCCTTCTGTGAGTCTGAGAGTGCTGAAGAGGAGGTTTGCCGTTTTGGTCAGGAAGCAGCGACATGGTGGGCTAAACGAACAAATGTGATAAACAAGGGGTCGTTGGTTGTAGCTTCATCACGAGACGGCGCAGATTTTAATCGCTTCAAACGGCTTACTTCTAATCACGAATTGGTTAGTGGAAAAGCCGTAGCTAACTTGGAGCCGGACTTGAGCGATAGATTTGCCCGCGCATTATTTTTTGAGAACGAGGCTCATATCAATCCTAGGATAGCTCTTAGAGATTTAACAAATCGGCTAAATCAGGCTGGCGTAGAAATTTCGACAGCAGAGCCACCTAAAGGTTCGACGAAACATATTGATTGTAGAGGGCTCGCCGCTAGAGACATCTTGCATGACTTAAGAGGTGTTAAAGGAGAAATGCTAGTTATCCGAACTAGTGACGTAAGTTTTCAACGTCCCATACGTCTTTTACACCCGCGGTTACCGTTGTATATAGTACCTAGAGGAAATGGTGTTTTCATGTTGGGAGCTACAACCATTGAAAACGAGGACGGCGAGAATGTCTCGGTTCGCTCAATGCTAGAACTTTTAAGCGCTGCATATGCACTTAACCCATCTTTTGGGGAGGCAGAGATTTTAGAAATAGGGGTTGATCTACGCCCGGCCTTTAAAGATAATTTACCCAAAATAAGAAGAATTGATGACGTTATTTATGCTAATGGTCTATACCGTCACGGATATTTATTAGCACCTGCTATCGCCAAGCAGGTTGCTGACCTCCTACTTGATGATACTGCTGGAGAATTCGTAGATGAAAATTACCATTAATGGAAACTCTCAACTTATCCAGGCAAACAACTTAGCGGACCTGCTTCTCGAACTTAAATACCACGGTAAGTTAGCAACCGCATTAAACGAAAACTTTATTCCGTTTAATGAAAGGACAAAGACCACACTAAAAGATGGCGATCGAGTTGAAATAGTAGCCCCGATGGAGGGCGGCTAGGATGATTACATTTTATGGCACTGAACTAAAAAGCAGACTTATGCTGGGAACATCCCAATATCCTTCACCTGCCATCCTTGAGCGCGCTTTCAAAGCTTCAAACGCCTCTGTCGCCACGGTTTCGCTCAGAAGAGAGGGACGGGCGGGCGCAGGACAGCCTTTTTGGGATATTATTCAGCAACTAAAAGTGAGAGTTTTACCTAATACGGCGGGGTGCCATTCTGTGAAAGAGGCTGTTACCACCGCACATATGGCGCGAGAGGTTTTCGATACCTCTTGGATTAAACTAGAGGTGATTGGCAATACCGATACTCTTCAACCGGATATTTTCGGTCTTGTAGAAGCTGCTCAAATTCTTACTGACGAAGGCTTTAACGTTTTTCCCTATTGTACCGAAGACTTGGTAGCTGCCGACAAATTACTGGGCGCGGGGTGTGAAGTATTGATGCCATGGGGAGCGCCTATCGGATCGGGTATGGGTCTCAATAACGAATATGGATTAAGGGCGCTCCGATCTCGGTTCCCAGATGTGCCAATGGTGATAGACGCAGGCATTGGGCTACCGAGCCACGCATCACGAGCTATGGAGCTCGGCTTTGATGCTGTTTTATTGAACACAGCAGTTGCTAAAGCGGGTGACCCTGTAAAGATGGCCAATGCTATGGCGCAAGCTGTAACAGCAGGTTTACTTTCCTCGCAAGCCGAACCAATAGAACCAAGGGATATGGCAAGTCCGTCAACGCCCGTGATTGGTCAGGCATTTTTATCATGAAGTTAGATCGCTTCTACCCAATTTTTGATGATAGTAGTTGGCTCAAACGGCTACTTCCATTGGGCATAAAACTTGTTCAACTACGTGTGAAAGATAAATCCGTCGATAATGTGCGAGAACAGTTAATCCTTGCAAAGGAATTATGCGAAACTTACGATGCAACCCTTATTGTCAATGATTATTGGGAGCTTGCAATCGAACTACGATGCGACTGGGTTCATCTTGGCCAAGAAGATTTAGATGACGCGGACGTAGGTGCTCTAAAAAAACGTGGGATTAAACTGGGTTTGAGCACGCACGACCAAGACGAGTTAGACCGAGCTCTGACATTTGATCCCGAATATATCGCACTAGGCCCCGTATATCCCACTATATTAAAGAAAATGAAATGGCATGAACAAGGTTTGCCCAGGGTAACGGAGTGGAAAAAATATATTAAAGGTATCCCCCTTGTTGCAATAGGTGGAATGACCGTAGAACGAACAGCAAAAGTTTTCGAAGCGGGCGCTGATATTATTTCAGTTGTAACGGATATTACGCTAAACAAGTCACCCGAAGCACGTGTTAAGAGCTGGATAGACGCGACACGCTAACTAAAACATCTTCGTTTCTCGTAAGAACTTTAACGAGCTATTATTCCATACTTACTTGGTAAAGTACTTCCCCCGATTGATAAACTTGGCCGAAATTATTCGCGTTGGCGGAAACCTCAATAATGCATATTAAAACGGCTGTGCATCACTTAAGCTTCAGGGTATATTATGGATCAATCCAAGAGTAAAAGTAATGGGATTTCTTTATGACCGGAGAATTGACTACAGATACGCGAATCATGCCTGCGCGACTTGCTGCAAAAATTCTTTTAGATATTAAAGCTGTAACAATCAGCCCGGATAATCCTTTCACATTTACTTCAGGAAGACTTTCCCCTGTCTATGTCGATTGTAGACGCATAATTTCGTACCCGCGAGCCCGGTCTTTACTCATGCAAATGGGGAGAGATCTCCTCTACAATCAAGTTGGAGCGGAAGCGTTTGATGCAGTGGCCGGCGGAGAAACTGCTGGTATTCCTTTTGCCGCTTGGATATCAGAACTATTAGCGCTTCCTATGTTATATGTCAGGAAGCAACCGAAAGGTTTTGGCAAGAATGCGCGGATAGAGGGTACATTTAAAAAAAATGCACGGGTTCTTTTAGTAGAAGATTTGGCCACTGATGGAGGCAGTAAACTTAATTTCATCCAGGCAATTCGAGATGCTGGAGGTATTATCGAACACTGTTTTGTGGTTTTTCATTATGGAAATTTTCCTGAAAGCGTAACAAAGCTTAAGGAGCAAGGCGTCTCTCTCCACGGCCTATGCACTTGGTGGGATATACTAGAAGTGGCGAAAGAAAAATCTTATACAGATGAAGAACTCGAAACTGTCAGACACTTTCTTAACGATCCCGATGCTTGGGCCGAAAAGTACGAGCCAAAAACAAACAACTAATGTGGGCTTTTAATCAATGCTGAAAATTCATGGAAGAAATAACTCTTCAAACGTTCAAAAAGTTGTGTGGGCTCTTGACGAGATGAAGGTTCAATACGAGCGGATCGATGCTGGTGGAGAATTCGGCATAGTAGATGAAGCGCCATACCTCAACATGAATCCAAACGCAAGAGTTCCAACAATGGAAGAGGATGATTTCATTCTTTGGGAGTCCAATGCTATTGTTAGATATCTTGCTGCAAAACATGGCGATAAAGAATTCTATCCAGATAATCCAAAAATTCGTGCAAGTTCCGATCGTTGGATGGACTGGCAGCAAACTACAGTAGCGCCGGTAATTACACCAATATTTTGGGGATTAGTTCGGACACCAGAGAATGAGCGGGATATGTCAGTCATCGAAGCAAATCGGCTTAAGATGATTGATGTTATGAAAATCCTCGACAATAACCTTTCCGACAAACCCTTTGTTGCAGGCGATAATTTTACTATTGGGGACATCCCATTGGGAATTATGGTCTACCGATGGCTGGAACTTATTAAAAATCGTCCCGCAATGAACCATTTAGAAAATTGGTACAACAGTTTGACCGCACGGCCATCATTTAAAAAAAATGTACTCGAAATTCCGCTTACCTAGTTCGTCTTTTGGTTGCTAACAACAGATTATTGGCTGAAAAGGCCATCAAATGAAACAACTTTACTGGCTCCTTATTGGGTTGTGTCCGCTAGTTCTGTTAATAGGCTGTGACGAGGCTGAGACTATATCCCTTAACAAGCGAGAGATGCAGCCACCGAAAGGGCAAGGGGCAACAAAAGAGATCTGTACTGTAATTAGAAATTATGCTCCCTTTAGTGTAACTGGGCGGGTACAGCTAAAATCACGCGAGAGGAAAAATTTTAGACTCGCGAGAAACGAAAGTAAGAAAGTTTGCCTCAAAGGAATGCTATACGGTGGAGATACAATTTCATTTGTATTAACTAACTATCTTACACTTCCCTTATTCTCATGTTACTCGAGGTGGGATCGATCCATCGACGTTTATGCAAGAAAACAGGGAGATAGCTGGGTTTATAGAGCAACATGTAGAAAATGATGTCACTCACGCAAAAGTCTTCTGTATCGAACGTATAATGTTTGGTCAGACAATTTTTCTCGGTGAAGGTAGCCTGTGAAGTTGTGATTCAACAAGTTGAGGGGTCACAGAAGACGGTTGCGCACCCTCAAATTTACACGCCAATCCACTTGCTATGGTCGCTCTCTTAAGTGAGTTAGTACTGCACTCCCCTTTGAACAAACCGGCAGAAAAAGCACCTACAAACATATCACCCGCTCCCACTGTATCAATTGCCTCTATCTTTAATGCATCTATTTTATAAAGACCCTCTCTGGTGGCCAGCAAGCTACCCTTTGGGCCAAGCGTAATAATACATTCGGCATCAAAACGCTCGGAAAATTTTATGGCGTATTCTTCAACTCCTTTTTTTTGACCAAATAAGCTATTAGCTTCGATTTCATTCATTATCAAATAGTCGCAGCACTCGATCGCTGTTGGTTGAATTACATTTGCTGGAGCGTAATTAAGAATGATTTTACAACCTGCAGCTTTTGCACGAAAAATAATATCCTCTATTTCTTTTACAGGTACTTCCAACTGCAAAACTATGTACGTGCATAGGCTTAAATCACTATCTTTTATTTGGTTAGAGCATGTCTCAAGATTTGCCCCACTAGCAACAACAATTTGATTTTCGCCATCCTCTTCGACCACGACAAAAGCAGTCCCTGTTGAAGTACCTTTAGAGTTCACGCGATTTAGATTTATCCCAACATCGCGAAGTGATTTAAGAACCTGGACTCCATAAGGATCCTTACCAACAGAACCCGCAAACATCACTTCAGCGCCAAGACGAGCAGCAGCCACAGCCTGATTCGCGCCTTTTCCTCCTGGATAAAACGTGTAGGAAGGGCAAAGCACTGTTTCACCAGGTCTTGGAAGACTTTTTACACTTAGGAAAAAATCTGCATTTATAGACCCAAAAACAAGTATCATGAATTATTTCCTTTCCCACTAAAAATTCTCGCAAGAACATACACCAAAAAGTTGTAATGGGATGCGGTAGAGATTACAAATTACACATGTCTAACATATATCCAGTCATACTTTCCGGTGGCTCAGGGACCAGACTTTGGCCTATATCTAGGTCTTTATATCCCAAACAATTCCTAAAAATAGGAAGCAGTCAAAGCTTTTTTCAAGAAACCGCCCTAAGATTTTTTAATCAGTCTGGGTATGAAAACCCTATCATTATTTGTAATTCTGAGCATCGTTTTATCGTTAAAGAACAACTTGCAGAATTGGACATAACCCCTACCGCTGTGATATTGGAAGAAGAAGGTCGAAACACGGCTGGAGCTGCTGCCATTGCTTCACTAAAAGTATCTGACCTTGACCCACATGGGTTGGTGCTTTTGTTAGCTTCAGATCATTTGGTCAAAAAACCTTCAACACTTCGACAAGCCATACAAGATGGGAAAGAAGCTGCATTTGCCGATAAGATCGTCATATTTGGCATTAAACCCACAAAACCGGAAATAGGCTATGGGTATATAAAAATGGGCTCGTCGATGACGGGCTTTGAAACTGTTTTCAATGTGGATGAATTCGTAGAAAAACCAGATCAAAAGACGGCGGCTTCATACCTTAAATCAGGAGATTATCTGTGGAATAGCAGCCTATTTCTTTTCAAACCTACTTGTTATTTATCAGAACTTGAGGAATTAAATCCAGAAATTGCCAAGGGTAGCAGGAGAGCATATGAGGAGGCCAAAATGGACCTAGGCTTCCTTCGACTTAACAAAAAAGTTTTTAATTTAATACCCTCCATTTCAATCGACTACGCGGTAATGGAAAAAACTCCAAACGCAGCTATCGTGCCGGTAGCCCCGGATTGGAATGATATCGGCTCATGGGATGCCTTATGGGAAACTCTTGAGAAAGATGAACTAAACACAGCAACCATCGGCGATGTAATAAGTCTTAAAACAAAAAACACGCTTGTCCATTCCACGTCGAGGTTAGTGACTACTATTGGTTTGGATAACATCATCGTTGCAGAAACTTCCGATGCCATATTGGTTGCCAATAAAGATCACACTCAGTCTGTAAAATTGGTGGTGGCTGAGCTGAAGACCCTGAATCGCTCTGAACATATAGCGCACAATATCATTCACCGTCCCTGGGGGACTTTTGAAATACTAAATACTGGTTCCAAATACCAAACTAAACGCATTACCGTTAATCCTGGAGCAAGCCTTTCCCTTCAAAGCCATAAAAAGAGAGCAGAGCATTGGGTTGTCGTAGAAGGTATTGCCAACATAACCCTCGGCGAAGACCTACAACACTTGGAAGATTTGGAATTGCACCCTAACCAGTCAACTTACATACCGATTGGTTTCCTGCATCGCTTAGAAAACAAACAACAAACACCTCTGGTCATTATCGAGGTTCAAACTGGAGGGTACCTAGGAGAGGATGATATTGAGCGTTATGAAGATTTGTATGGCCGTAATGTAAATAAGATTTATCCAACAAAAAAATGAGTTCTTTAAATCGAAGAGACCAAGTCGATGCTCTGATTTTTTGCTCCAGTCTCTACCTGGTGGACCGCATCTACTAACTTTTTGTTCACGGGGGCGTCCAAACCAATCTCTTTTGCTTTTTCCACCACAAAGCCATTTATCGCGTGGATCTCGGTTCTCCTTTTTTTTGCTATATCTTGCGCCATAGATGGCCGCGACGCGTCACTCCTTCCAACGGCACTTTCCTCCATAGTATTTTCCATAGTATTTATCATCTCTTCGTCGCCATCCATAGCTTTAACCCATTCATTTGGGGCAAATTTATTTATTGTCTCAAGCTCATATCCCAAGGCCTGCCCGATCTTTACGGCCTCACCAGCTAGGCGTATACTGAGCCGTCTAGTTATAGGCTCCTTATCACACTCGTTTGCACCCATACCTGTAGCCGCGCAGATTCCGTTTCTCATTGCGTTTGCGACCAACTTTGACCACCTCTCACCCCATAGATTAGACGTTACTTTTGCACTGTCTACCGCTGACAACAGTCGCACTATTTCTTCTATTCTAGGTGTGATGCGCCCATGCACTTCACCTGCTCGGAACACCGTGTGTTTTTTTCCACCTAATGGAACCCCTCTCCTCACAACTCCTGGCCCAGTCAGTTCAACGGCTATTTTAGCTGCAATACAGCCGGTTGTGCGCCCCCAACCCACGATACTAGCTATCGTTTCCTCATTGATGCAATTCTGCAAAGAGACACAGAACCCGGTTGGTGATAAATAGTCTTTAATGAACATGGCTGCCCAAGCTGTATCGTAGGATTTTACACATATAAACGCGATGTCGATTGGGGCCTCTCGTGCCAGAGATTGCACTTCCGTTAAACTAATCGCCCGAGCTGGAGTATTAAAACATTCTTCAGTTGTCAGGCCTTCTAACGTCAATCCATTATGATTGATCGCTGACACATGTTCAGGCCAGGGGTCGACAAAAATTACGTCTTCACCCATTCGTGCCATATAACCGCCAACATATGAGCCTACCGCTCCGGCACCCATTATTAAAATTCTTTTTGGCACTTCGGTCTCCCAGTTTGTGTTTCTCTTTCTTAAAATTCAGTTGCCCCAATCGTAAGTCGGTGCATTACCCGCCTCTCACCATGATAATCATTTAAGGCTCTGTGCTGCGTGCAACGATTGTCCCACAAAACTAGTGTTCCTTTTCTATATCTCACCCGACACGTAAAATCTGGCTGAGTTGCATGATTTTTTAAAAAGTCTAGTAAGGGTTTACTTTCTTCAACTCGCATATCCTTAAAACGTAATAGGTGACCGGAACTTACATAAAGCGCCTTTTGACCGGTCTCAGGGTGCTTGCGGACGATTGGGTGATAAAAGGATTCTTCTGCCCTATCTAAATTGGCAACATCGAAACGAGTGGCGTTCATCACATTACGCCTGCCCCCGGCATGCTTTAGTGCAGCAGAATATTCCGCCTCCATGTCGTCTAATAAGGACTTTAAGCCCTCAGATAAACTTTCATAGGCCAAGTACAGGTTTGTAAGCATGGTGTCACCGCCCTTTGACGGGACCTCGAGGGAGTACAACATTGTACCCATCGGAGGCAATTCCGTGAAAGACATATCGGAGTGCCAATTACCTCCAAAATTTTTTTTCTCATCTGGCTCTTTGCGGATTTCAAATATTTCCGGATGTTGTTGTAATCCCTCAACGAAAGGATATTTAACTAATTTACCAAATTTCTGCGCAAATAATTTACAAGCCTCAGGGGTCAAGGATTGATCGTGAAAAACGATTACAAGATTTTCTAAAAGAGCTTGGTGGATTTCTGTAAAAACTTGGTTGCTGAGATTTTTACTTAGGTCGACCCCGCTTATTTCTGCCCCCATTGCACCTGATAAAGGAGCCACATTTATTGATTGATAGTTCATATATACTTTCCTAAATCGAAACAAGTCAAAAGCTAAAAGTTAATTCCTCTATCTGTAGTGCGATCATCGCATTGAGATCAATAGGAATTTATTGACATAGGTGTTACTTTAAACCAAACCTAAAACTGACAATCGACGCATCAATTCTAATAAGAAACTAGATGATTATACGAACGAGACATTTTTGCGACTCAAATCTTTTGATGCACATCCCCTATCCGTGTCGTGATATCCCAAAAAAAATCGTACCACTTCCATAGTGTTTGATTCCTTTTTCCCTATTCTTTTATCCCTTTTATCGGCGTTTCTTTTTGCTTTAGGGGCTCAGTTCCAAAGTCTAGGCTTGGTGCATATGGACTCTCGAAGTGGGGCAGCAATAACCATCTCGACATCTGCGGTGCTATATCTTTTGGTAGCGCCATTCTTTCTAAAGCTAGAGTATCTAATTGAACCCGCGATACTAGTATTTGTTTTAGTTGGCCTATTTAGACCCGCCGTCTCGGCGAACTTGGCCCTTGCTGGATTGAAATTTCTTGGCCCAACTCTCTCGTCGACTCTTACTTCAACCGCACCACTATTTGCCGTTGGGCTTGGTATTATTTTCCTCAACGAAGTTCTTAATCTTTCGATAGCAATTGGCACGCTGGTAATTGTATTGGCGATCATGATGCTCACTAAAAAAGACGGGAAAATTTCGTCTAACTGGCCTCTTTGGGCACTTGCTCTTCCAATTGGCGCAGCTGCCATCCGTGCGCTTGCACACGTGCTTACAAAAGTTGGCATGGAGGAAATACCTGATGCTTATCTGGCAGGCCTAATAGGTTTCGTTGTCTCGGCCCTTGTAACCCTTATAATTCATAAATCGCGCAGTGAGTCCCCTACTATTTCATTGAAAAACCCAGGAACAAAGTGGTTTATGAGCGCAAGTGCGTGTTTTAGTCTCGCTGTCTTATCTCTTAATACAGCGCTTTACCACGGGCAAGTAATTCAAGTGATCCCTATCGTGGCGGCCTCGCCAATTTTTACCCTTTTACTGAGCATCTGTATATTTCGACAAGAGGTTATTACAAAGCGGATTATTTTAGCCGTTTTTATGGTTGTCCCTGCGGTGATGCTTATCGCCATGGCATAAATTCGCTTACTTGGACTAAGGACAAACCATCTTTCAAAAAATTTATAACCTTAATCGAAATCTCAAATAACTTATGGCCAGCCTGGTGGGCGATAAGTATGCCAATCAGTTGCCCTTTGATAAGTTGCACCCGCCCGAATAAGCATAGATTCCGTGAGCTTGTGGCCTACTAATTGACATGATAAAGGAAGGCCATCCTTATTAAAACCACATGGCATTGCAATCGTTGGTAGTCCCGAAAAGTCCATTGGCACGGTAAATCTTGAGTCCCATGGATCCCTGTTTTCAGGAATTGGCCCATAGGCGTCCTCTTCAGTGTAGGGGTATGCCGCTCTAGGCGAGGAAGGACAAAGTAATAAGTCTATCCCCTCCATTGTTTTGTAAAGTTCGCCATTACATAGCATGCGAGCCTCTTGAGCTCTCACATAATCCTTTGCACTAAATTTTTCACCCCTCTCCAGCCATTCCTTGAACCACAAACCGTATTCATTATTTCTATCAGGGAAAAATTCACGGTGAGCATCTGCCGCCTCTGAGCTGCAGAGAACGGGCCAAGCTGCTAAATATTCACGCAGTCTTTTGGGCATAGATACTTCCATTATTTCAGCCCCTAACTCTCCCATAATGTTTAATGCCGCCGACATGGACTCTGTAAAGTCCGTTTCTATGCCTTGTGAACTGTATTCTTGATCCCAGCCTATTTTGAGGCCTGTAAAACCTTTATTTACTGTTTCGAGAAAGTTTGGCACTGGGGCTATTAATGACGTTGGATCGTTTGGGTCCTCACCTGAAATAACCTGCATGACGAGACCGGCATCAATTACTGTCCGGGTCAATGGCCCCACGTGATCCAGAGACTGCGCAAGATCCAACACTCCATAGCGGCTTACCCGGCCCCAAGTTGGTTTTAGACCAACAGTACCACAAACCGCTGCGGGGTGTCGTATTGAACCCCCAGTGTCACTGCCCACGGTTGCAAATGCCAAGCCCGCGGCGGCGGCAACACCGGAACCACTAGACGATGCTCCAGGCCAGTGGTCTTTGCGCCATGGATTTTGAGGAACGTCCCGTCGAGGATTATAGCCTGCCATTGCACCCTCTGTTAAATTCAGCTTCCCCAATAAAACTGCGCCGGCTTCTTTAAATTTTTTAACAACCGTCGAGTCAAATTCAGGCACGAAGTCCTCTAAAACCGCTGTGCCACCCATTGTCCGTACACCTTTTGTGAAACATAAATCTTTGATAGCAATTGGAACACCATGGAGCGGACCTCTATACTTTCCCTTCATAATATCTTCTTCGGCTTTTTCGGCTTCAATCATAGCTTCATCCACCATAACCGTTGCGTATGATTTCAATTCTGGATCTATGGCCATTATTCTAGAGAGGAGAAGCTTCGTTACTTCAACAGGGGAAATAACTTTTGTCTCGATAAGTTTTGATAACTCTGAGATTGATAGATAATGTAATTGATCAGACATCTTTTTATAACCCCATGCTTTTGCTGCAAATTTTCTTTTCAATTCAAAGGGCAAGAATTTCAAACTTCTCAGGGATACATGTTATGACAGATTATATAGGAATCATAGGGCTTGGAAACGCCGGGTCCGCAGTAGCTAGCGCGCTTGCCAAAAAGACGCGTGTTATCGGGTTTGACGTAAACTCAGACTGCAAAAACACGGCCGAGGCTAACGGTATACAATGGGCAAACGATTACCAGGAAATTACAGAACATTCGAGTACGATCATTCTATCTCTTCCAAAGCCAGAAATTTCTATTGCTGCAACCAAAACACTTGCCGAACTCTCAAAAAAGCCGAAACTAGTAATTGAAACCAGTACTGTGACACCAAAAACTGCCAAAACTTGTTTTGAAATTTGTGAAAGCAGCGGTATCGCTTATGTGGATGCTGCAATAGCCGGAGGTGTTGCAAGTATGGCGTCTGGGTCCATCACCTTTTTCCTTGGTGGAACGAAGGAGCATAAAGATCAAGCTCGCTCCATTTTAAATCTGATTGCAAGCAATATTTATGACCTTGGTCCGGTAGGCTCGGGGATGGGAACAAAGGTAGTGAATAACGGTATAATGCATGCGTTGATGGTTGTTCTGATCGAGGCATTTGCGATGTCAAACAAGCTGGGCGTTCCAAGCCAAACAATGATTGAAATTTTAAATAGAGATGAGGGAATTTTGCGACCATTAGTGCATAGGGTTCAAGAGCGTATGCAAGAAGGAAATTATATAGGAGGTATGTCTATTACTAATGCAAGAAAAGATTCTGTCTTAGCACTTGAGACCGCCCAAGAACTTGGGATCCCCCTGTTTGCTACACTGGCAGCACATACTCCGTATGAAATAGCAGAAGCGAAAGAAATGGGACATTTAGATTACGCCTCGTTAGCCCTATTGTGGGAAGAATGGTCAAAGGTTACCTTCTCCCCCGAAAACTAACTGTTCTCATAAGACAGATAGGAAAAGTCACAAGTCTAAATCAGACGATAAACCGTACTGTTTAGCTAAGGCAGCAAGCTCTTCCCAAGTCGCATCTTCAACCTGTATCCCGTTTCTACGCCTTTCCACCTCTTGTTTATGTTCTATTTCACCTGGGTATAAGACCTCATCAAAACCTTCCGCTGGCTGAGTTGCTTTAAGGTATTCAGCAAATTCTGCTACTTCTGTTTTAAAAACATCCAAAGGTCTAAAGGCCTCCACCTTGAAAACGGCCATAAAACATCCATCATTATGCCGTCCCGTAGGTTCAACACCATGTCCTAATCCCGTCAATATACCGGAAAAAATTTCAATCATTGCGGAGAGCCCATATCCTTTGTAACCCTCTGTTCCACCCAGCGGCAGTAGCGGTCCTCCCGCCTTGAATGCTGCCGGGTCTGTGGTTGCACGACCTTCTTTATCTATAATCCAACCTTCAGGGATATTATTCCCTCTTGCTAAAGCTAGGTTTATTTTGCCCGCAGCAACTGCTGAAGATGCCATATCAATAAAAAAGGGCCCATCAAGATCAGACGGCATCGCAATTGAAATTGGATTTGTGCCTAGCCGTTTCTCTCTTCCACCAAATGGGGCAACATGTTTAGGACCTCGGCCAGAATCAGCGGTTATTAAAGCAATCATTCCTTCTTTTGCCGCCATCAATGGGTAAGTTGCTAAACGTCCTATATGCCCCTGGCGGAAAACAGTCGCAGCGGCTACATTCTGTTGCCGCGCCTTTTTAATCGTAAGCTGCATTGCCCGTTCATTAGCTACATAACCAAATCCCCAATGCCCATCAATGACTGTGGTTGTGGGGGATTCTTGAATAATTTCCCACTTTGCGCCGGGTACAATATCACCCTTTACAACTCTCTCTATATAAGTAGGAATCTGTATAATACCGTGGCTATCATGTCCGGCCAGGTTTGCGCTTATCACATGCCTGGCTACAATTTTACTTTCATTTTCTGGTGCACCTGCTCCTTGAAGTAATTTTTCGGCTATTCGTGTGGCGCGATCCGCACTTATTGTAGGCATTTTTCCTATTCCCTAAATTTTGAGAGTTCACTTTTACGTCTTAATGGCCACCATTAGGCATTGAAATTTTCCAATGTGACGGCGAAGGGTAATCTAAGCCCAAATTATCCCGGAGTGTTGCTCCTTCGTAATCCTTATGAAAAATACCCCTTTTCTGCAATTCGGGAACAACATGCTTCACAAAATCCTCGTAGGCTCCGGGAACATGGGTTGCTGCTATTACAAACCCATCGCACGCACGGGCCGAAAACCACTCTTCCATAATATCTGCAACATCTTTTCCGCTCCCAACCCATGGTCTATGCAAAAGGCCTCTGCCACTATATTTCATGAATTCGTTGGGTGTAGGATTCGTTTTGCCACTTGCTTCCAAGACACGATCTCGAATCCCCTGTATACCCTGCATACCCTGAATTTCATCATCCGAAAGTGGCTCGTCCCTACCTCGACTTGCGAAGTCAAAATTCAGCGCCTCAGAGAGCAAAGACAACTGATCCAAATCCGTTGGTAGTGTATCTATAAGTGCCCGCTTATCTTCAGCTTCTGCTCTAGTTTCCGCTGTTACGCAGTGCGTTAATACAGCTACCTTTACTTTCTCCGGGTCTCTCCCATGATCTGCTACATTTTGCTTGAACGCGGCGTATTCCTTACGGCCTGTTTCTAAGTTTGGGTAAGCGACAAAAACTAACTCAGCCCAGCGAGCAGCAAATCGTTGACCTCGTCCGCTTTGACCGGCTTGGATCAATACTGGATGCCCCTGATCTGAACGCGGGACGGTAAATGGTCCTCTTGAGTTGAAAAATTTGCCCTCAAAATCCAATCGATGAATTTTCTTAGGGTCAGCAAAGCGATTATTAACTTTGTCATTCAATATTGCGCCATCTTCCCAGGAATTCCAATGTCCTAATACAACCTCCATAAATTCATCTGCGCGGTCATAGCGTTTATCGTGATCGACAACTTCATTTGTTCCCATATTCATGGCTTCGCCGTTATTCAATGAAGTTACAATATTCCATGCTGCACGACCTTTGCTCATTAGATCCAACGTTGCGAATACTCTAGCTACATGAAATGGTTCATAGTACGTCGTTGTGTATGTAGATCCCAAACCCATTCGTTCCGTTGCCATTCCCATAGTCATCAAAACTGTGACCGGGTCCATTTTTACGCAACGAATACCTCCCTCAACTGTATGTTCATGGTTCCCACCAAGCATGTCGGGCATTGCCAACCTATCGTCAAAAAAACCAAGATGGAACTTTCCTTCTTCGAGCACTTTACCGATATGCCTATAAAAATCTGGTGACGTATAGTCGACTCGAGATTCTGGATGCCGCCATGAGGCAGCGAAATTAGTGCAGTTTTGAGCTTGCAAAAAACCAATGAGTGTCATCTGGCGCATAAGAGTATCTATCCAATTTTTTTAGAACACGTTTAATGTTAAAATTAATCGACCTTTATAGAGTTGTCGACCAAGCTTAAAGACATCATACGGATAATTGTTAATTATCTTTGAATTTCAGGAGAAGCGAGCGGGGAAATCCATTGAATTTCCAACAATCTATAAAATAAAATAGCCCCAGTGGCCAAGCCACTGGGGCGCCATTTTGAAACTTTAAAAGAAGTTATTTCGGTAAAGAACCTTGAACCCCTTCTACATAAAAGTTCATTCCTAAAAGCATACCTGCTTCAGCAACTTTTCCTGCTTCAACAACAATCTTTCCAGACTGGTCTTTAATTGGACCCGTAAATGGGTGCAAATTGCCATTGCGGATGTTTTCTTCCGTTTTGTTTGCCAAAGCAGCTACATCATCGGGCATATTTGTATACGGCGCCATTTCGACCATGCCTTCTTTTAGCCCATACCATACGTCTTGTGATTTCCAAGAGCCATTCATCATTGCTTTGGTTCGCTCTACATAGTAGGCACCCCAATTGTTCACAATAGCGGAGAGCTGGGCTTTCGGTGCAAACTTAATCATGTCGGATGCTTGCCCAAATCCTTTAACTCCTCTGTTTTCAGCAACTTGGAGCGGCGCAGGCGAGTCAGTATGCTGAGTAATGATATCGGCACCCTGGTCGATTAGAGCCTTTGCCGCATCACCCTCTTTCCCAGGATCATACCAGCTATTAACCCAAACTACGCTTATGCTCATCTTAGGGTTCACCGAACGAGCACCTAACATAAAGGCATTTATACCGCGCACTACCTCCGGTATTGGGAAAGATGCAACATAGCCAATTTTATTCGTTTTGGAGACTTTACCTGCTATAACACCGGCTATGTATCTGCCTTCATAAAACCGAGCACTATACGTTCCAACATTTTCTGCCTGTTTATAGCCTGTCGCATGATCAAATTTTACATTCTCAAATTTTTTGGCAGCTTTTAATGTTGGGTTCATGAAACCAAATGATGTAGTAAAAATTAATTGGTGTCCTGTGGAGGCTAGTTTCGTAATCACCCGCTCTGAGTCTGGCCCTTCTTTAACGCTTTCTACAAATGTTGTTTTGACTTGGCTTCCTAAAGCTTTTTCAACTTCCAATCGAGCTCTATCATGTTGAAATGTCCAACCATGATCGCCAATAGGCCCTACGTAAACAAAACCAATTTTTGTCTCTGATACAGATGCCTCGTCCGTCTTTTTTTGCGCTAAGAACCAAACCACAACCAACACGATGGCTAACGCCGCTACAACAAGTCCGAAAGTTTTCTTTGATTCCATTGTCTATCCCTTATCCTTACTTTTTTTGTTAAAGTTAAAATCTACCGGTTCTTTCGCAAAAATTTACCTCGACGGCGTAAAAACCTTTCCAATACTTTGCGGTGCATTAAGGCGGATCTTAGCACCATCCCTTGAGATTAAAACAAGAACGGCGATCGTCGCAAGATACGGCAGCATTGACATAAATTGAGACGCTATCTCAAGACCCCAACCCTGGACGTGAAGCTGTAAAATAGTTATAGTTCCGAATAGGTATGCTCCCAATGCAACCCTCACAGCTCGCCACGTGCCAAAAACAACCAAAGCTACCGCAATCCAACCTCGGCCTGCCGTCATATTTTCTGCCCAAAGTGGTGTATATGCCAGCGAAAGATAAGAACCGGCCAAACCGCACATAAATCCGCCAAATAATATTGCTAAAAAGCGCACGAGTAGAACTGGGTATCCAAGTGCGTGTGCCGAATCGTGAGATTCACCTACAGCTCGCAGGATCAATCCTAGGCGTGTTTTCGATAAAAAATACGCTACAAGAACCACCATAAAAAATGACAGGTAAACCAAAAAATCCTGACCAAACAAAATCTCACCAATAACAGGCATGGCCGATAATAGGCCCAAATCTAGTTTTGGTAATGGCTCTAAGGCAATACCGACAAACCCCGTTCCAACTAATGCGCTGAGCCCAATCCCAAAAATTGTCAGGGCTAAACCCGTTGCAACTTGGTTTGCCAGAAATATCAAGACAAGAACGCCAAAGACGAAAGCCAGACTAGTACTTGCGGCTGCTCCTGCTAAAACACCCAACACAGCACTATCAGTAATCGTTGTTATCGCAAAAGCGGTAATTGCTCCAATTAACATCATACCTTCTACACCAAGATTCAACACACCAGATTTTTCCGTAATGAGCTCGCCGGTTGCAGCGAGAAGCAGCGGCGTTGATGCTGTTATGATCGTCAAGACAATTGCAACTACATCCATATTCTATTCTCTGTCACGTGCTTTCAGAAAGGGTTTATACCGAAGGCGATATCTCGCAAGAACATCACAGGCCAATAAGTAGAACAAAATTATGCCTTGAAATAACCCAGTCACAGCTGCCGGCAGACCTATTTCGATCTGAGCATTCTCTCCACCGATGTAAGTTAAGGCCATTATCAAACCAGCAAACAATACCCCCACTGGATTTAAACGTCCGAGGAATGCGACGATAATCGCAGTAAAACCGTACCCAGGCGATACTGAAGGTAACAACTGCCCAATCGTTCCCGATACTTCTGATATGCCGGCCAACCCAGCCAGACCTCCACTTATAATCATAGATAGCCAGATAAGTTTTACTCTATCGAAACCAGCATGCTTTGCAGCGGCTGGCGCTAAGCCAACCACTTTGAACTGATATCCCAACACTGTTCGACTCAAAAGTATATAAATTATGAGAACCGACAAAACAGCAAAACCGGTTCCAAGATTTAATCGAGTGCCCTCTAGTAAAATAGGCAACATGGCAAAATCTGAAAAAATCTTGCTTTCCGGAAAATTATATCCGCCGGGGTCCCTCCATGGTCCATGCACTAAGTAACTCAAGATAAGTAACGCAACATATGACAGCATTAGACTGGTAAGTATTTCATTAGCATTAAACTTTGTTTTTAAAAATGCTGGTATCATACCCCACACGATACCGCCTAATATTCCCATGAGTAATACGGCGGGAAGTACTAAAAAACTTTCTTGAGTATTTAAGAATAACGCGGTTCCGCCACCTGCTATGGCGCCCATAGTGAACTGGCCCTCCGCCCCAATATTCCAAACATTGGCTTTAAATCCAATTGAAAGCCCCACGCCTATAAGAATTAACGGGGTTGCTTTAACAATTAGCTCCGTAAAACCAAACCCAGTCGTTAAGGGCTGGATAAAAAAAGTATACAGAGACATCCAAGGGTCTTTATCAAGAACCGAAAAGATGATTATTCCACTTAAAACAGTAAGACCTATTGCCATTATNGGAGAAAATACNAGCCACGACTTTGACTGTTCTACCCGACGCTCAAGAGTGAACATGCGCTAATTTTCCTGAGATAGTATNAATGTTCATATCTTTGCCCACCCATCAAAACACCAATTTCTTCCATAGAAACTGCGGCAATGTCGCCAAGAATAGAAATCATGCCATCAGCCATAACGGCTATTTTGTTACAAACTTCGAATATTTCGTCGAGATCTTGAGAAATGATAATTACCGCAGCTCCGCTTTTTGCTAGATCCAAAAGAGCGCGTCTTAGTATTATTGCCGCACCGACATCAACGCCCCATGTAGGTTGTTCAATTATCAAAATCGAAGGCTGCTGAAGTAATTCNCTGCCTACTATAAATTTTTGAAGATTGCCTCCAGATAAACTTCCAGTTTCTGCTTGAACACCGGTTGTTCTGACGTCAAAATTTGAGATGATACTTTCTGCTAATGAACTAGCTTTAGCTTGATCAATAAANCCACTTTTTTCCAAATCGCAAGTTTTCAACGCTGTAAGGAAGACATTTTCNACAAGGCTCATTTCGGTTACTGCCGCGTGACCTTGCCTTTGCTCCGGCACGAATCCCGCACCCAGTAATCGACGCTCTGCTGCTCCCTTTGAAGTCACTATTTGGTCATTAAACTTTATTATCGATGGCTCGTCTAAATCCTTTACCTCACCTGATAGAACCGACATTAACTCGGTCTGCCCGTTGCCAGCAACGCCTGCAATTCCCAANATTTCACCACCACGTACAGTGAAGGATATATTTTTTAATTTAACTGAAAAAGGATCTTTCGACATATAATTTAAGTTTTCTATATGAATTCTTTCAATACCATCGGCAGTCAATCTCCCTCTATTAATCTCTGGCAACTGGGACCCTACGAGCAGTTCTGCCATTTTTTTTATCGGCTCCTTAGATGGATCACAATTAGCAACCACTCTACCTGCCCGTAAAATGGTTGCTGCATGGCAAATCTTTTTTATTTCGTGAAGCTTGTGACTAATGTACAGGATGGCACAGCCCCGCTTTGACAAAATGTTCAGTGTTTCAAATAAACTTTCCGCTTCCTGAGGTGTTAAGACAGATGTAGGTTCATCAAGAATAAGNAGTTTAGGTGATTGTAATAAACACCTCACAATTTCAACCCTTTGCCGTTCTCCGACTGAGAGGGAATGGACGTAGCGATCTATCTCAATCGAGAGACCAAAATTTCTTGAAACCTCGTCTATACGAGATCTCAATTCTTGTGTTTTCCATTTTTCGTCGATGGCCANGGCAATATTTTCCATAACAGTCAGCGCCTCAAAAAGAGAAAAGTGTTGGAAGACCATTCCAATGCCTAATGACCTTGCCTGGCTCGGNCCCAAAATANTTACAGCGTCNCCCTCCCATAGGATGCTGCCCTGATCCGGCCTTAAAAGTCCGTAAATAATCTTTANCAAGGTTGATTTACCCGCACCATTTTCTCCCACCAACCCATGGATTTCGCCAGGCATCACCCTCAAGTCTATACCATCATTCGCCAGTATGCCTGGAAAGGCTTTGCTTATTTCGCCTAGCTCCAAAAGTGCATTAGGTTCACCGCTTGCTTTGTCGTAACTTGATTTCATATTATTCTGACTATCATTCGGAGCTGTTATCAAACAGCTTGCGCAGGATTGCTACAATTATTTAATAGTTATGCTTTTCATAAAGATTTTCTCAAGGCAAAACTTTGATTAGCTTTACGCATTCGAAGAAAAATCTTACTCATCCCCAATAGCTAAAGTTNAAACGTCCACTCAACTGTATTTAATGCCATAAAGTTTTTCCATCTATTAAGTTCATCTTCAATTCTTTTCTTAAGACTCTTGGTTAAAATGATACCTGNTTCCAACCACAAACCTTTAACAGTGAGTCGCGACGAATCTCTGTGGGATTTAAGTTCAATCCGACCTATAAACCTTTCACCTTCAAGTATTGGGCACACATAATACCCAAATTCTCTTTTTCTCTCTGGGATAAATATTTCTATTTTGAAGTCGAACCCAAAAAGACGTTTAGTTCTTTTTCTATCTCTTATTAGTGGATCGAAAGGTGATAGGAACCTNACTCGTTTTGGCGGGTCAGGAAGCATCGTTGCTAATACAGCAATATCAACTCTAGCATAGACCTTTCTCCAGTTTCCCTCGGCATCCTCTATTTCTATNTTTGTGAGAGAATTCCTTCCCTTTTCTTGACACCATGATCGGNCTTCCTCAACAGAGATACCATTCCAAAACCTTGCTATTTCCAATTCTGTGCCAAATCCAATTCTCTCTAACGCCGTTATACAGTTCCAAGAAATAAAATCCTCGAGTGTTGGCTCAGACTCCAGAATGGTTTTTGGAACAACATTCTTTGTTACGTCGTAAACTTTCTGAAAATTTTTGCGTCCGGCAACCGCCAATTCACCCGTTCGCCACAAAAAAACCAACGCCGCTTTTGAAGGATTCCAACCCCACCAACTTCCAGATTCNGATTTTTTATTAGATATGTCGCTGGCAACTCTGATATCTCTAGCTCTAACTGGGCCATTAGTTTCAACGTAATTTAATACTTCGCTGCATATTTTATCTGGTTCACTTCCAATTCTTTTAAGCCACCATTTGCTTCTGCTTATTTTTTCTTTTGCTCTATCAAACCTTGCGCGCCAATATGGGAAAAATGTCATTGGTATGATTGAGGCATCGTGCGTCCAGTTTTCAAAAAGCGTCCGATCGTCTTCAAGATGCTTTTTCAACCATTCTCTCTTGTAAGACCTGTGACGAGAAAACAAGATATGGTGATGTGCTCTTTCGACCGTCTTAATGCTATCAATTTGAACAAAACCGATTTTATTAATCATTTTCGGAAGATCATGATCTTCACGCTCTCGGTCTTTTAAATCTGACAGCCCATGAAGATACAGAAATAAACGCCTAGCATCAGTATTAGAAATTTTATCCGTCATCGCCGTATCTTTATGTTACGCCTTTGAAATACCCTAAAACAAGATTGTAAACTTAGTCTTCTGCATCACCGTTATTTGCTACCAATACTGTCAAAAAAAATAGACTGGTAAAAGCAAGTATCATAATAATGACAGCCATCGGCACGGCGGTGCCGTCATAAAAAGAGCCGACAAGGAAGCCACAAAAGGCGCCTAAGGTCATTTGTGTAAAGCCAAAAAGTGATGCCGTGGTGCCCGCAAGTTCTGAGAAAGGCTCAAGCGCAATTGAGATAGCATTTGCCCCTATAAAACCTATGCTACCTATAATAAAAAATAATGGGATGATTATACCAATTATCCCCAAAACACCAAAAAATGAAGCCCCAACTAGTACGACAGAGCCCACACACATCATGCTAANGCCAATACGTAGCATTACTAGTGGGCCATATTTTATGACTGTTCTTGCATTTATCAGGTTTGTTCCAATTATACCTAAAACATTTAACCCGAATAAAAAGCCATAATATTGATCTGGGATTTTAAAAAGATCGATNTAGATAAAAGGTGACGCAGCGAAATACGTGAACATGCATGAGAAAGCTAACGCCCCAGATAAGATGCTACCTATGGAACGGCTATTTCTAAGTATTGTTCGATACCCCAAGACTATTGAGACTAGACGCAGGGTGTTACGTTTCTCATTCGGTAACGTCTCAGGAATTTTAAGAATCAATATCAAAAGGCAAATGATTCCAAAAAGAAGAAGTGCAATAAAAATTGAACGCCATCCAAAAAATATTAGCAGATAACCGCCGAATAGAGGTGCCATTAAGGGTGTGAATGAAAAAGCCANGTTAATAAAAGACTGAGCTTGAGCGGCTTTNTTTCCACTAAAAACATCTCTTACCATCGCCCGGGCGATAACGCCTCCTGCTGCCGCNCCTAAAGCTTGAAAAAATCGAGCGGCAATAAGTTCCATCATTGTANCGGCAAAAAAGCAAAACAAGCTACCCAAACAATATATTAACAGTCCAACGACTAGAACCTTGCGGCGCCCCAAAGAATCCGATATTGGACCGTAAAATAATTGCCCAAGCCCCAAACCGATAAAAAAAGAACTTAGTGTGAACTGCGCACTCCCACTAACTCCGCCAAGTTCTGATTCTATAGAAGGTAAGCTGGGTAAATACATATCTATCGCAGCAGCCCCTAAGGCTGCTAAAGCACCTAACAGACAAATTAACCCNGAGCTAAAATTAATCACCTAAAGTCAGCCCCACTTGCACTTAAAAGGAGCCCGGACTTTCTAATAGCCAATCGGGTTGCAGCGAATTTNNTCAAACCCTTAATTGGCCAGATAATTGTTTTTCAACCTGGCTAACNATTTTATTTGATAAAGCCTCTAGCTCATCCTCAGTGAGTGAGCTTCCTGTNGGCTGCAATGTTACGGCAATCGCGAGCGATTTTTTATTCTCAGGAATACCCTTTCCTTCATAACTATCGAATAAAATTACCTCGCGGATTAACTTTTTATCTGCTCCGCGAACGGCTCTCAATAACTTTTCCGCAGGGATTTCTTTATCTAAAATAAAGGCAAAATCTCTTTTGACTGGCTGTAGCGGTTCTAACTTTAACAAAGCCCTATTGGGNCCCTTGGAACGGGGAGAGTGTAAATTATTCAAAAACACTTCAAAAGCCATGATGGGATAGTCTACGCTCATTGCTCGAAGAACAGTCGGATGAATCTCACCAAAATACGCGAGTGCATTTGGACCCAAGCGCAACACTCCAGACCTTCCAGGATGATACCAATTTGGCACATCAACTGTTGTTTGAAGATTCGCCACGGGCACCCCAAGAACTTCTAGCAGCGCAACAACGTCACCCTTGACATCAAAAACATCTACGCTGCGAGAAACATTTGACCAGTGCCGTGCTGCTGTTTGGCCTGTACGTATACCAGCAGCTGCGACTTGTTGACCCTCTGCAGAAGCATCCGCATATTGAGGCCCCACCTCAAAAATAGCGATATCTGAGTTACCCATATTTGAATTTTTTAATGCAGANGAGATTAAATTTGGAATAATAGATGGACGCATTTCNTCTAAGTCTGAACTTATTGGATTAATAAGTTTCAGCTCATCTTTACCTCCTCCAAANAGAAGTGCATGTTGGCTGGACAGAAAAGAATAAGTAACAGCCTCTGCCATACTTCTATTTGCTAAAGTTCGTTTAGCCTTTCCCTCTATTATCTGGCTGGGATCCAAAGATGGGTTAGGAATAATTTTATCATTTTGCATGGAAACCATGGGNATGTTATCGAAACCCCAGATCCTCACAACTTCTTCCACCAAGTCTGCTTCCCCTATTANATCACCACGCCAGGGCGGAACTTCACAATCAATTTTTTCACCCCTCCCGCTTACTTTAAATCCAAGATCTTTCAATATATCTAAAGTTTTTTCTTCAGGAACCTCTACGCCAGTTAAAGCCTTAATACGACTATATCGTAGNGTGTACGTTCGTTGCCACACCGGTTCCCTNCCATGCACGACTAACTCACTTGCCTCTCCACCACATANTTCCAAAATCATTTTTGTAGCCATCTCCGATCCCCATCCAGGCGACGTTGGATCCAGGCCTCTTTCAAAACGATATCTTGCATCACTAATTATATTTAATTTCCGTCCTGTGGATGCCGTTCTGACTGGATCAAAAATTGCTGCCTCAAGGAACATATTTACCGTTTGATCATCACAACCAGACCTTTCGCCACCCATAATCCCTGCCAAATCATCAACACCGTTATTGTCTCCGATAACAATCATGTCTTCACTAAAAGAATATTCCTTGCCATCCAGCGCCAAATATTTTTCGCCCGCTTCTGCAAGCCTTATAAAAATATCACCGCTTATTTTATCAGCATCATATGCATGGAGAGGCCTGCCTAGGTCCAGCATGATATAATTAGTGATATCAACAAGTGCTGATATTGGCCGCAATCCAACAGCCGTTAGCCGACNCTGTAACCATTTCGGGCTTGGNANGTTTTTTACNCCTTTGAAAAACCGTCCTACTACGTATGGTGCGAGTGCAGGCTCTTCATCAGGCAAATTTACTTGCCATTTTATGGGGCTCTTAAATGTACCCTTTACAGGAGATGTATCTAAAGGTTTTAATGCACCCAATCCTGCGGCAGCTAGGTCTCGTGCTATCCCTCTAACACCCAAACAATCTGCCCTATCTGGGGTTATAGCTATATCAATTACAGGATCATCTAAGCCGGCTAATGTTGCATAACTTGCTCCAATCTCCGCGCTCGGATCCAATTCAATTATCCCCTCGTGCTCGTCTGAAACACCCATCTCGCGTTCAGAGCAGAGCATCCCATTGGACTCCTCTCCTCTTATAACACCCTTTTTGAGAATGTCTCCCGAACTTGGGATTATCGCGCCAGGTGGAGCGAAGACACCTTTAATACCTACGCGTGCGTTGGGTGCACCACAAACAACTTGAACTTTTTCGGCACCAATATCAACTAAACATAACTTAAGTCTATCTGCATTCGGATGTTGCTGTGCTTCCTCTACGTAGCCAACAATAAAATCCGACAAGTCTTTCGCCCTATCTTGAACACTCTCAACTTCCAGGCCCAACATAGGCAATTTATCGCAAATTTCGCCTAAAGACGCTTTTGTTTCTAGGTGATCTCTCAACCATGACAGGGTGAATTTCATTGATTAATACCTTTAGAAACAGTTGGAATGTCCAGAGGAACAAAACCGTAATGCTTCAGCCAACGGATATCACTATCGTAAAACGGGCGCAAATCGGGTATGCCATATTTAAGCATGGCGATTCGCTCTATACCCATGCCAAAAGCAAAACCTTGGTACTCATCAGGGTCTATTCCACATCCCGCTAGCACACGAGGGTGAACCATGCCAGATCCCAAAATTTCTAGCCAATCATCCCCTTTGCCTATTCTGAATTCTCCGCCTGCTCGGGTGCAGCCTATATCAACCTCCGCTGATGGCTCAGTAAATGGGAAATAGCTTGGCCTAAACCTCACGGGCAGATCATCGACCCCAAAAAAAGCCCTGCAGAAATCTATTAAACAACCTTTCAGATGTCCCATATGACTTTTCTTATCGATTACCAAGCCCTCGACTTGATGAAACATGGGCGAGTGAGTAGCATCATGATCCGAGCGAAAGGTCCTACCAGGAACTATTATTTTTATTGGAGGAGCTGTTTTTTCCATCGTGCGAATTTGAACCGGCGACGTGTGGGTGCGAAGGACCCTAGGAACACCGGTATCGTCGGGCGGCAAATAAAAAGTGTCTTGTTCCTGTCGCGCCGGATGCTCAGGAGGGATATTTAGGGCTGTGAAATTATAATAGTCAGTTTCTATATGCGGACCCTCCGCAACGGAAAAGCCCATCTGACAAAATATTGCTGTCAACTCATCGATAGTCTGAGTGATCGGATGAATACTGCCTGCTGTATCTGGGCGGGCAGGCAGCGTAACGTCGACACGGTCCTTCAAAAGTTGAACTTCAAGAGCGCTACTCTCTAACTCTACTTTGCGAGAATCTATTGCTGCGGTAACTTCGGTTTTAATCTTGTTTAGTAACTGCCCAGCCTCTTTGCGGCTTTCAGCATCTAAACTACCCAAGCTTTTCATAAGACCTGTTATGCTACCTTTTTTACCAACAGCCGAAATACGGATCGCCTCTATGGCTTCAAGGTCAGAGGACTCTTCTGCAGCCTTAATCAAGTTAGCCTTAAGTTCTAACCATTCATCCATTATAATCACCATTTAGTAAAATCAATTATCGGCAGAGCGTTGTATCTCAATCAACTCCAACACGTTAATTCATGGGATAAAAAGTAATTACGAAAGAGCTGCCTGAGCCTTATCCACTAGACCTTTAAATGAAGCTGGTTCGCTGATAGCTAAATCGGAAAGAACTTTTCTATCAAGCTCGACACCCGCTTTTTTCAAGCCATTCATAAATTGTGAATATGTCAGTCCATGCTCCCTGACACCAGCGTTGATGCGTTGAATCCACAGCCCCCTGAATGTTCTTTTACGGACTTTCCTATCACGATATGCATATTGTCCAGCCTTCTCTACAGCCTGAACCGCAACACGAAAAACGTTTTTCCTTCTACCGTAATATCCCTTCGCCTTATCAGTGATTTTCTTGTGGCGAGCGTGAGCTGTTGTACCACGTTTAACACGAGCCATATCTCACCCTCCTATAAATAAGGTAGAAATTTTCGGACGATTTTGGCGTCCGCGGCACAAAGTGTTGTTGTGCCTCTAGTTGAACGAAGCATGTCCCGAGGTCTTTTGCTCATACCGTGGCGTTTATATGCGTGGTTATGAAGTATTTTACCCGTTCCCGTAACCTTAAAGCGCTTCTTTGCGCCGCTTTTTGTCTTCATCTTGGGCATTTACATCTCCTTCGCTTGGATTCCAGTGACAGCTACTTCTCTGTCTCAATTTTTAGCCAGCTAGGCATGCCCTTTAAGCCATAGCGTG
>PCAV01000066.1 GCA_002730675.1 Rhodospirillaceae bacterium | reverse complement strand
TTAGCCGTGTACGCCCCTCAAAAATGGGCACCTTTAGTTTTTTCGATAAAGCAAACGGGCGTTCCAGCTGGTGTCGTGATTTCTGGCCTTCTTCTTGTGCCAATAGCTGTAACTTATGGTTGGCGCGGGGCACTTATAGGTATGGCTATACTCTGTATTTTCATAGCTATAATGTTGCAACCTCTCAGGGAACGGTTTGATAAAGATAGAGACGAAACCGCACGTCCAAGACTTAAAGACTTTAAAGATAACCTTTGCGATGTGCTTAACCATTCTGAAAGGAGAGTACTGGGCTTAGTAGCTTTTAGTTTTGTTGGAATGCAGTCAATATATATGGGTTTTACAATAACTTACCTATTCGAAGACCTTGCCTATAGTCTGGAAGAAGCTGGAAAAATTGTAGGCATGGCCACCGTTCTTGCCATACCGGGACGGATACTTTGGGGTTGGATTGGAAGCACATTGGTTAAGCCACGATTATTGATGGGATTATTGGCATTGGTGATGGCATGTTCGACAAGTTTTATGGGTGCCTTAGAGGCGGATTGGAGCAGAACTGCTTGTTTGCTTGTGAATTGCAGCGTGAGCCTCTCCGTTCTTTCGTGGCATGGAGTTTTGTTAGCTGAGGTTGCTCGGCTTGCACCGATCGGAGAAGCGGGGCGCATTACAGGTGGAGTTTTAGCGTTTGGTGCTATTGGCCAAATTATCTTTCCTTTACTGTTCGGCTTGGGATATTGGGTCGGAGGCTATGGCTTTGCTTTTTTAATTATATCTTTGCCGGCAGTAATCATAGGTATTTCTTTATCAGTTTTGCGAAATTCCTAAATGAAAAATGAGAGCATGAATGAATAAAAGAGAAATCAAAAGAGCGCGCAATGAAACGCGAGGATGTGATTACGTTACTCACTTTAATAACGCAGGTTCATCTTTGATGGCTGCGCCTGTAGCGGACTACCTTTATGAGTTTTTAAAAGAAGAGGAAATGAGGGGTGGTTATGAGACCGCTGCTTCGCGGAGCATGGAGCTCGAGAATTTTTACGTGCGTGTCGCTGAATTAATTAATGCGAAGCCAAAAGAAATTGCGTTTGTGGAAAACGCTACCCGGGCATGGGATATGATTTTTTATTCAATTCCTCTCAAGGCCGGAGATCAGATTATTACTGTAAGGTCAGAGTATGGTAGCAATGTAATAGCCTACCTACATAGAGCAAAGCAAACTGGTGCTGAACTTGTTATTTTGGAAAATAACGATGATGGGGAACCCGATACAAATCAGCTTAGAAAGCTAGTAAACAAGAAAACGAAATTAATTTCCATGAGCCATATTCCAACGGGGGGAGGTCTAGTAAACCCAGCAAATGAAATTGGCGCGATCGCTAATGAATATGGTGTGCCGTATTTATTGGATGCATGTCAGTCGGTTGGGCAGATGAGCATTGATGTTGAAGATATTGGCTGTGATTTTCTTTCCGCAACCGGCAGAAAATTCTTGAGAGGACCGCGAGGTACTGGCTTTTTGTATGTAAAGGAAGATTGGATTGAGCGGTTGGAGCCACCATTAATTGATCAATTTGCGGCAAGCTTACTTGATGAAAAGACTTATTTGTTGCGTCGAGATGCGAGGAAATTTGAAAACTGGGAGCGATATTTTGCAGGCCAAGCCGCATTTGGACGAGCAATAGAATATGCCATGGATTTTGGTCTGCCTAAAATTCAGCAACGAATATTTAAAATGGCAGATAAATTAAGAGAGGGGTTGCAGGAAATCCCTCAACTAGAGGTGACTGACCAAGGTAGATTAAAATGTGGGATTGTTACGTTCAGGCATGAGGCGATGGATGCGGCGACTATAAAATCAGAGCTAGCACGGAGGAAGGTAAACGTTTCTGTCTCAAGTGGCTCTGGTTCACGGCTTAGCTTTATGGAAAGAGGAATTGAGGCTGTTGTGCGCGCCAGTATACACTACTACAACTCTGAGGAAGAGTTGGAACACTTTCTATCAAAAATCAGGCAACTTGTTGAATAGTCACTGCGTGTGAGAGTTTCTATAAATTTTTCTGGAAAATTACCGACAAATTATTTTTAGGCATTTTTATTATCTTATCCAAATGCAAGCTACGATCTTTGGCTAAGACTTCTATGTCATCTAGTGTTCGGATGCCCCAACACTCATTTTGATTTCGTAAGTATTGATCGAAGGCTTTATTACTTTCCCTCGCTTCAACATTATTCTGAAAGAAGGGTCCATAAAAATATAAAATCCCTCCCTTATTTAAATATTTATTAGCACCATTCAAAATACCCAAAGTAACATCAAAGCTAGAAATATGAATTACATTTATGGCTACAATACCAGAAATTCGATCCACCTCGCCGATATTCCAGTCTGGCGATGCTGCATCTATTAATCTCGGAGATTCCATATTGTCGGCACTGACTACTTTTTTCCAAGAAGTTATACTTTCAAAAGATCCGCCGTTTAAATCACTTGGTATCCATTTAATAGCTGGAAGATGTGAGCAAAAAGTTGCTGCGTGTTGGCCGGTGCCACTTCCAATTTCTAATACAGTTGCATTTATAGAAAGTTCTTTTTTCAAAACTCCTAAAATAGCGTTTTTATTGCTCTCCGCAGCTTGCGTTTTTTTGCAAAGCAGATTATCTGGATGGAATGGACTGCTAGACATTAAACTCGGTCATCCTAAGTAGAAAATAGGATTGTACCAAAGAAAGTAAAAAAAGGACAAATTATGTTGGCCGCACTTGGAAAATTAATGAGCTCGAGGAAAGAAGACGAGAACGAAACCTTTTCCGTCGACCAAGAAGGTAGACTGGCTTGCGCAGCTTTGATGACAAGAGCAGCATGGCTCGATGGAACGCTAGATAAAGGTGAAGAGAGTGCCTTGCGCGATTTAATGATGAAGAGATTTGAAATTTCTCCAGAAGAAGCCGATGAAATATTAAAGGCAGCAACGGCCGACCTAGATAAAAGTAACGATCTTTATCGGTATACGAAAGATCTCAGAGATAACTTTGATGCCGATGAAAGATTAAAATTGATTGAAATGATCTGGGAAGTAGTTTACGCGGACGGCGTTCTTCACGATTTTGAGGCGACACTTATGAGAAGGTTAGCCGGATTGCTGTACGTGGACGATCGTGATAGCGGTGAAGCAAAAAAACGCGTTATGCATAAGCTCGGGTTGTATGTGTGACGCGTTGTGTAAATGCGTGGAGTCCGATTCTGACGAATCGGGAAACTGACAGATGCCTTACATTGTTAACGACAATTGCATAAAATGTAAATATACCGACTGCGTTGAAGTGTGCCCAGTTGATTGTTTTTACGAAGGTGAAAACATGCTCGTAATCCATCCCGACGAGTGTATTGATTGCGGTGTGTGTGAGCCGGAGTGCCCGGCGGAGGCAATTCTGCCGGACACGGAACCGGGCGCAGAAGATTGGGTTGAGCACAACCGTAAGTATGCCGAGGTGTGGCCGAACATCACGCAAATGATAGAGCATAGTGACGATGCTACTTCNTTTGACGGTGTTCCAGACAAATTTGAAAAATACTTTAGTGAGAAACCCGGCGCCGGTGATTGAGNCAGCCNTTATTNACTTTTGAGCTACTAATTTAAANTANGAAGAAATCAACGCTACTTTTTTATTGNAATGTGTGCTATAATCCAGNCCCCGTATNTGATTATNGGTAATAGANAAGGGAACTACCAAATAAACTNNNNGGTATTTGTGCGTTTAANACCAACAGGTAGTTNTCTNTTNNAGATTTNTGAAATTTTGCTTGGTTGATCGGGACCTTAAAGTTCTGATNGCGCAGTNTTGTAAAAGGAACGTAGGAATGGCTAAAAGTAGTGATTTTAAGACAGAGGATTTCGTAGTCTATCCTACGCATGGAGTGGGGAAANTTCTGGGAACTGAAAAGCAAGAAATTGCGGGCACAGAACTAGATTTGCTAGTCATTGATTTTGAACATGATAGAATGACCCTAAGGATCCCCGTGTCTAAAGCTCACGAGTCGGGCTTGCGACCCTTGAGTTCTAAAAAACAAATGGACCTCGCGTTAGTGAAACTGAAGGGTAGAGCAAGAGTGCGTCGGACAATGTGGTCAAGGCGGGCTCAGGAATATGAAGCCAAAATAAATTCTGGAGATCCTGTGTCTATAGCTGAGGTTGTAAGAGATCTAAGGAGGAGTTCTTCTCAGGCAGAGCAATCTTACAGTGAAAGGCAGATGTATCAGGCAGCATTAGACCGCTTAGCCCGCGAATTTGCTGCTATAGAAAAAATTGATGAAGAAACAGCCACTTCTCGACTCGAAAAATTGATGAACATTGACAAAACGCCTGACGATGTTGTCGATACAGAAAGCGAAGATGATTTTGAAGGAGAAGTAGAGTAGTAACGTAAGATTTGGTCAATTACGGTGCTTACCAAATTATTACCGATTGAAAGTTTGCAATCTCACAGTCGTTTCTAGAATCATTGAGGGGTTGTTCATAAATCCTAGATATAGGTTTCGGCTCCAAAAAAGGAATCCACATTGGCATTGGCAGAACTTTATCCTGCTACTGAGCCCAGAACATCTGGCTTTTTAAGTGTCTCCAAACTCCACGAGATTTACTGGGAGGAGATTGGTAATCCTTGCGGGGTCCCGGTAATTTTTTTGCATGGTGGTCCCGGTGCGGGTATTGCCCCAATACATCGTCGTTTCTTTGATCCAAATTACTACCGCGTAATTCTTTTCGACCAAAGAGGCGCGGGAAAATCACGACCAAGAGCAGAAACTAAAGAAAATACAACGCAAGATTTGGTGAGTGATATTGAAAAATTAAGAAATTTTCTTACGATAGAACGTTGGCTTGTTTTTGGGGGCTCTTGGGGAAGTACATTGGGTTTAGTTTATGGAGAGACACACCCAGAACGTTGCATCGGTTTTATATTGAGAGGAATTTTTCTCGGTGAACAACGTGAAATAGATTGGTTTATTAATGGAATGGGAAATTTTTTTCCTGAGGCAAAGCAGAGGTTCTTGAGCATCCTAAACGACAAGGAGCAAAAAAATCCACTATTCTCTTACCTAGAGCGATTACAAGATCCAAATCCGGCTGTACAATTTCAAGCTGCTCGTGCTTGGAGCCTCTATGAACAGTCATGTTCTACTTTATGGCCAGCTGGTAGTTTGTCGTCTAATTTCTCCGATATTGACGATCAATTATCTTTAGCCAGATTAGAGGCGCATTATTTTGTGAATAAAAATTTTTTATCGGAAAACGAAATCATTAGAAATTTAGCTCGTATTCGGAATAAGCCAGCAACGATTATTCAGGGTAGATACGATGTTGTGTGTCCAATTATATCCGCGAATATGTTAGTGAGTAATTGGCCGGGCGCTCAGTACAAAGTTATCCCAGATGCTGGCCATTCAGCGCTCGAGCCCGGGATAAAACGAGAGTTGGTGCTAGCCACCGAAATGATGAAAAAAGTTGTGGCAGCTTAATTTAGATTAGGAGAGGAATAGGATGGCTACTTTACTGCAGAAAGTCATCAGTATTTTTAAAGGTTCTTTATTGTTTTTCGTACTTACGTTTCTACCTGTGAATACGTCGCCAGTATTAGCACAAGAACCTAGTCTTTTTACTGCTGGTGTGGGAGCTTTCGACATCTTTGACGATGAAACAACGGCTGAGTTTAGATTAGAGTATGTTTTTCCGGAAAAGCAGAAGGTGGGGATTTTCACGCCGTTTATAGGATTTAGTGGAACAGCTAACTCGGGAAGCTATGTTTACAGTGGGATAGGGGTAGATCTATTTTTTGGTAACCACTTCGTTGTTACACCAAGTTTTGGAGCTGGGCTCTATGGTAATGGCGATGGCAAGAATCTGGGAAATCCATTAGAATTTAGATCAGGCATCACGTTTGCCGCCCGACTATCAGACTATAGTAGAATTGGTATAACCTTTCATCATATTTCCAATGCAGGCTTGAACGAACGCAACCCGGGTGAAGAGTCAATTTTAGTGCTTTATTCAGTCCCTGTAACCGATTTGTTTTGAAAAGATCTTCAAAGCACTGCGGATTGAAGGAAGAGAATCAAGAACACAGTTTGAAAACTCTGAAAGACGATTTTACCCTAAAGCGCAAGTGCAAACTCTGATTCTGGTTTTGAGAAAACATCGCTTGAAAAGTTAGGTTTCGTTATCAAACCGTGCGTCTTTAACCAATCCAAAAATAATACATCGCCATTTTCTGATACTGAATATAATATCGTATTTGAATAAATTAGATCAGTAGCGTAATCAATTTCCCCTATTGGTAAGTTTGTTTTTGGATCTAGCTCATTTCTTATCAACGCTTCCGCTTTGAAACTCACTTCCCAGGATTCCGCGCCAAGTTTTGAAAATGCGCCACGACAAACCTGTTGAATCTCTGTTTTAAGCTTGGAGATAGTACTCTCACTCTTTACTAACTCTTCAAATTCCTTGCTATAGTACATTGCCTTGTAACCCATAACATCCATGGCAAACCGGTAATCTTTTGATTGTTGGTCGTGAATATAATGTCCTAAACGATCGATAAAATTTGGATCCTCTAAAATCCTTAATTCTCTTACACTCCAAGTAAATCCCATAATCCATCCGTCCTTTAAAGTCTTCGTCAATTACAAACCTTTAGTCGAGTTGTGTTAAAACTGGACGGGGATTTAGAAGCAATATGCGTGCCAGCTGGCCCAGAATTTGCTTCAGTGAGTCTTTTGAAGGCCCTATTGGAGCTAATAATTTTAAAAAGGAGTAGAATTTATGTTTCGTTTAGTAATATTCATAAGTTTAATGTTACTTTCTGGTTGCTCAGGTCTGGCCAACCCATTTTCGGCAGCAGCATACATCGCATCAGAGTATGTTTACGATAAACCACCCATGCAATTAATTGCCGATTTCTTTGGAAAGAATTGTGAGAATTACGCCCTTTACGAAGAGCCAGCTAAATGTCGAAGTCATCAGATGCAAAGACGGTAGTAAGTAACTTTTGAGAAAATCACTTTGTAAATATAATAATAACCACTTGTCTTTTTTGAAAATATTAGGATGTAAAGTTTAAATTTTTGAAAACGAATACATTGCAACTATGGAGCATTGAAAAATTTTCTTACAAATATCAGTGTAATTTGTAATTATTGAGTCTAGCCACAGGTCAACAAACACTTTGATTAGCCAATGTTAAGAAAACTCTCTCGTATATTAAAATATAGACTTTTAGTTCCTATTTTGCGAAGTAATTTGCCGCCTGTTGAAACAGCTCGGGGTGTGGCAGTTGGTTTAGTGTCGGCGATGAACCCGTTCGTGGGTATTCAAATGGCATTAGTAGGAGCGTTTTGGGCATTTCAAAAACTAGTTTTACCCACTTGGAGGTTTAACCTCATAGCCGCGTTGGCGTGGACATGGGTAACCAATATTTTTACCGTACCTATTGTTTATTATGTTTTTTTAATCACAGGAAGATTAATGCTGGGGCGGTGGGAAGAATTCCTTGGATTTGATGAATTCGCTAAGAGGCTTGAAGATATACTTTCCATTGGCGGTGGCAGTATAACGGCTGCCTGGGAAATAATGGTAGCGATGGTATCATTATGGGGAATACCTCTTTTTATTGGTTGCATTCCCTGGACTATATTTTCTGGTTTAGTTGGGTATCATTGGACGTTAAAATACCAAGAGGGCAGGAGGCGCCGTGGTCGAAGTATCATTTAAGAAAATTTTACTACGATTCTGGTTCAATTGGAAGATGTTCAAAAAATGCCATTAAAGATAAAACGGGTATCAAGTGTTATGGGAGCTAGGGTAACTGGTTTAGACCTCAGCCAACCCATATCGGATGCGGCGGAAAATGAGTTAAGAGCGGCTTTTTTAAAATATCATTTGCTTTGTTTTGAGAGCTGTCCTTTATCGGTGGAAAAATTTCTTGTGTTTGCGAAAGTTTTTGGTTCACCTCAGCTTCAACTTCTTTCAAATCTGCAAGACAATAATTTTCCGGAAGTATCAATCCTGAATAGCACTTATAAAACGCGGGATGACAAACCCAAGAATCTCGCAAAAGTGAGGTTGTCTGGCTGGCACACCGATGATTCGTATTTTGAAAAACCAGCAAAGGCAACACTCCTTCAAGCTTTACATGTACCAGATAAAGGAGGACAAACGAGATTTATAAATACGCGTCTCGCTTACGAGAGAATGCCTGAAGCTGTAAAAAAAAACGTTTCAAAGTTAGAAGCTACACATTGTTATGATACCGTTAGGGCCGCGGCTAGAGCACAAAAATTAACCGCTGAGGAACACCAGAAAACAAAGGATGTACTGCATCCGCTTATAAGAACGCACGAGGAAACCGGGCGCCAAGCTATCTATTTTAATCCTAACAGAACTGATCATATAAGGGGGAAGTCAAGAAAAGAGAGTGATGCGCTATTAGACATTCTTTATGCGTGGTTGATCAAAGAGGATTTTCAATATGAACATAATTGGCGGAGGGGTGATTTATTATTGTGGGATAACCGATGTCTTCTACATTCCGTAAATGTTGATTTCCCTGTTGGTCAAAGAAGGGAGCATCAACGCATCCTCCTTCAGGGAACGCGCCCAGTCTAGAGATAAATTATTCATAGCTTCTTTTTACGGATTTACTCTGCTGCTATATTTTTTTTGCTACTCGCTTTTTCATGTGTATCAATAGCTTCTTGTACAGCAGCTGCGGCTTTCCCTACAAAAACATCTCGATTCTCAAAACTATAATCATAACTTGCCTGACGTAGGCCATTGAGCCCCTGAAAATGCGGAGCAACATAGCGAGACATTAACTCATAATGACGCTTCGTAGCTTGCCAGTCAGCCCAGTTATGAGCTAACTCCATATAAGCTCCAAAACCCCCGGTGCCTTTCTGCAGTTTCTCGATGTATTCAATTGCATCATCGGGCGTGCCAATGCACGCCATGTTATTGTCCACTAGATATTCGGCGGCATTATGAATATTATCGGGTACAATTGGAAATGTAGCAATCTCACGAAAATATCTTGCAAATTGCTCAATGCCAAATTTCACATTTTCCAGCGCCTGTTCTCTAGTCTCTGCAATATGGGCTAGCGTTACCACTCGCCAATTCTTACGATCAACATGTTTTCCATTCGCTGCGGCTGTCTCTTCACAAATTTTCCAATTGTTAGCATGATGAGTGAGCGCATCATCTGATGTTCCCCCAATTGACAGCATTCCGAGACCGTGTTTACCTGCGGCTAAAGCGCCAGAAGGTGAGCGAGCGCAGGCTACTGCCATTTCGATATGAGGCTGGGTATAGCAAGGTAGCTGTATTTGAGCCTCACGAACTTCAAACCAGTCCGTTTTCGTAGATACGATTTCACCCCTAAGCAAAGGTAGGATCACATCTAGGGCTTCATTCATGCGATCTCTTTGGGTAGCGGGATCGATCCCCATCCGAAACGCATCTCCCACCAGGGCACCTGGTCCAACTCCAAACATAGCCCTGCCCTTTGATTGATGATCTAACTGGATCATCCTATCAACTGCCATGAAGGGATGATGATATGGCAAAGACACGACTCCTGTTCCTATTCTTATGTTTTTGGTGCGTTCAAAAGCGGCAGCCATAAATACTTCGGGTGAGGCGATGATCTCGAAACCACCAGAATGATGTTCTCCAATCCAAGCCTCGTCATAACCTAGCCTATCGAGATGCTCTATAAGTTCAAAGTCTCGGTCTAAAGCATTTGTTGGGTTTTCGTTTAAAGCGTGAAATGGAGCTAAAAAAATACCGAAACGCAATCGATCATTGATCATCCTTTATCCCCTATTTATTTTTCTAAAAATAAGATACTTCTATTAGACTGAGGACAGAACACGAATTGTTAATAAGCTTCCGGCAATCATATAGTAGATCTCTGCACGGTCTTTTTTTCAACAATGTATTGTATCTTAAGTTTGTCTAAGGGTAAAAAAAAGAGCTGACACAATTAGGGTAGCAGCTACTATTTCATGCCAACCTAGACTTTCATTTAGTATTAGATAACTTGCTAAAAGTCCAACGACAGGTACTGCAAGTGTCCCAAGTCCTGATATTGAGGCTGGAAAGATTGACAAAACTCTAAACCAAGCAAAATACGCAAGAACATTTGCTATTAAAATGAGGAACAAAAAACTTGTCCAAATTTCTGGTGTTAAGTCGTTCCATTTTGTTTCCTCTCCTAGAATCAACCAAAACGGAATAACAGGCAGGGAACCCAAAACTAACTGCCATCCTGCGATAACAGTCGGATTGTTATGCCATTTCTTTCGCTTCATCCAAACTGTGCCTAGACCGAAAGAGATAGCGCCTACAAGTGTGCAAGTCGCCCCTAAATACGCATGGGGCAAATCTTTGAAATCTTGCCCCATTAAGAAAAATAAACCCAATAGCCCCAGGCCTAGACCATATAGCTGTCGTCTACTTGGGGTTTCTTTTAATAAAATCCAAGCAAAAAGCATTGCCCAAAGCGGCATTGTATAGACAATTACTACAGTCCGACCTGCACTGAAAAAATGCACGCCCAAGGTCATTCCCAATTGAAAAATTGTCATGTTGAAGATTGATGCCAATATTAGGTCCCACCAATCATCCCGTCGTACTTGTATCTGTTCCTTATTGAGCTTGGCTAAACATAAAAGAAGAAATCCGCCAGCAGCCATGATAATTAGACGGCTTGTCCAAACATCGAAACCGCGCAGAGTAATTTTGGTTGCTGGATAGCTGAAACCCCAACAGAACCAAACAATGATTAAAAAAAATAGTCCCCAGTTACGAGAAAAGAAAATGCTCATAGAAGAGAAGGCGTGAAGGGGTCACGCAATCCGGCCTGCTCTAATCTTGGTAATACATTTTCGATCCAGTAATGGGCTTCATCGATATAATCTAACCAGGATAACAGAATGCCATCTACCCCCATAGACGAGAGATCTTGCATTTTTGAAACAATTTGATCTGGGGTGCCAACAAGTGGATAACCTCCATGCCCGGCCTTGAAATGAAACTTAAATTCATTGAGAACAGACTCGTCGAGTGTTTGCGACTCAATTCCAAAAATATCAAGCATATTACTTACCGCTACATCGTCACCTTTCTCAATGACATAGTGGTTAAGATACTTCTTTGCTTCCTGTTCTGTTTCTCGGCACACAACATATCCATGGATCCAGCATTGCGAAGACCTATTTAAATCTAATGCAAGGTTTTTAAGATGGTTAATTTGGGCGGCGTCGCTATCGCGGTCTTTTTGCTTTAACATCACGAAATTCATGTTTGCATGTTTGGCTGAAAACAGTTGTCCGTTCGGCGATGATCCAGCATTCATTATGGGAGGGTAGGGGGTTTGTAACGGCTTAGGTTGGCTCCAGAGCGATTTGCCTTGAAAAAAGTCACCTTCAAAATCAAATGCTTCGTCTTCTTGCCAAAGACGCTTTAATAATACCGTCCACTCTTCAAGATAATTATATCTGTTCTTATGATCACGCCATTTTGTATCGAACATTTCAAATTCGTTTTTGAACCACCCAGCGACCACATTAATTGCAAAGCGCCCATTACTGATATGATCCGCTGTTGCAGCCATTTTAGCGGCTGCTACAGGATGTATCAGAGGGGCATGTATCGTCGCAAACACAGCGCAATGGTCTGTAACAGCGCCTATACCAGATGCCCAAGTGAAGCTTTCAAATGTTTTATTGTTAAAGTTGGTTTCTCCTCCGTAACCTTTCCATCTGCCGACCGGAAGCAAAACCTCTATCCCTGAGCCGTCTACCATTTGCGCGAGCTGTTTATTTTCTTCCCATGTCATGCGCCAGCTGTTTTCGGCTGTAGTTACGGTTGAACCGTGAGAACAATTAGATGCCATTACTCCAAGTTTCATCCGGTTTTTATTAAAAAGAGGGTTACCCATTAGAAAACCTTCAGCACAATGAATGTTTTATTCAAAAAATTACAAGTCTAATTATGCCTGATGAAAATTAATTTGAAATTAATCTTTTATATCTTTTTAATATTCATCCAGTCGATAATTAAATGATTCAATGCTTAATGGCTTCGCAATAATGGATTTTGATACAAAAATAGCAATTGCTGTTCGGGATGATTTAGCTGTTTGGCAAAAGTTGAATGTTACAGCGTTCATAACTTCTGGAATTACAGGACAGCATGGCGCTTTACTGGGTGATGAATATGAGGACGCTTCAGCGATCAAATATGCACCCCTCCTAATTCAACCTGTAATAGTGTTGACTTGTGACGATATTAGAATGAAAACAATCCACCGAAGGGGGCTGGAACGCGGAGTAAAGTTTTGTTTATACATAGAAGATATGTTTCAAACAGGAGATGACAATGCGAATCGTGCAACCGTAAAAAAGAAAAAGTCAGAAGATCTGCCTATTGTCGGTTTGGGACTAAGAGAAGAGAAAAAATTAGTCGATAAAATTTTTAAAGGTGCAAAAATGCATCCCTAACATCGGAAGATACTATGAACATAGAAAAACGTTTAGAAGAATTAAAAATTATCCTGCCGAAGTCTTCGCCTCCGGCTGGCGCTTATGCAAAAGCGGTGATTTTGGATGGTTATGCTCACTTATCCGGTCAAGGCCCGCGTGACAATGATGGTAAGCCGTTAACTGGACAGGTTCCAACGAACTTGTCTGTCGATGAAGCCATTTTAGCGGCTCGAAATGTTGGCCTCTACACTCTGGTTGCGCTTCGGGATGCTATTGGGTCACTAGATAGGGTTGAGCAAGTTGTCAGGACATTCGGCATGGTAAACGCGGCCCCAGGATTTACGGAACATCCTCGGGTAATCGATGGATTTTCTAACTTATTTATTGATATTTTTGGAGAGAAGGGTCGAGGTGCTCGTTCCGCAGTGGGAATGAGTTCGTTACCCTTTGATATCCCTGTAGAAGTTGAAATTACAATAAAGATCTTGGCTGAATGAAGTTTTTTTTGGATGTTGCGTTTAAGCATTGCCTACTGTATTTGCTTGGCGAACTGATCGTTCCCGATAAAGCGTATATAGGCCGGCTCCAATAATAAGTAACATTCCGATAGCGCCGTGAAAAGTTGGGATTTCATTCCATATAATGAAACCCAAAACGACTGAAAGCGGAAGTGCGGTGTACTCAAACGGGGCAATCAAGGTTGCTTGTCCAAGGCGATAGGATTGGCTTAGAAGATAGCTCCCAATACCACTCAGTAGGCCGCACGATAAAAGGATCCAGAGATGTTCTGTTTTAGGAACTACCCAGGCTCTTAGAAGAAATTCAAGACTGGAGTGACCCGAACCGGAAAACCTGCCATCACCGATCAAGATGCCGATTACTATACTCGTAACTATCATTGTTGCTTGCATGTAAAAACCCATGGTCGAAGCTTTATCGGTCTTACCAATCTTTCTAGTAATCGTTTGCATAGAGGCATACGAAAAGGCGGCAGCCAGTGGTAAGAGACTTGACCAGTCGAAAACTGCCCGGCCGGGTTGTATCATTAACACTACTCCAGCGAGACCAATAATGATGGCGGCCCAACGGCGAAGTCCCACCTGTTCACCTAAAATAGGTATGGATAGAAGGGTGATAAATAAAGGAGCCACAAAAAAGATGGCTATTGCCTCTGCATATGGGATGGCTGCAACTGCCATGAATAGTGTTAAATTTGCTACAATCAATAAACCAGCTCTCAATAAGTGCCAGCTTAGATGCCTAGTTTTAAGAAGTCGAAACCCACCTTCCCACTTGATGATAAAAAAGATTATGAGTATCGCTATAACGCTTCTAATAAGCATTATTTGATGCAGAGCATAGTCTGGACTAAGCCATTTAACCGTGCAATCTTGCAGTGTTACAACTAACATCCCTATTAAAATACAATAAATGCCATTGATATTATCCGTTGATTTGTCTTTCTGTTTCACCATGGCATAGTAACATTTTCCAAGATTTCTAGAATTGTTGGAAGATGGTCTAATAGAGAAAAAGCTATCAGCCATATTTCTTTCAGCAAGGTAAACTATTGTCTCTGTGTATTAAATCCTATTGTTCAGATGTCTGATGATGTCGACCTATATCAGAAAATAGGAATGTCGATGTCGACCTTTTTAAATTAAACAGGCAGACTAGAGATCTTTCTTATCTAACTGGGAGTTTAAATAAATGGCTACGAGAGAAAACGGACGAAAGATTTTGGCGGACGTTTTGGGTGTGGATTATCTTGAAGCACGTGACAAAAGCACAAATTCTTTCAATGGGCCTTTAAGGGAATTTTCAGAAACAGCAGCTTTCGGCATGGTATGGAGTCGTCCGGGGCTTGAGAAGAAATTTAGAAGTATGCTCTGCTTGGCCATGTTAACAGCTTTAAATAGGCCTCACGAACTTTCTCTTCATTTACAAAGTGCAATCAATAATGGTTGTACTGTCGACGAAATCAGGGAAACTTTACTGCACACGGTGCCATATTGCGGGATTCCGGCCACGCTAGACGCAATCAAAGTGGCGGAAGAATTTCTGACAGAAAAGGGTCTTCTCTCGTCGGAAAGCACAGATTAATTTTTCATATAACGCCATATGAAATTAGAAAGCGAACATATTTTTTAGGAGGCCAAAATGAGCTGGCGAATTGGTGTTGATATTGGAGGCACGTTCACTGATGTTGCAGTGGTAAATGAAAAAGATGGTACTATTGGGGTCACAAAGGTTTCATCAACACCAGGCAATTTTGGACAGGCGGTACTAACAGCTTTGGAACAAGCGCTTAGTAAATTCGATATAGAAGTAGATAGAGTAAATTTGTTAGCACATGCAACAACTGTTGTTACAAACGCTATTCTAGAAGAAAAAGGAGCGCAGGTTGGTTTGATTGCTTCTCGAGGCTTTCGCGACATTCTGGAACTAAGAAGATCTGCCAGGGCAGATTTGTATGATCTATTTCAAGACCCGCCTTCTACATTGGTACAACGGCGCAACCGCCTAGAGGTTACTGAAAGAATTGGAGCTAATGGAGAGGTTGTTATTCCGTTAGCTGAAGATGAAATTGCTGAACTGGTTGTTAAACTCAAGGCATCTAAAGTTGAAGCGATTGCTATTTCGCTTCTCTTCTCCTTTCTAAATGACGAGCACGAGGCATTATTGGGTCGACGTTTACGGGCGGCATTACCCGGTATTCCGATCTTTTTATCCTCTGAAGTGTTGCCAGAAATTAGGGAGTTTGAGCGCACCAGTACCACTGCGATTTGTGCTTATGTTGGACCAATTCTTTCATCGTATCTGCAACGTTTAAAAGGCGCTGTTACCAGTAAAGGACTTCCAGCACCATACATTATGGGATCTGGAGGTGGGTTATTTGAAATTGAGGAAAGTTTAAAGATGCCGGCAATGGCTGCAGAGTCGGGTCCTGCTGCCGGGGTTATAGCTGCTGCTCTTGCGGGCAAACAAATTAATAGGTCAAAACTATTATCATTCGATATGGGGGGGACAACCGCTAAGGCTAGCCTGATACAAGATGGGATTATTGAAACAACGCCCGAATATGAGGTTGGCGGCGAGGGCAGTGGCAGTCGATGGTTACATGGAACGGGGCACCCCATAAGAGTGCCTGTTATAGATTTAGCTGAAGTAAGCGCGGGTGGTGGAAGCATTGCCTGGGTGGACCCGGCTGGATCACTTAGGGTAGGTCCAAAAAGTGCTGGGGCAGTACCCGGACCAGTTTGCTACGATAGAGGTGGTTTAGAGCCAACAGTTACAGATGCCAATCTTATTCTTGGCAGGCTTGATTCAACTACTCTTTTGGGCGGAGACCTCTTAATTGATTTTTCAAAAGCGGAGCAGGCAATTAAGGAAAAGATCGCGGATCCCTTAGATGTTTCAATCGACCAGGCAGCTTCGTCGATAATCCAGATCGTTAACAATTCAATGAGTGAAGCACTCAGAATAGTTTCTGTTGAGAGGGGACATGACGCACGAGAATTCGCGCTAATTTGTTTCGGGGGGGCGGGTCCTCTGCACGCGGCAGCCCTTGCAGAAGAATTACAAATAAAAGAGGTTATAGTTCCTCCAATCCCTGGGGCATTCTCGGCTCTCGGATTAATTGGCTCAGATATAAGTCGCGATTATGGTAAAACTTTTTTTTCAATATTAGATGAGACAGAACCCAATACTCTTGAAGCAAGCTATGTAGAATTAGAAAAAAGCGCGAGAGAGATGCTTTCCAAAACTAATGTTCCTGAAGAAAACTGGATTTTAAGACGAAGCATGGATGTTCGATATGTTAGACAGGCATACGAATTGAACGTTGACGTATCTAATTCAATCACGTCTCAAAACTTTTCTGCNCTNCCNGAGTTGTTCCATGAAAAACATGCGACCACGTATGGGCATGCCAATAAAGAGGAGCGGATACAAATAGTTACATTGCGTCTTTCTGCAAAGGCAAAACTCCCTGAATTAAAGATACAGCAAAGCACAAAAACGGATTTGGCAGATACGACTAAAAAACGGNTCAGAGAAGTATGGTTTGAAAAAACTGGGAAAATTACAACGGCGGTCTTTGATAGAGCAAACATTCAACTTGGAAAAACTATAGAGGGCCCTGCTATAGTTGAGTCATTAGAATCAACTCTTGTAATTCCGCCAGATTGGACTGCACTAATGGACACCAATGGTTTTATTATACTTTCCTTTGCGAGGTTCAACTAAATGGTTAATAAGAGAGAAGATCAAGCTTTTTCAGACCCTGCCACTTTTGTTGTCATTAAAAATAGTTTGTACGCTGCGGCAGAAGAGATGAAGGTAGTTTTAGCTAAAACTGCATACTCTCCGATATTGAAAGTTGCGGGTGATTATTCGTGCGGTATTTTTGATATATCTGGGCAGATGGTTGCTCAAGGACCCGATCTGCCTATTCATTTAGGTTCTATGCCTGATGCGGTAAAGGCCGTCGTTTCTGCCTTCGAAACTTTTGAAGAAGGTGATGTTTTTATACATAATGACCCATATTTTGGTGGAAGCCACTTGCCGGATGTGAACGTGGTTTCACCTGCATTTTATAATGATAAACTGATTGGGTTTGCTTGCATCAGAGCACATTGGCCGGACGTGGGTAGTGCTTCTCCTGGCAGTTATGGCGCTGTTACTGAAATATATGGTGAAGGGCTCAGGCTGCCACCTGTTAAACTCTACTCTAAAGGATTGCTTAATGAAGATGTAGACGCCATCATTTTTGCCAATGTGAGAACTCCAGATGAAAGACGGGGAGACCTAGGCGCTCAGATTGCTGCTAATCGGAGGGCAACAGAGCGTCTTGGAGCGTTGGCGGATAAATACGGTGTCGACGTCTTAGTTGCAACTATGGCTGAAGTCCTGAACTATTCAGAGAAAATGATGCGCACGCTTTTGGCACGGCTTCCCGATGGAAAATCAACATTTGAAGATTTTTGCGATGGAGATGGGGTCATTGAAGAAGGAGACGCAGAAGACCAAACATTTCAAATTAAAATGACAGTTGAAAAGACCGGAGAGCATATATCGGTGGATTTTTCTGGCACCGACGATGCCGTATCCGGTCCTATGAATGCACCTCTTTCTGTTACCGCCTCGGGTGTTTTCTGTGCTCTCAAAACAATAATAGATCCGGATGGATTGATCCCTCCTAACTCTGGTTGTTGGAGGACAATAACCGTTAGTGCGCCAAAAGGGTGCGTCTTGAATGCTGAGTTTCCATCGCCTGTTGTCTACGCTAACCATGAAATTTCTCACCGCGTTTGTGATATGACCTTTGGGGCAGTCGCAGAGTTTTGGTCCAACAACACAATGGCATGCAGTCAAGGTACTTCTGCAGTTGTTACGTTTGGAGGTGAGGACCCAAGAAATAAACAGCGATACGTTAGTTATGAGACTATTAAGGGGGGGTTTGGAGCACGTCCCAACAAAGATGGCATAAATGCGATTGCCAGTGGTATATCTAACACAATGAATACGCCAATTGAGATACTCGAAATGAGTTTTCCTGTGAGGGTGGATGAGTATGTTCTCGTCACTGATAGTGGAGGAGCTGGTCGCTTTAGAGGTGGTTTGGGAGCAAGTCGAACNTGGACTGTTNTAGATCANAAAGCNCGAGCATCAGCTTGCNTAGAANGAACTAAATCNGCGCCTTTTGGACTTTCGGGTGGNAAGCCCGGANTNGCCNCAAAAATTTGGACAGAGGCTCCCAACGGTGACAAAGGCATCGCTCCTGGAAAAGGTGGCTTTGACGTTCCAAACGGCGGTCAAATTCATCTCAGAGTCCCGGGTTCAGGNGGGTTTGGGGATCCGTCCGAGCGCGATATAAATGCGATCAAAGAAGATGTATTAGATGGGTATATAAGNGAAGAAGCNGCANAGACNCANTACGGCGTAAAAAATATCCGGNATTTAATAGATAAATAGATTGTATCATGTGATGTTTAAGTTTTAGTCTAATCCGATCAACCAAAAATATTTCAAAAACGACACTGAGGAGTGAGAATTTGTTTGAACTTGAGCAATTTTGCTTGGATTGCCGGCAGGCGAT
>PCAV01000065.1 GCA_002730675.1 Rhodospirillaceae bacterium | reverse complement strand
TATGGAGATTCAATAGCTGCAGTAGTTGGGAAAGACAATATGATTGGAACTCAGTTTCATCCTGAAAAAAGTCAAAAAATGGGCCTCTTAATGCTTGAGAACTTCTTGAACTGGCGGCCATAAGGAGCTCAAATGACACAGCGTGATAGTACGGGCATGGAACCGAAGATAAGCGTTGAACTTGTTGACGATTTGCGTGCTGCAGATTTGAGTGATTTATGTGACGCTGCTGAAGATGCTATCACCGATGGTGGTGGGTTTGGTTGGTTGGCGCCGCCTCCACGNGACGTTCTTGAAGCTTACTGGAGAGGGGTTCTTCTAATCCCTGAGAGAGATCTTCTTATAGGAAGACTAGACGATGTGATAGCGGGTTCATGTCAGNTACTGAGACCAACCCGTAACAATGAAGCTCAAAGTTTTTCTTGTAATCTCACAACGCATTTTGTCGCGCCTTGGGCCCGCGGTCACGGGNTATCGGCTGAATTAATCCGNGCAGCAGAGGATCGAGCNATTGAAACAGACTTTGATCTTTTGAATTTGGACGTGCGCGAGACNCAAATAGCCGCCATAAGATTATTTGAGGGATTGGGATATAGCCGTTTTGGAGAGCATCCATATTACGCGAGGGTCGGACAAAATTATGTAAANGGCTGTTTTTATTTTAAAAAACTCAACAAAGAGAATNCAGAGGNTATGTAGGATATGATATTGTTTCCNGCGATAGATTTAAAAGGTGGGAATTGTGTTCGCTTGATCAAGGGTGACATGAATGAAAGCACGGTATTCAATACTTCACCCGGTGGCCAAGCAGCCATCTTTCAATCTGCAGGATGTGAGTGGCTTCATGTTGTAGATTTAGATGGCGCGTTTGCTGGNCGTTCAATCAATAATGAAGCAATAGGCTCAATCATTGATAGTGTTAAATGTTCAATCCAGTTAGGTGGCGGCATANGAGATNTAAAAAGTGTGGAACACTGGATAAATAAAGGCATCTCCCGAGTTATTCTTGGAACCGCCGCTATGAAAAACCCNGAATTTGTTAAAGAAAGTTGTAAAGAATTCCCGGATAGAATAGTGATTGGTATAGATGCAAGGGAGGGCTTCGTCTCAGTGGAAGGTTGGGCCAAGCATTCTGATATAGATACTCTGGAGCTGGCTGATAGATTTCAGGATAGCGGTGTTTCCGCNATTATTTACACAGACATTGATAGAGATGGTGTGTTATCAGGAGTTAATATCGAGGCCACCCTAGCGTTAGCTTCGAAGGTGGAGATACCCGTAATAGCTTCTGGTGGTCTATCTTCTGTACAGGAACTAAAAAATCTTTTAGATGAGGCTGAAGGAAAAATAGCTGGCGTAATATGTGGGCGAGCTCTTTATGAAAACAGAATAAATCTNGAAGATGCACTACGAATTTTAAGTCGTGGGGGCGAAGAATGTTGAGTGCTAGAGTAATACCATGTCTGGATGTTAAAGATGGAAGGGTAGTCAAAGGCATTAATTTTGTCGACCTGATCGANGCGGGTGATCCAGTAGAACAGGCAAAACTATATGACGCAGAGGGCGCTGACGAGCTCACTTTTTTAGATATCACAGCAAGCAGTGATAATAGAGACACCTTACTAGATGTTGTTTCTGGAACNGCGGAGCATTGTTTTATGCCTCTTACNGTTGGNGGAGGAGTAAGAAAAGAAGCTGATATNATAGCTTTATTACGAGCNGGTGCCGATAAGGTTTCTATAAATACCGAGGCTGTGCGACGGCCAGAATTCGTAAAAGAGGCTGCACAAAAATTTGGCTCACAATGCATNGTGGTTGCTATAGACGCCAAAAGAAATAATANCGGCAAAATAGAAGTCTTNACTCACGGGGGCCGCAAACCTACGGGTTTAGATGCGGTCAGATGGGCCGAGCAAATGGTTGAATATGGTGCTGGTGAGCTGCTGCTTACATCAATGGATCGTGACGGGACNAGGGAGGGNTTTGATATAGAGTTAACTAGTAAAATTTCTAGTAGAGTTTCTGTTCCCGTTATCGCTTCTGGTGGCGTNGGCCGTTTGGAACATTTTGCACAAGGAGTTTTAGACGCTGGCGCTACCGGGGTTTTGGCGGCTTCAGTTTTTCATTTTGGAGAATTTAGTATAGGGGAAGTTAAAAAAGATATGGCGTTGAGGGGTGTTAAGGTTCGAATCTGACATTCTATTCGGGTAAGGGAGCTAAAAGTGTCACGCGTTCTGCATGATTTGTATCTGAAAATTAAAGAAAGAAAAAAAGCAAGTCCAAGTACCTCTTACAGCGCTATGTTGTTTGAAAGAGGTACTGACCATATTTGTCAAAAAGTTGGTGAGGAAGCCGTAGAGACGGTGATTAGCGCGCTTAGAGGAACTAAACGAGAATTGGTAGAAGAGAGTGCTGATTTGATTTACCATCTGTTAGTGCTATGGGCAGATGCTAAAATAGAGCCAGATAGTGTTTGGGACGAACTTCGTAGAAGGGAAAACCAGTCTGGTCTCGAGGAGAAGTTGCAGCGTGACGATAATAACTAGTAGGGGTTAAGCAATGGCGTATGACCAAGAAAATATTTTTGCAAAAATNCTAAGAGGCGAGATCCCATGTGAAATTGTTTATGAAGATGACCATANCCTTGCNTTTGAAGATATCAATCCACAAGCGCCTGTTCATGTACTGATAATTCCGAAGGGGGCGTACGAAAATATGACAGAGTTTGCAAAAAAAGCTAGCGCAAAAGAAAAAACGGCCTTCATAGAAGCTATCGGCACTGTGGTAAACTTGAAGAAAATAGATAAAACTGGCTATAGAACGATTGTAAATAATGGAGAGGACAGTATGCAAGAGGTGCCCCACTTACATATGCATGTGTTGGGCGGTCGGCGCCTAGGGGCTTTGCTTTCATCTTGATTACAATGTCATAGTTTCTTCTCTATCGCGTCCCAGATTAAGCTAGCAATATTGGTATCTTCAAATCGACTTAACTCCTGGACNCCTGTNGGAGATGTAACATTTATCTCGGTTAAATAGTTTCCTATTACATCAATACCAACAAACAATAGGCCTTTTTCTTTCAAACTGGGTCCAATAATTTCACATATTTCTCTATCGCGGCTGGTTAATTCACATTTCATTGGTTTTCCACCTACGTGCATATTCGATCGAGCTTCGCCCTGCGCTGGAACTCGGTTTACTGCACCAACAGGAGCACCATCTATAAGGATAATACGTTTGTCCCCCTGTCTTACAGCGGGGACGTACTCTTGGATCATGAGTGGTTCCCTGTAAAAAGTTTTGTGCAGTTCTATAAGTGAGCTTAAATTCTCNTCATCTGGCTTTATGTGAAATACCCCCGCNCCTCCATTTCCAAAAAGAGGCTTGACAATTATGTCCTTAAATTCTTTTCGAAAGCTAAATATTTCTTCCTCATCAGAGGTTATTAANGTTGGAGGCATTACATCTTCAAAATGAGTGACAAATAGTTTCTCGGGAGTATTTCGGACGTTGGCAGGNTCATTTATTACTAATGTATGAGGATGCACGTGCTCAAGAATATGAGTGGCTGTAATATAAGACATATCAAAGGGNGGGTCTTGCCGCATCAANATCACATCAATATCTGTTTTGAGATCAGCAACTTTTTGTTGGCCAAGAGAAAAATGATTGGCTCGTAATNTTTCGGACAGTTAGAGATCGNAANTTNGCNACCGGCTTCAGCTGTAAAAGCGATAAANTTTTTGGTTCATAATGAAATATTNTGTGTCCTCGTTCCTGAGCTTCTAGTGCTAGCGCGAAGCTACTATCTCCNGTTATATCTATCGAGTCCATAGGGTCCATTTGAAAAGCAACCTTTAAGGTCATATTGTGTTGTTCTCCATAAATTGAACATTAGGCGTTGTGGGTTCTTAAATAAAGANGTGGGCCTGTACCACTATTTAATTGTCACATAATTGACAATATTTTCTACATAGTTTGTTTGGCGAACTACAGCTATAACTCTCTCTAATTCCTCATGATTTTGTGCAATACCNAATAGATAGACTGTTCCGTTCACCGTATCGACATTATAATTTATAAATTTAATCTCCTGGTTCACTAGCAGCCTTGCTTGTACGCTTTTATTAATGAGAATATCNTTCGCTTGATCTGCGATGCTAGAACGGTCAATAATTTGAAGCTCGTTGATAACCTCGGCTACACCANTAGCTTTCCAGGNAAGTTTTGTAGCGTTGATTCGGTCTTTGGGNCCTCGAACTTTGCCAGTGAGCAAAACACGGCCTTGTGTGACGGATACGCTAACNGCACTGAATAAATCTACGTCTTTTTGAAAAAGATAGTGCAGCACTNCCGCACGAGTTTGAAGATCTTCGGCTGAACCTTTAAGCCCCCTCTCTGTCTGGCTGGCTTTTACAACGGATGCTCCAGCGCCAACGGCTAATCCAATGGGCGAACAAGCGGCCTGAGCAATAAGAATTGAAATGCAGATTAATGGCAAGAAGCGTCCAGTAAAACAATTGAATTTACGCTGCATCATATCTTCCTGTTCTGATTANCAAACATTGGNATTTAAATTCCAAAAGNAANGTAAANGATATTANACGTTTTTCATCTCCAANGCCAATCTGTACACCAACGANCTTGATATCNCGTATTCACGAGCTAAATTTGCAACTGCGTCTTTAAGAGTTTCGTTGGCCAATTGTTCTTTAAGGAGTTTTTTTATCTGGTCATGGTTTAAATACAAAGCCTCTTTTCGTGGGGGAGAAATTAAAAAGACAATCTCGCCTCTCACCCGCGTGAGGCCTTTATAGAAACTATACAATTCGGATATCTCCGCTCTTCTTACATCTTCGTGNAGTTTAGTNAGTTCTCTTGCTACGACAGCNGTTCTGCCANCAAAATATTCCAAGGAGTCATGNAGGCACGCGACTAGCCGTGCNGGGCTTTCATAGAAAATTAGTGTAGTGTCAAGCGTTTGTAGGGAGGCGAAAGTCTTTTTGCGTGCTGTAGTTTTAGAAGGAAGGAACCCTCCAAAATAAAAGTTGTCGGTCGGCAAACCAGATATCGATAGTGCTGCTATGACAGCTGTGGGGCCTGGGATTGTGGATACCTGAATGTCATTTGCTAAGCATGATTCGATTAGTTTATAACCTGGGTCTGATATGTTAGGGGTACCAGCATCGCTTATTAGTGCGATTTTCTTACCTTGTTGCAGTGACCGTATTATTTTTGGGCGTAAAGAAGCGGCATTGTATTCATGATAGGCGGTAAGTTTTGTTTTAATACCGTAGTGAGATAAAAGTTTTCTGGAGACGCGTGTGTCTTCACAAAGAACCTGGTCTGCCTCCATCAATGCGTCTATGGCACGAAATGTCACATCACGTAAATTGCCGATAGGAGTTGCAATAAGCGTAAGTCCATTATTTATCGCGAGGGATGTCATATTTTCGCCATTATCGCCTTGCTTATTAAAATAGTGTAAAATGGATCGGTTGATTTTTGTTAGCAGCCAAGGAGCTTACATTTTGAATTCTGTTGGGAAAAACCGCAAGGCATCAAAATATCATATTTCATCAAAAGGAAAAAAAGCATTTGCCTTCCCTTTTTTAATTTTAATTATTTTAACCCTTATTGGTTGTCAATCCAATGAAGGGCTCGTAGAAAATCAAAGGCACGAAGTTATTGTACCGCTCGCTCTTTCCTCTAAAGAAATAGATCACAAAAAAGATAAAAGAACATTAAAACCTGAAAATAAATTATACTTTGGTAAAGAAAAACTACGCCTCGTGAGGGATAAAGACACCCGAAACAGCATAACACGAAATAGGCCAAATGACTCTGAACCAAACTCCGATGAAAAGTCACAGCTGCTTGGGGCAAAAACCCTACTTCCTATTTCCGACAAGAGAATTTCTGAAATAGGAATTCTTTTACCACTATCAGGGAATGTGGATGAAATAGGAGGCGCTTTATTGGACTCTATTCAGTTAGCATTTTTTGAACTTTTGGATCTCAAGGTAGAATTGTTGATTTTTGATACAAGAGGAACAGTGGAAGGAGCAAAACAGGCTGCTGAATTGGCAATAAATGCTGGAGTGGATTTGATACTGGGACCGCTCTTTGGAGGCTCCACTGAGGCTATAGCACCAATGACGAAAGAGGCAGGGATAATATTAATAAGTTTTTCCAATGATCATTTAGTGGCGCAAGAAGGCGTCTATGTGTTTGGGTTTTTACCAAGTCAGCAAATAACAAGAATTGTTAATTTTGCTTTTGAAAGGGGATACAAAAATTTGGCTGCATTTGTGCCTGATAACTACTTTGGAAAACTAGCCATTGAAGCGTCGAGAAATGCTGTTCTCGTTCAAGGAAAGGATCTATCTCGAGCTGAACATTATGAGGCAAATAGTGAAAACTTGACTGAATTGGTAAAGAGCTTTGCTGATTATCAGATCAGAAGAGATAATTTGACAACTCAAAGACGGCAATTGCTTAGACAAAAAGATGAAATAGCTGATTCATTGCTAACAAAATTGAAAGGCATGGACACTCTTGGAAACCCGCCATTTGATTCAGTGCTTTTGCCGGCTGGTGGCTCTGAATTGAAAAGGATAGCCCCGCTTTTTGCCTTTTTTGATGTTGATCCATCTCGGGTTAAATTACTTGGCACTACACTCTGGGATGAAACCGCAGATCTGAGCTTGGAGCCAGCATTGGTTGGGGCTTGGTACGTTGCCCCGGCTCCAAAAGGTGTTAGTGAGTTCACAGAGAGGTTTAAAAAACATTATGGATATAAGCCGCCACGATTAGCAACGCTGGGTTATGATGCTATGCTGGTGGCGGCGGCGCTTAGTCAAACAACTCACAGTGATGAGCACCCCGCATTCGATATCCATGATCCTCGGGGTTTTATTGGGGTCGATGGAATTATAAGATTGCTTCCCAATGGTACAAACGAGAGAGGTTACGCCGTGATAGAAGTTGGTAAGTCAGGCCCGTTAGTAGTGGACGATGCGCCGCTTAAATTTCTTTATTAGTTGATTGGATTTCCTCAAGTAAAGTAGGTTTATGATCTGAATCAAAGTCAGAAAAAAGAAATTGGATTAGGGAGTCAAGTTTTTGCCTCCCTAAAGCGGTCGCTCTAAATGATTCGTCGTCCAACTCAACTAACTGCTCGTCGAGCAAAACCTTTAAGGTATCGCTGGCAAAGATTTCCTCGATACTTTTTTTGAAGGTGTCCTTGAAGTCTGCTGTCGAGATCCCTGTTTTGAGTCGTAATCCCATCATGAACGTTTCAAAGATCTGGTCTTCTAAACTCAAACAAACTTTTTCCGTTATTGCATGTCCATATGTTTTTGTCTCAGATAACCATTTGTTAGGTGCCCTATGGGTTCGAAATGCCCAGCGCACGCCTTCTTTGTCTGTAATTCTGCTATGCGCTCCTGCACCTATACCCAGATAGTCTTTCATTTTCCAATACTGCAAGTTATGTACACACTCAAAACTCGGTTTAGCATGATTTGATATTTCATAGTTTTCTAATCCTGCCGATCCTAACTTATCTTGCGTAAATTCGTACAAGTCAGCCAGAGTTTCTCCATCTAGCATTTCAAACTCCTTCTTGCGATGCTTTTGGAAAAATGCTGTTCCTCTTTCAATAGTTAATTGATAAACGGAAAGATGATTAGAGGAGAACTCGATTGCTTGCTTGATTTCTAAAGCCCAGTCTTGGGTCGTCTGCTCTGGGGTCGCATAGATCATATCGAAAGAAACATTTTGAAAAGTCTTCTTAGCAATTTCCAAAGCTCTTTTTGAATCAGCAGCATTATGTTCTCTGCCCAAAAATCGTAAAGTGATATCATTGAAGGATTGGATCCCAAGAGAGATGCGGTTTATCCCAGCTTGATTAAACAGATAGAATTTTTTTGCTTCCACAGACGATGGGTTTGCCTCCAATGAAATTTCAAGTAAATTATCTGTACGCCAAATTTTCTTTGCTTCTGAAATTATATCAGCGACAATTTGCGGCTCCATCAGAGATGGTGTGCCACCGCCAAAAAAAACACTTTTCAGTTTTCGATCTTCTGTATATTTCGCAAGGGTTTTCATCTCAGTCAATAAGCCTTCCCGCCAAACAGATTGATCAATTTTATTGACGACATGACTGTTGAAATCACAATAGGGGCACTTGGACAGACAAAATGGCCAGTGAATATAGAGGCTCAAATCTTTCGTTATTGATTGAATACCGTACATCTTAACGAAAGAGCGAGTTTGTTAATTTTTGAAAGGCGTCTGCGCGATGACTGATAGCGTGTTTCAGTTCTGGTTCGAGCTCCCCAAACGTTAGAGAATTTTTCTTTGGTAGAAATATTGGATCGTAACCAAAACCTCTCTCTCCTCTGGGTGGCCAGCATAAATCACCATCAACTGTCCCCACGAAGCTTTCAGTTTTTCCGGTTGGCCAAACTATTGCGAGCGCACAAACAAATCTTGCGGAACGTGAGACCCTACGCTGCGCTCTTCGATCTGCAGCTCTGAGTTTGTTATTAATTTTTTTCATAGCCAGATAAAAATCTTTTTTTGGGCCAGCCCATCTCGCGGAAAAGATACCCGGCTTTCCCTTAAGAGAACTAACCTCCAGGCCAGAATCGTCGGCGATAGCAGGCAGGCCTGAAACTTCAGCCGCTGCTCTCGCCTTTAAAATGGCGTTACCAACAAAAGTCTTCTCTGTTTCGGCAGGTTCAATTAATCCAAGATCTCGAGCGGCAACCACCTCCAAGCAAAAGGGTAAAAGTAGATCTCCAATTTCTTTTATCTTTCCGCCATTATGGCTCGCAACAACAAGTTTCGAAAATCTTGGTTTGCTCATTACTAAATCTATCCTAGTCCCAAGGCCGTTTTCTGAACGCGCACCAGTTCAGCTACGCCACATTTAGCCAAGTCAGTTAATTCATCGAAAATGTTTGGGCTAAAGGGTTCTCTCTCCGCGGTAGCTTGGATTTCTATTATTCCGCCAGTACCGGTTAAAACGAAATTACAATCTGCATCTGCCGATGAGTCCTCGGAGTAATCCAAGTCTAAAACAGGATGACCTTTATAAACGCCACAAGATATAGCTGCGACCTGATCGGAAAGGGGGACGCGAGGGAGAACTTTTTTTGAAACTAGATTTGTTAGCGCTAAATAAAGAGCTACGTAACCTCCTGTGATAGCAGCGGTCCTCGTTCCTCCGTCGGCTTGTATTACATCACAATCGATACGGACTTGCCGCTCTCCAAGAGCTTTTGTGTCTGTCACAGCTCTTAGAGATCTTCCGATTAGTCTCTGTATCTCAAGTGTTCGGCCACTTTGCTTTCCTCTTGCGGCCTCTCGATCAGTTCGAGTGTGCGTAGACCTTGGAAGCATGCCATATTCCGCGGTAACCCACCCTAAACCCTGACCTCTCAAAAATGGCGGGACACGCTCTTCAACGCTCGCAGTACAGAGCACATGTGTATCGCCAAATTTAATTAAACAAGAACCTTCTGCATATTTTGAGATCTGGATCTCTGCAGAAACAGCTCGTTTCTCGTTGTGTTTGCGACCAGAAGGCCTCATTATTTCTACATTCATTATATTGCGTCTCCAGATGGTGAAATTAACCATCAAAAAAATATAAAATAGTCACGTTTTTTCGCTATGTGAAAGAACTTTAAAATAATTTTCTATTTATCTAGCACGTTGACGTTACTGAGCCTCGGTTTTATTTTGGAAATATGGCTATAACTGGGATAAAAACTCTCGATGAGAGATCTAGAACTGTTTTTCAGCATATTGTTGACTCATTTTTAATTTCTGGAGAGCCAATAGGGTCACAAACTATCTCAAAGTTGATGGGGGCCAACTTATCTTCTGCGTCAATAAGAAGTGTCATGGCTGCATTAGAAGATATGGGCCTTCTTTTCTCGCCGCACACATCATCTGGGAGGGTGCCCACGGACCTAGGGCTGAGAATATTTGTGGATGGCTTACTTGAGATAAGGGGAGACTTGTCGCAGGACGAAATGATTGGCATCAAGGAAAGATGTTCATTAAATGGGCGCTCTTTCCCCAAGGTGTTGGAGGAAGCAAGTTCAGCTTTATCCGGGTTGAGTGAATGTGCAGGCCTCGTAATATCTCCTAAATCAGATGCACCATTGCGTCAGCTCGAGTTTGTTCCATTAGGGGATGGAAGATCTCTTGTCGTGATGGTTTCCGATACAGGGATTGTTGAGAATAGAGTGATAGATCTTCCCCTAGGATTGCCGGCATCGGCTTTGGTTCAGGCAACTAATTATATAAACACGAGATTATCAAATTCGACAGTTGACGAGGCGAGAACGCAAATCTTGCAAGAAATAAAGGAGCAAAAAACAGAACTCGATATTCTCACAAACAAAGTTGTTGCAGAAGGGCTCGCGTCGTGGGCAGGAGGGGAAGAAGGAGGCTCTTTAATTCTCCGCGGTCAGTCAAATCTACTTCAGGAAGTCGACGCTATGGAGGGTCTCGAACGTATAAGGACTCTATTTGATGCGTTAGAGCGAAGAGAAAGTGTGGTGAATTTACTTGATGCAACAAGAGCGGCAGAGGGAGTGCAGATATTTATTGGTTCAGAGAACTACCTTTTCGAGCACAGCGGGTGTTCTATGATTATTGCGCCCTATCATGACGAAAAACGAAAGGTTGTTGGAGCTTTAGGTGTTATTGGCCCAGTCCGGATGAATTACGCTAAAATAATCTCAGTAGTTGATTACACGTCTAAGCTGATAGGAAAAATGTTAGATTAATTTGCGTCCCCGCATGCGAATACCTATATAACGAGAGCTCTATTATTAATTAACAAATCAATGGATAGTTAAAAGCAGACCATGAATGAAGAAAAAGAAAATAAAGACGTAAAACTCGACGAGGGAACAGTCGAGGAAGAAACAAGCCTCGAAGAAGCCGTTGAACTTCAGAATGATGATGAAGGCGAAGTAAAGGAGTCGTCGAGCAGCTTAGATGAACTCGAGGCTAAGATATTAGAGCTCAAAGATCAATTGTTACGAACGGTTGCCGATAGTGAAAATCTTAGAAAAAGGTTAGAGAGAGAGAAAGAGCAGACACGGAAGTTCGGTATCGCAAACTTTGCGAAGGATCTGCTTTCGATAGCTGATAATCTAGGGAGAGCACTTGACGCCGCTCCGAATAATGAGGATGTCAAGGATCAGGCGATAGAGAATTTGGTTCTTGGAATACAAATGACTGAGCAAGAACTTCAAAAAGCCTTTGATAACAACAATATCAGAAAAATTGACCCTTTGGGCGAAAAATTCGATTATAATTTTCATCAGGCAATGTTTGAAGTAGAGGAAACGGATCAGGAGCCAGGCACAGTAGTTCAGGTCCTGCAACCTGGTTATGCTATTGATGATCGCATTTTAAGGCCCGCCATGGTGGGCGTAGCTGCCAATAAAGCGGAAAAGAAAAATGTTGCGGTGGATACTACAGCATAAATTGGAACTCTTAAAAAATCTGAGAACCTCAGTAATGCCTGTCGCCATCAAGCTATTGATTTAGGAATTTCCTGAATCAGTCGAATCATCCGATAAATAAAATTATTCTTCTTTGGAGAACTTGCGGATGTGTATCGAGATAACTATATACGCTTCGTAGTCAATCAAAAAAGGATAAAACTGGGCGTGTAGATCAGTTTTGAGAAGAGGTTTTTATGTCTAAGGTAATCGGTATAGATCTTGGTACGACTAACTCATGTGTGTCGTTTATGGATGGGAAAGATCCCAAAGTTATAGAAAATGCAGAGGGTTCAAGGACGACGCCGTCAATGGTAGCTTTTGCAGACGAGGGCGAGCGATTAGTTGGTCAGGCGGCAAAACGGCAAGCTGTCACCAATCCTGAAAATACGTTATTTGCCATTAAACGACTAATTGGCCGGCGCCATGACGACGATAATGCAAAAAAGTTTGCGGAGCTTATGCCTTATCAAGTAGTGCCAGGAGAAAATGGCGACGCGTGGGTAGAAGCAAACAGTGAAAAGTATAGCCCAAGTCAAGTCTCTTCATTCACATTAAGGAAACTGAAGGAAGACGCGGAGTCATTTCTCGGGGGTGCTGTAGACCAAGCTGTTATCACGGTTCCTGCTTATTTTAACGATGCACAAAGACAAGCCACTAAAGATGCCGGTAAAATTGCTGGCCTTGAGGTTCTCAGAATAATTAATGAGCCGACGGCAGCAGCGCTCGCATATGGCTTTGACAAGAAAAACAACGGAACAATCGCCGTTTATGATCTTGGCGGCGGAACCTTTGATGTCTCCATTTTGGAAATTGGCGATGGTGTTTTTGAGGTAAAATCAACCAATGGAGATACATTCTTGGGCGGAGAGGACTTTGACCACCGTATTATTGATTACTTAGCGGATGAGTTTAAAAAAGATAATGCGATTGATCTACGTAGCGATAAGCTTGCTTTGCAACGCCTGAAAGAGGCTGCCGAAAAGGCTAAAATGGAGCTCTCCAGCTCAATGCAAACAGAAGTGAACCTTCCCTTTGTGACAGCAGATCAAAGTGGACCGAAGCATCTCAATATAAAATTGACTAGGGCGAAGTTGGAGGCGCTCGTAGAGGATCTTGTAAGTAGAACTGTTGAACCGTGTAAGGCCGCTCTCAAGGACGCCGGGTTAAGTGCAGGTGAAGTTGACGAAGTGATAATGGTCGGCGGGATGACCCGTATGCCTAAAATTATAGAAACAGTTCAGAATTTTTTCGGCAAGGAGCCACATAGAGGCGTTAATCCAGATGAAGTTGTAGCAATGGGCGCTGGAATCCAGGCTGGTGTGTTACAAGGTGATGTAAAAGATGTTCTTTTGCTTGACGTGACACCGTTATCGTTGGGTATTGAGACATTAGGCGGTGTCTTTACACGGCTCATAGATAGAAATACAACCATTCCTACCAAAAAGAGCCAGGTATTTTCAACAGCAGATGATAATCAAAGTGCTGTTACAATTAAGGTTTACCAGGGCGAGCGTGAGATGGCTGCGGACAATAAGGTTCTGGGCGAGTTTAATTTGGAAGGCATTCCGCCCGCACCCCGTGGTGTTCCACAAATTGAAGTAACGTTTGATATAGACGCTAATGGTATAGTTAATGTATCAGCAAAGGACAAAGCCACGGGCAAGGAGCAACAGATTAGAATCCAAGCCTCTGGAGGGTTGTCAGATACAGATATTGAAAAAATGATCAATGAAGCGGAACAAAACGCTGAGGCTGATAAAGAACGCCGTGAAATGGTTGAAACAAGAAATCAAGCGGAGCAATTAATTCACTCGACTGAAAAGATGCTAACGGACTTTGGCGAAAAAATAGATGTTTCCGAAAAAACCGAGATCGACAAACTCATCGAGGACGCTAAAGCTGCTATAGCTGGTGATGACGCTGAGCAAATTAAATCGACGATGGAGGCGTTGCAACAAGGTTCTATGAAGCTTGGTGAAGCCATGTACAAGGCGCAGCAAGAGGAAGGGCAAGAAACTCCTGACGGTGATAATTCGGCTGAAGCGAGCTCGGGCCAAGAGCCTGAAAAGAATGCCGAAGTAGTTGATGCTGATTTTGAAGAGGTAGACGATAAGGACGATAAAAAGTCAGCTTAAGAACAAATTATATATAACAAATGTAACTGGATGTGTAAAAAATGGGCGCTAAAATTTTGCGCCCATAAAATTATTAAGGGCGTTTCGCATGGCTAAGCAAGACTATTACGAGCTGCTCGGAGTTAACCGCAATGCCAGCGAGGCTGAACTTAAATCGGCATTCAGAAAAATGGCGATGAAGTATCACCCCGATCGAAACCCAGACGATCCGGCTGCCGAAAAATCTTTTAAAGAAGTCAACGAGGCTTACGATGTTTTAAAGGATGACCAGAAGCGCGCGGCATATGACCAATTTGGCCACGAAGCATTTGAAGGCGGAATGGGTGGTGGGCAAGGTCCGCAAGGTTTCGCGTCGGGTTTTTCAGATATATTCGATCAAATGTTCGGTGACATTACAGGTTCACGAGGTGGTGGACGCTCAGCAAATAGAGGATCCGACCTTCGCTATAATATGTCAATTTCGTTAGAAGAGGCATTTAGCGGAAAACAGGAGGAGATACAAGTTTCCACGGCCGTGTCGTGTGACTCATGTCTGGGTAATGGCGCGGAAAAGGGATCAAAACCAACTGTATGCCCTACCTGCGGCGGGCAGGGTCGAGTTAGGGCACAGCAGGGATTTTTCACCGTTGAAAGAACATGTAGCACATGCGGTGGAGTCGGTGAGATAATTTCAAATCCCTGTAGGGTCTGCAGAGGATCCGGTCGGGTTCAAAAGGAAAAAAATCTATCCGTCACAATTCCGGCTGGGGTGGAAGAAGGTACCAGGATAAGGCTAAGTGGTGAAGGTGAGGCAGGGTCAAGAAACGGAACTACAGGTGATCTTTACATATTTTTGTCGATAAAGGATCATCCAATTTTCACGCGCGAAGGGGCTAACATTTATTGCCGAGTTCCTTTAGCGATGAGTACTGCTACACTTGGTGGTCAAATAGAGGTGCCCACCCTCGGCGGCGGAGGGGCAAGAATATCGATTAAACCGGGCACTCAATCGGGAACCCAATTTCGATTGAGAGGGAAGGGAATGTCGATTCTGCGGAGGCAAGACAAAGGGGACCTCTATGTTGAAGCTGCTGTCGAAACGCCGGTCAATCTGAGTAAAGAACAAAAAAAGCTCCTGGAACAGTTTGCCGAAACGGAGAGTTCGAAAACAAGCCCGGAGGCAACAGGATTTTTTGCTAAAGTGAAGGATCTTTGGACTGATTTGTAAACAATTGAAATCATCTTACAGGTTCAAGCGCACTACCGCATAAGACAGAGTTAAAGTCAATCACATAAACCTTATCATCAGAGGTAGAACCCCTTGTTTTTAAACAATAAAAAGGTAGTGCTAACGCTGTCTTTGTATTAACAATTGTATCGCCTTCCCTTCGCCTTTTAAAAATGATATCGCTGCGGAAACTTGGCTTAAAGTATAGCGGATGGCGAAGCGTTGGCCCTCAGATATGTCTGTACTAGGAAGTTTCAGAAGTCTCCGTTGCTCTTTTTGGAGATCAGCCAGCCGCTCATCAATTAACGTTGATACCTCGTTTGAGGTCAAATTATTCGAAAAATGCAATGCCGAAAGAAAATCGGAATTGACCATTTCAGCGGCAGTGATTTTTTTTATTTCCGTCTTGAAATGTGCTCGTCCTTTATCGGTAATTGCAAAGACCTTTTTGCCTAAACTGCCATTCGAAATTTCCGCAGGTACAGCCTCGCTTGAAATAAACCCTTTAGCTTGTAAGCGGTTCAGGGCAGGGTAAAGGGCGCCGAAACTAGCTTGTCTAAGGTGTGCTAGTGCTGTATTAATCACTCTATGGATCTCGTAACCGCTGTAATTTTGTTGCAAGAGAATACCTAAACAAAAAACATCGAGTTTCATAAAAAACACCCATATATTCGATATATCGATCAGAAAATCTCTTTTAAAACAATATGATACCGAGCGTCAAGTGGGATGTAATTTCTAAAAATTATTCGATCGAAATAACAAAAATTGTTTTCACGTTGCTTGTTTTTATGGAAAACTAATAGTGGCTTCTAAGAAATAGAAAATTCTTGGGGAATTAAACCCGCTTGAATGGAGGTACGAAAAATGTCGAAATTGAATATTGGAATTGCTGGCGTTGCCGGCAGAATGGGAGTGATGATCCTTAAAGATATTCTTGGTCGGGATACGACAACGGTTGCGTCTGGGTTAGTTCGAACCGGCAGCAACTTGGTGGGGAGCGACCTTGGCGCACTTGCATCGATCGAACCCATCGGAGTAGCTATAACAGACAACCCAAAAACATGTTTTGCCAATGCAGATGTTGTGGTCGATTTCTCGCTTCCAGAAGCGATAGAAGAGTTAGCCGAGGCAGCGATCGATGAGAAAAAACCTTGGGTGGTGGGAACCACCGGGCTTTCCAAGAAGGAAGAGACTATTTTACGAGCCGCAAGCGAAAAAGTNCCGGTAGTGTTTGCTTCGAANATGAGCCTTGGTGTAAATTTGTTNTTTGCGCTCGTTGAGCAGGTTGCACGATCGCTGGACGATAACTTCGATATAGAGATATTGGATTTNCATCATAAACANAAAGTTGACGCACCATCCGGCACAGCTTTAACTCTTGGNGAAGCNGCAGCAGNNGGAAGAGGTATTGATTTTANNTCAAGCGCTACCCTTTCCCGAGAAGGTGNTGTAGGCGCAAGGGCAAAGGGGGAAATCGGTTTCTCCGCACTCCGAGGNGGNGCGGTTGTTGGAGAACACGCNGTGATGTTTGCAAGCGCAGGTGAGCGACTAGAACTACATCACAAGGCAAGCGACAGAAGTATTTATGCCGCAGGTGCCGTTACAGCGGGTATATGGGTAAGAGATAAATCCCCTGGGATGTATTCAATGAAAGATGTTTTAGGAATAAAAAGCTAAGTTTTTATTCCTAGGCGTCGATTATTTTGCTCGGAGTTTATGCAGCTCAAAGTTTAAGTATCGTTCCAGTTTGACCTTACTTTTCCAGTCCAAAAAACTAGCAATTTCGGAATATTTGTCGCGAAAGCAAACAATTAACTTACTCCTACCATACCTCTTGCCAGTAAGTTCCACCCTGGACCAATACGTTGGCATATTGAACACATTTAAGCACTTTGAATTTCGTATTTTCCGCACTGTTAGTTCTCCACCGTGTATATCAATCTCCTCCCAGTCTGCTTTATTAGAACTACCCTTTTTTAAAAAATAGTAAATTAACATGATATCAACAGCAAGAAATATTAGGACAGGCCACGCTCCTAAGAGGAGAAAACTACCCCCAATTATCCAGCTGAAAAATACTAACAAGAAAAGCACTACCTTTGTTTCTGCTGTAAATAAAGTAACTTGCGGTTGTAGTCGTATAGAAATTTTATTGGGTACGGATGTATCAATATTACAGTTTGGGCTAAGGTCAAAATTCTCTTCCATTATTAATTCCTGAATTTCACATAGCATTGCTCTGGAGACGCGGGATTACCCTCGGTGTCGCGTAAATCGACAAATTTTACACGTTTTGCTTGCTTGTTACCATAAAGCACAACATCGAGAACGCACTTTTCTTTTTTGAATTGTAAGGTCAGACTTTGTCGCTCGTGACGAATTAACGATGCCGCCCCCAATTTTGCGGCCACTTCCTTTTGGCTGGCACCGATTAACTCATTTGGAGAAACAATAGCGATTTGAATTCTGTCTTCTTGGTCCATTACAGGCGCGGGACGTCTTTTTGGGTCTTGAGAAGAATTACTCGTGGAAATTTCAAGCGTGGGTTTCTCAGTGCTAGGTGGAATGGCACCGGTTAATGTCCCTCTGCAACCGGAAATTACGATCAAGCAAGTGAGTAAGAAAATCTGCTTGAAGGTTGCCGACATCATTTACTGCTCGTTTTCCAAACGAACTTTGTGGTACAAATTTACCATAAAGCCGGCGCCCAATAATGGCGTAGCTAAGTTTATCAAAGGGATCGTTGCTACGAAGGTAATTAGACCCCCGCCCAATAATATCTTTAGAAAGCAGCGTTTTCTGAGTTTTCGAGCCTCATTAACTGGGAGGTGCCTTTGAGCAACGTTCTCAAATAGCTCTCGACCGATTAAATAACCGTTGCCTAAATAGAAAATAACAAAGCTCAATCCCGGCAGTAACATACCGAGTGCGTAAAAGGGCAAAAGACAAATATTAATAACCGTTGCTATTATTATAAGTGTAAGACCTGACTTTATTGAGACCAGCAGAGGGACGCGATGAGAACCAATATTATTTGGGTAATGCTTTTCTTCGATAATTGCGATTATTTCGTCCGAGAATAGACCGCCAATAACCATTATAGTGGATGGAAAAAACACAAAACCGATCAAGACTGTGAGTGCACCACCGATCCACGGTAAAAATGTATCAAGAAAACCAAATCCAAATAATCCAAACTTTTCTAAAAGGATCCAAGCCAATAAACCGCAAGCAAAAGTGCTTACCAGAGATATCATAACTGATTTGACTAATATTTGACGCAAAGATGGTTCAG
>PCAV01000064.1 GCA_002730675.1 Rhodospirillaceae bacterium | reverse complement strand
AAATTTGTTCCAGGAATTTATCTTATTTTGGCCCGCTGGCCAACGTTTTTAGGCTATGTGGCAGAGCAATTAGGGCCAAAATTGAAGAATGAAAAAGTTTTAAGGCGATGCGAAATAATAGCCGATAAAATCTTTGACGCTTCGGAGGAGATTATGGAACATATTGAGACTTCCAATCATGTTTTACCAGTAGACAACTCCCAAAAAACTAATATCCTCTCAGCTATAAGCACCTATCGCCAGACGAGCCCCCAAATGGTAGGTTTTGGATCTCTTCTCTTAAGCGCACTACCATCGTTTAAAAATTAAACGGGAAGACTTTCAGAAAAAATTTGAAAGAAACATTTAAATGAAAATAACGCAAATTCGCACGCAGCCTATAGAAATTCCCTTTGATAAACCGCTTGGGACATCAATACATCGTATAACGAGTGTGGCTGCTCTACTAGTCTGGATAGATACTGATGAAGGAATAACAGGCGAGAGCTATTTATGGGTAATTGGGAAACACAAATTGCCAGTTCTAATGGAGATGGTGAGATCACTAGAGCCAGTGGTGAAACATAGAAATCCCCTTGATGTTGCGGCACGCTTTGACGAAATGTGGAACGAAATTAATTTCCTTGGTCATAAAGGCGTTACAATTTTTGGAATAGCTGCCATCGACTGGGCATGCTGGGATATAAAGGGGAAGGCTCTTGGTGTATCCCTCGGTGACTTGCTAGGGCGTAAGAGAGATAAAATACCTGCATATGCCAGTGGCGGGTTATGGACATCGATGAGTATCACTGAACTTCAAGCTGAAGCAAAAAGTTTTTTGTCGCAAGGGTTCAAAGCAATGAAAATGCGGGTTGGATTGCCAGACATTGGTGAGGATGTTGAACGTGTTGCGGCGGTAAGAGAGACTATCGGTAGCGATATCATTTTGATGGTAGATGCTAATCAAGGATTGAACGTAACCAAGGCCATCAGATTAGGACGGCAGTTAGAGAAATATAATCTCGCTTGGTTTGAAGAGCCTGTGCAAGCTTATGACTTGGCCGGTTCAGCAGTCGTTGCCAATGCGCTAGATACGCCCATAGCAAGTGGGGAAACAGAATATACGCGTTATGGTTTTCACGATATGTTAGAGAGAAAATCCGCAGATATTTTAATGCCCGATTTGGAGCGTGTGGGCGGTGTCTCTGAATGGTTGAAGGTAGCTCATATGGCAGCTGCTAAAGATATTCCAGTAAGCCCTCATATTTTCACAGAACATAGTTTGCAGTTGTGCGCTGCCGTGTCGAATGTGAATTATGCTGAGCACATGCCCTGGTTTACAGGACTCTTCAAAGAAAAAATGGAGTTGGTAGATGGTGAGATCATTATACCAAATAGACCGGGGATGAGTTTCAGTTTTGACCCAGATGCGGTCGAACGGTTTACTATCTCTCTTCCTTGAAAGTGGGATAGCTCACTTGTGAGATTTTTTTCTATCAAAAAATAATTTCATCATTTGTTTTGGCTCTTCAGTAGAAAAAGCCGTTGAGAAAGAATCTATTCCAGCTGTAATCGCTTCGTCTAGCGGCAACCTTTCCCAAGTGTTAATCAAACGTTTTTGATTTCTGATAGCAAGAGGTCCACAGTTTGCAATGATATCTGTTAATTGTTGTATTTCGCTGTCCAGATCTTTCGCTTCTACGACTTTTTCAACGAACCCCCAATCGTAAGCTGTATCTGCATCTATATTTTCACCAGTAAGAACTAAATAATTGGCGCGACCCCATCCAACAAGCCTGGGTAACAGTGCTGCTTCGATTACCGAAGGGACCCCAACTTTTACCTCCGGCATTCCAAAGATAGCCGTCGAAGATGCTATCCGTATATCGCAAGCAGCTGCCAACTCCATCCCAGCGCCAAGACTGTAGCCATTTACTCTTGCGATTGTAGGAACCTCCATATTGCGTATCAGAATGAATAATTCATGTAACAAAGTAATAAACTCTCGCGAGGTTCTCTCATTTAATTCGTTAAGCTCATTTATATCTGCACCACCAATAAAAGATTTTGGGCCTGCTCCAGTGAAAATAAGACCACGTAGTTCTGTATCCTTAGCCACATTTTGAAAAGCCGCTTTTAACTCTTTTATGCCAGCACCACTCAAAGAATTTAGTTTCGATTGACGGTCGTAGACGATGGTTGCAATTTTTCCACTTCCGGTAGCTCTGATATTCAATTCAACATTCATTAATTTTCATCTCCATCGGTGGGATGACCACCGCATTTTGTAATTAAATTAGAAATATCTTTAGCGGCTCGATCTAGATCATTAACTTGTGCCCCTCTTAAAACTAAAGAAGTTCCATATATATGGTTCTTAAAGAAGGGATAACTACCGATATCAATGGTGGGATACTTGTTCTGAATTTCTTCCAAACCTTTTGCCACCGTTCCTTCCCCAAGGTTCGAGATAACAGTTCTTGAATGAATTTTTGTTCCTGTCCGAAGTGTCGGTAAGAGCTCGGTTACCATCGCTTGGAAGACACTTGGCACACCCGCCATTACATGAACATTTTCAATGGTAAATCCAGGAGCTGCTGAAATAGGGTTATTTATAAGGCTTGCCCCTAAGGGTGTCCGGGCCATTCTCAAACGCGCTTCATTTAATTCGACCCCACGTTTCTTCGCGTGAGCTTTCATACGTTTTAATGCTTCCGGGTGGTGGTGTACGTCTAGTCCGAACGAAAGCGCAATAGAATCACATGTTATGTCATCGTGCGTTGGTCCAATACCCCCAGAAGTGAATATGTAATCATACTCTGACCGAAGTGTTTTAACCGTGTTCGCAATAGTTGATTGGTCGTCCCGTATAACCCGGACTTCATCCAAGCGAATACCTACTTGCACAAGTGCTGCAGCCAAGTAAGACAGGTTTACATCTTTTGTTCGGCCAGAAAGAATTTCATTACCTATAATGACAAACGCTGCTGTAACTATTTTTATTTCAGAAATACTGGTGTTCATGAAGAATAACTTATAAAGGTTAGTTTATGTTCAAATAACAATTACGTATTGTAGACGAAGATGCAACTACCCAAACCACTTTATTGTGGAGCCTTGATTAAACGGTATAAAAGATTCCTTGCGGATATACGTTTGGAAAGTGGCGAAAATATCACTGCTCACTGTCCTAATCCGGGACGGATGATCGGATTGAGTAACTCAGGGTCACGCGTCTGGGTGTCGTGCTCACCGAACCCAAATAGGAAATTACCATTCACGCTCGAACTAATAGAAGCGGATGGTGGGCTTGTAGGCGTAAATACTCATCATCCGAATAAGATTGTCCGTGAAGCAATAGAAGCGCATAAAATCGCTCAATTAGAGGGATATGATAGTCTCCGCACAGAGGTAAACTACGCTGAAAGATCACGCGTGGATATTCTATTAGAGGACGAAAAACTGGGTCGTTGTTGGGTGGAAGTAAAAAATGTGCATTTAAGGCGAGATAATAGAAAAAGTAATGGCATTGCAGAATTTCCCGACTCCGTCACCGCGCGTGGCTCCAGACATATTGAAGATTTAACCGATCGAATNAAACTAGGCGACAAAAGTGTTTTGATTTTCCTTATACAGCGAATGGACTGCAAGGATTTTAAAATCGCTCGGGACATTGATCCACTATATCATGAGACTTTGTTGCGCGGGATGAAAAATGGTTTAGAGGTTTTGTGTTTTGACACCAACATAACCCTATCCTGTATTTCACTTCGGAACAGCATTACATTTTGTACCACCTAATGTAGAATCTTTCTGGCTAAACAAGGCTAGATGTCAGCCAAATACACGCTCAAATATTGTCTCGACATGCTTAAAATGAAAATCAGGGTTAAATAACTTATCGATTTCATCTTTGTTTAAAAATGCTCTAATTTTTGTATCATTTTTTAACAAGGATTTGAAATCTTTGCCTTCCAACCATACAGGCATAGCATTTCGTTGAACTGCTTCATAGGAGTCTTCCCTGCTCATACCTTTTTGCGTTAATTCTAAGAGGATGCGTTGTGAATTTATTAATCCTCCAAGCTTATCAAGATTTTTTTGCATCTGATCAGGGTAAACTACTAGTTTCTCAATGACTCCAGTCATTCTTGCCAATGAAAAATCAAGGGCTATCGTCGCATCGGGTGCAATCACTCTCTCTACGGATGAATGAGATATATCTCGTTCGTGCCAAAGTGCGACATTTTCCATTGAAGGAACTACGTGACTTCTTATCAACCGTGCCAGCCCGGTTATATTTTCAGTGAGCACTGGGTTTCTTTTATGCGGCATGGAGGAAGAGCCTTTTTGTCCTGATGAAAAAAACTCTTCGGCTTCGCGCACTTCGGTTCTTTGGAGATGCCGGATTTCCACAGCTAGCCTCTCTAGTGAACTTGCAATTACACCTAATATCGAGAAAAACATTGCGTGCCGGTCTCGGGGTATAATTTGTGTCGAAACGGGCTCAATTTTAAGGCCAAGCTTTTCGGCAACGTGTCTTTCCACCTCTGGCTCTATGCTGGCAAATGTACCCACGGGCCCTGAAATTGCGCATGTTGCGATTTCTTTTCTCGCTAATATCAAACGTTCTTTATTTCGTTGAAACTCCGCAAAATAACCAGCTAACTTCAAACCAAATGTGGTGGGTTCGGCGTGTATGGCATGACTGCGTCCAACCGTAGGTGTGAATTTGTGCTTCAGAGCCTGTCTCTTGAGAGCTTCGAGTAATTGATCAAGATCGTTAGCAATAATATCAGCCGCTTGACAGAGTTGAACTGATAAACAGGTATCCAGTACGTCTGACGATGTCATGCCTTGATGAACAAATCTTGCCTCCGGACCAACATATTCTGCGAGGTTTGTTAAAAAAGCTATTACATCGTGTTTCACCTCTGCCTCAATCTCGTCGATCCTTTCTACATCAAACTTTCCCCGCTCCCAAACACGCTTCGCTGCAGCTTCTGGGATTGTTCCAAGCTTGGCTTGGGCGTCACAAGCGTGAGCCTCTATTTCAAACCATATCCGAAATTTGTTTTCTGGTTCCCAAATTTTCGTCATTTCTGGCCGAGAGTAGCGCGGTATCATTTTTCAATATCCTTATAACCATTTGTGCGGGTTAGCTTTAAAATTCTGGAATTAGCTTTTCTTAGTTCCTGTGTATCACTATTCGTTTACAATAAGAACAATCAGACTGGAAGTAGGTACGACCTTCTTCATCACTAGTTTCCTCTAATTCTACCGTGCGGTCTACTTGGCATTAACGCTTTTTTTTTAATTATAAAGTTGTATGCTACCGAAATCACAAAAACTTGATTCGGAAGTGATTCAGATTTGGGGGGCACCGTGGTTACAGTTTTAGCAAATGCAGACCTAGAAAATTCATATGCAGAGGCAGAGGAAGATTTTAGGGCTCGCAATCCAAAAAGTGCAACTTTGTATGAGAAAGCGTGCGATGTGATGCCAGGTGGTAATACACGGAGCGTTCTTCATTACGCGCCATACCCGTTGACATTTGCAAAAGGTGAGGGTGCATATCTTCATGATGCAGATGGTCATAAACTAGTTGATTTTTTGGGAGAATACACTGCTGGAATCTATGGTCATAATAGTCCCATTATTCAGGGAGCAATAGAAACTGCCGTAAGAGATGGAATAGTTCTTGGAGGACCAAATTTAATGGAAGCTCGTCTTGCCAGAGAGTTAGTTGGCCGTTTTCCAGCGTTAGAACTTATTCGTTTTACAAACTCTGGAACGGAAGCAAACCTTATGGCGATTGGTGCCGCAAGAGCGTTTACTGGTCGCTCAAAAGTAATTGCGATGCAGGGTGGGTATCACGGCGGGGTACTCTATTTTGGAGCTCCTTCGCCTATAAATGCGCCATTTGACATTGTATTGGTTCCGTATAACAACCTAGAAGCGGCTGCAGAAATTATTCGCCGCGAATCATCTGATCTGGCATGTGTGATTGTGGAGCCAATGATGGGGTCTAGTGGCTGCATTCCTGCGTCAAAAGAGTTTTTAGAATGCCTTAGACAATGCACCAGTGATGCGGGTAGCCTTTTAATCTTTGATGAAGTTATGACATCTAGACTTGCGCCTGGGGGAAGGCATGGTGAACTTAATATCAAGCCAGATTTAATCACGTTAGGAAAATATTTGGGTGGTGGTGTATCATTTGGGGGATTTGGTGGACGTTCGGATATAATGGAGGGTTTTAATCCAAGATCCAAAAATGCTTGGCGGCACGCTGGTACATTCAATAATAATATCATGACTATGACTGCAGGACTTGCTGGTTTAACTCAGCTTTTTACACCTGAAGCTTGTATCGAACTAAATAAAAAAGGGGATGTCTTTAGAGCTCGTCTTAATAAAACTATTCAGGAACGAGACCTCCCTATCCAAGTTACTGGGCTTGGGTCGATGAACAATGTACATTTTACCGATATCCCGATGGAGCGACCGCATACAGACCCTGTCTCTAGCAGAAAAGGCGATTTAATGCATTTGGACATGTTAAAACTGGGTGTTTATCATGCGAGAAGAGGGATGATGAATTTGTCTCTCCCTATGACGGATGCCGATATAGACTTTGCAGTTTCGGCCTTCGAAGAATTTTTAGATAGTAGGCGGGCAATACTTAAATAAAAAACATTAAGCATAGCGTGTACCGGGTGCTTTTTAGTTAGGGCATTATACAGCCACGATCTTTAAGCGTCTTATCTACCCATGAGCGATCCCACTCACCGGCTTCAATTTTTGCCATATCCACCGCCTCAGCAGCCTGCTTTTCATTAGTCTTTTTAAGAATGCTATCTACATCGTCAAAAGGTATAGACAGAACGCCGTCCCAGTCACCTATAACTAAATCCCCAGGTTCTATGACCATTCCGTCAATCGCCACGGAAACATTTATCTCTCCAGGGCCGTCCTTATAAGGGCCGCGGTGGCTAACGCCAGCGGCGAAAACTGGCAAATTTACGTCCAAGAACGCCTCCACATCCCTCACGGCGCCATCGAGTACAAAACCGCCCACGCCTCGTTTCATTGCGTGTGCAAGCATTAGTTCGCCCATCAAAGAGTTTGTAAGGTCGCCTCCAGCATCACAAACG
>PCAV01000063.1 GCA_002730675.1 Rhodospirillaceae bacterium | reverse complement strand
AATTAATCGACCTCTATTTATAAAATTGCGTACACTCGATAAACTTTCGAGAAAAGAATCCCAGTAAACATATCTGAGAGTGCCTACTCGCTTTTGCTCTTCTCCCACAAAACCAAATGAAAGGCTGAGGTTTTTAGGCGCAATTAATAACGTTCCACAAAGACGATCCCAAACGGCCAGGGTGATACCTAAATTAGTTCCATGGTGATTAGGATCTGCAGAATGGTGTAATTGATGCTGTGCTGGAGATATCAACCACTTCTCCAACCATACCCAGTACGAGAGGTAAATGTGCGAATGCCTTAAATTTGAACCCAACAAATGAAATATAAAAAGCCCTATATTGACCCCTAACACGGTGATCAAGTCTACTCCCTCACCAAAGATAAATATAAATGAGGCAATGAGTATGGCTCTTACAGCGATCGAACGCAGAGAGAAAATGAGAATTTCAATTGGATGTGTTCTAAAGATTGTCAGCGGCGTAAGAGAAACGGCCGAATGATGGACCTTATGAAACGCCCATAAACAAGGGATGTTATGCAACATCCAGTGCACTACATACTTCGTCACATCATCAAAAATAAAAAGACACAGTGTAAATATAGTCATTACCAGTGCAGGGCTCAACTCCAATGAAGGACGGAACGGGATTACTGCGTGGAGCCACTCGAAAACCGCAAATGTCGCAACCGTGCTAGACAACCACGCGTTTGCAACAAAAACAGAAAATAGTTTGTTGAGAAAAAAAAGTAAGTAATCCTGTCTAGCAGTAGTAGACCACCAAATTTGCCGCGAGAAGCAATTTTCAATGGTTTCTTTAATTGTGCTACGCTTGAGAACGAGCAGCCAAACAAAACTGATAAATAGAGCCGACCCAAGATATAACAGGCAAATTCTTTTTCTCGGATCCAGGAAGTTCTCGTAAAAGATGGCAAAATTATCCACCAAAGACCCCAATACCTTTTTTAAAAGGTTAAGGCATCAGGGTGGTGGTATGGCAACCCTGATGCCTTAATGCTGTTTTTTTAGTTAGTCACTTAGTCGTTTTCAGCGCTATCGCCTTTTCCGACTTTTTTCATTAGTCCCTCTAGGCCAGCAAGTTTGTCGTTAACACGAGCCTTAACGCCATACTTTTCAACCATTAGGCGCTGTATTTTAAGCATGTGTAACATATATTCGCCCATCGACTGGCCCTGGTCTTTGATGAAATCGCCGTTAGAGTCGATATCTACTACCTGGCTACCGTTGGGTAGAACCGGACCGAAGCCTATCATTCTATTAAGTTTAACCGCAACTTCGCCAATATTACTCTTACCGGTTTGTAGGGCCATTGCAAAACCTTTGAGCTCGCCCCAATGCTTCGCGTATTTACGGAACACTTTGTCACTGTTGCCTTTAGCTTCCAATATCACATTGAGCTTCTCTAAATCCTTGTAGACCGAACCTGCGTATTTGAAGATCGATTCCGCTATTACACGCTGCCAATTTAACTCGATACTACGTGCTATGCTACGCAGCTTGCCTCGCTCCATGTCTGTTAATTTCTTTCCGTCCGCTTTTGTTATAACGTTTCTGCCATAAATAAATGCTTTTTGAATATTATTATAGTAGGAGGTTTTTCCACCTTTGTCGTATGCGGCAGCATAGTAAGAGTGGCCGAAGTTGTATTCCCTGTAGAGGTCAACCACGCCATCTTTGTTATAGTCAGCAAGCTTCAGTGCAGCTTCTGGGCTCTTCGACTTCTTACCGCGTTTAGCGATCTCGTAGTTGGCTTTTGCTGAAACCGTTAGCCCGTGCGCCGCAGCCCCCCAGTAGCCGTAAGCTTCATCCCAAGAATGCTCTTTACCAGTATAAGGTTTTCCGGTTTTATAGGGCTTATCATTAGGTTTCTTATCTGCCCCTAATTTTTCATCAAGGTAGTTATCAACCGCCTGATTGTAAGAAACTGCTCCCATAATAAATTTTGAAATTAGCTGCTTGTAATCATAGCCTGTAGATGGATCAAAACCCTTTTTTGCTGAAGAGGCCTTGTCAATCATATGTAAAACAACCTCTTTACCCGTCTTATTACCAGGCCAGCCAGGTACCAACCCCTTATATATTTTACCCGCAAGATTTTTCTTCTTACTTATTTGATCTACGCCAGTCTGTTTGATTTTAAAAGCCTTGTTGCTCTTTGGCGCCAGGATCTTGCGTCCAGCATCTTTAGAAGAGAAATAACTCAGCATTTTCTTTTTCAATTCTGGGTTGGGTTTTCCATTACCCTTACCGGCTAATGACTTCAATGAATCGTGAAGTACATGCCTAGCTATCTGACCTGTGTAACCCATAGAACTTTTTTCAGTTCCCAACCATGGGCTTAAGGTAACAGGGAATGGACCATATACGTCAGAGGAGTGACCAGAGGAGTGGGCTGGTTGTACGACAACCATGCCTGCGCCAACTACACTTGCCGCTAAAATTCCCCTTAAATAGGTGTTGCTCATAATTTTGCCTTCCATTTACAACGAAAACCGGTTTAATGAAATTGCGAATGAATAGCATTTTCATGGCAATGTCAAGGTCAAATGCGAACCATTCGCATCTACGGGTTCATCAACTTAAAATTTTCGCTTGCGATAAATTTATACGGGTGGCAGGGGCCATAAAGGCGCCCTATAAAACGACGGCTCAATTAACATCGATTACCGCGCAGGTTTTCAAATACTTTTTGCACAGAACACCTTTAATTTATCTGGTTCCCGTAGTGTGCTTAACGGTACCCCAGCTCATCAGAAGTCTTTTCCGGCCTTTTTATAGCAGAAATCGCGGCACTCAATTCTATTTTTCCAATGACATGTCCTTTATCATCCACAACGCAGCCACTCGTTTCTCCTAATTCTGATAACTTACCCATTGCGTCCTCCAAAGGAGTGGTCAAATCTAGCCTAGGGCCTCTATCCGTTTTACTCGGCTCCATAATTGATCGTACCTCCAGAACTCTCGCTCGGTTGACGTCTTTTATGAAGTCCGCAATATAATCGTCCGAGGGGTTCATTACTATCTCCTGCGATGTTCCCTGCTGGACGACTTCGCCATCCCTCAAAATCGAAATTTCATCCCCTATTCTTAGTGCTTCATCTAAATCGTGAGTGATAAAAACTATCGTTTTATGAAGCTCTTCCTGCAATCCAAGTAAGATACCTTGCATGTCAGTTCTTATAAGTGGGTCGAGCGCTGAAAATGCTTCATCCATTAATAGAATTTCTGCATCTGTTGCTAACGCGCGAGCTAAACCAACTCTTTGTTGCATCCCCCCAGAAAGCTGCGCTGGATAGTGGTCTTCGAACCCCGTCAGACCAACCCTATCTATCCAGTGTTGGCTCCGTTTATTGATTTCTGTTTCTGACACTTTTTGGATTTGCAACCCATAACCAACATTCTCTATTACAGTGCGATGGGGCAGAAGCGCAAATTTCTGGAAAACCATGGAAGCTTTACTTCGCCTGAAGTTTTTGAGTTCTTCATCAGACATCATAAGGACATCTTCCCCTCCCACTAATACCTGACCTGATGTTGGCTCAATCAGCCGGTTTATATGCCGTATTAGAGTTGATTTTCCAGAACCGGACAAACCCATGATTACTCGAATGCACTTTTCCGGAACATCAATATTTATATTCCGTAAACCTAAGACATGACCATGGTTCTCGAGTAATTCTTGTTTACTTATTCCATCATTTACGAGGTCCATAACGTTTTCGGCATCATTACCAAATATCTTATACAAATTTTTTATTTGGATCTTTTGCTCACTCACTGCCTGAACCCTCTCTATGTGCTTGAAGCCGGCGCCCATATTGTTGAGAGACCCTATCAAAAATAATTGCTAAAATAACAATCGCCAATCCATTTAAAAGTCCGAGAGCTAAATATTGATTTGAAACAGCCCGGAGAACCGGCAGTCCTAGCCCTTTTACACCGATCATCGAAGCGATGACCACCATCGCTAGTGACATCATTATCGTCTGATTTATACCCGCGAAGATATTAGGTAGTGCCAGCGGTATTTGTACACCAAAAAGCTTTTGCTTATAATCAGCCCCAAAGGAGTCGGCCGCCTCAAGCACTTCACTATCAACTAATCTAATACCTAAATTCGTTAATCTAACGAGGGGTGGAATTGCATAAATACACACCGCTATTAAGCCAGGGACCTTTCCTATTCCAAGCAGCATAACCACCGGTATCAAATAAACAAAACTTGGAATCGTTTGCATTACATCTAGAACGGGAGTAACCGCAGCTTGAACTCTATCTGACCTGGCCATCCATATTCCAAAAGGAATACCAACCGCAATACACAGTAACGTGGCAACCGATATTATGGCGAGGGTTGCCATGGTATCCTTCCACATCCCAAAGTAGCCGATAACAAGAAAGGCTATCACGGTTCCTGTAACAAGCTTCCAACTCCTTGACCCCAGCCAAGCCAATATCGCCAAGCCAATAATAACTACTAGCCAAGGCGCATTTACCAGCAACTTTTCTAACCAAACTAAAAAATGCAAAAGAGGTTCGAAAAAGCCTTCAATCTCATCGCCATAGGCTCGGGAAAAGTCGCGAAAGCTGGAATCTATCCCTTTTTTTAGATCTCGCAAATCCTGCCGTTCCATTGCTGGGAACGAATCAAAAAAATCCATGGAATAACCTCAGTTTTGCCAAAAGATAGGGCCTGTCTGATGAAATCCGACAGGCCCGTTTTCTGATATCTTACTTTATTTTATAGTGATTTTTTGATTTTAGCAGCAGCCGAAGAAGATACCCACTTACTCCAAACTGATTCATGCTTTTTCAAAAATTCTATAGCCGCATCAGCTCCACCGGCCTGCTCATCCGCCATAAAAACAAGCATACCATTCATCACCGGTCCTGGGATGACGCGTTTACTTAAATAGGTTACAGCGTCTCCACCACTTTTCTTAAATGAATCAGTAACGATAGTATGAACTTCAGACTTGGTCCAAGCACTTACTTTAGGATTAGCGCAGTCTTGTTCCGCTTTTACAATACAACCGTCCCAGTTTTCTTTCCCGCCAAATGGAACGCCAAAGGGCAGTGGAACCATTTGATATTTTCCGATCATTGCTGTCGGAGACCAGTAGTAACCAAACCAGTTTTGACCTCTTTCAACTGCCTTTGACATTGATCCATCCAGACCAGCTGCCGAACCAGGATCAACTAGAACCCAACCCTTTTTCTCCATTTCAAAAGCTCGGAATAAATTATTATTAGCTAGCTGACACCCCCAGCCTGCTGGGCACCCCACAAACGCCCCTTTAGATTTATCTTCGGGATGTGGGAAAAGATCTGGTCTCTTTAGAACATCGAGAACTGTCTTAAGCTCGGGATGCTTCTTTTGTGTGTGAGGTGGTATCCACCAACCCTCACCTAATTCTGTTATTGGGCCGTCTACAAGAGAATGGAGCCTTCCCTCAGCCATGGCTTTGTTCAACGGATTTCGGACTGCATTTATCCAAAGTTCAGCTGCCACATCGGGTTGCCCCTTCTCATTCATAGAAGTAAATGACGGCATTGTGGCCCCTGCCACCAATTCAACATTACAACCATAACCTTTTTCTAAAATTACTTTATCAATATTGGCCATCAATTCAGCTGACGCCCAATTCATCTCTGCCATTGTGACGTCACCACATTTAGCTGAGGCGGCTGTTGTAAAGCCGAGTAACGTGCTCAATACAACAGCTAAGTACACGAACAATCGATTCATAAATCCTACTTTCCTGTTTTCTATTAAAAATTTATCGCCTTATAGTGACTTACACGCTAAGATTAGTCAAGAAACGACACAATTATCCAGAAGCGACCATATATATTAAAAAGTAGATGCTTCAAAAAAAGTTATAAACTAAATTTAGATAACTTGAAGATTTGATATACTAAGGAGGAGAAAAATGCCGTCAGAAAAAACAGGGAACGGCAATATCTCAACTCAAGAATATTCTGATAGTATGAAGGAGTATCTTGAAAAAGGAAAAAATCTTGCCCTTAGCATGGATAATCGAGGCCCAATCCGCCGACAAACGAATGGGATGTTACACTCGAACATTCTGGATGCATTCAATGAATATGGATTTTATATATTTGAAAATGTGCTTGATGAAGAAGAGCTAAACGACATTCGCTCAGATACGGCTGATATGATCGAAAGAGCTCCTGCAGAACCTGGTTCAGCATTAGACAAGAAAGGTAGGCCTGCTTTAGGGAGAGACTTTGCACGAGAACCGTATACTTTTATTAAACCGCTTTCTGATCCATGGGGTGGTACCAATCTCTTAAATGGCCGTCACCCGAGCAAAATGGTTGAGCCTAAGCCCGAAGAGGGAGCCCCAGAATATGTTGTGCATTTAATGTATGGCATGTGTGAAGCGATGCCCGCCGCTTTACGGCTTTATGGTCATCCAGATTTGCTTATGATTGCTGAATCTATAAATGGGGAAGATTTTGTACCCTACAATGACGCAATTTTTGTTAAACAACCTGGATTAGGCGGATCGGTGGCTTGGCACCAAGATGGCGTCACGCACTGGAAATCAAAAAATTGGGACGAAGGAATACATGGTTTCAATTTTCAAGTCCAACTATACGAAACAACTCCAGCAAATAGTTTGTGGGTAATTCCAGGCAGTCACAAAAATGGGAAAGCTGACATAAAGGGCATGATTGAACGCAATGGAGGGAGCATTCAGTTGCCCGATGCCGTGCCATTAATCTGTGCTCCTGGTGACGCGACAATTGTTAATAGGCAAATGGTTCATGGTTCTTTTGCGAACGCCTCACCGAATATTAGAATATCAATTACTTTTGGTTTTCACCGCCGTAAATCAGTTTTAGGGCAGAAAGCCGCCCTTGGAATGAATGGCACTAACGCGGTATACGACGAACAAAGAATTTTTGAACGAGCTGCCGTGATACAAGTAGCCATCGATGCTCGCAGGCAGAAATATCAAAATGAAAATTCTTTCGATTACAAACCGTTCGCTAACTTGAAGGACAAATACAGGTTTAATGATGCAACGTTTACTTCTGTCATTAAGGGTTACAACACAAAAGATCTTGCGATCTGAAGCACCAAACAGACTTTCGCCACGCGTTATTCGGGAAGTATTCTAAGATCCTGCATTTCTCTCAATAACTCCAGCACCATTTCTTCTGTGTCAATACAACCAGAAAAACCATGCTTTCTTATTTTAATATTGCTCATGTGGTGCGGATTTGGCCGTTGACCATACCCAAAGATATAATCTGCAAACCGCCATGACGGCACCAGCTCTGAAAGAGAAAAGTTTTTCAAAGAGTATTTTTTTGTAATAAGCCCCCAAAGTTGCGCATTCTCTGGCATCAATTTCACTAAAGACATTGGCTGCGGAACTCCATGTTCCATACCAAATAACTCCGCTATCCTAGGCCAAATATGATGCCATATATATATATCACCATTTGTGATGTTATAAATTTGATTAGCGGCTATCTTATTATGACCAACCCATTCAACAGCCTTTGCTATTAATCGCGCATCGGTTGCTTCACCAATACGCTCGACGCCACCTGGGAACCGCAGAGGAATACCGAGCTCCCTCGAAATTGATGCATAGGTCCCAATGGCAGCAATAATATTTAGAGGACTTCTAGCTGCCACCCCAAAAACAAGTTGAGGACGGAGGATCGTCCAATTCCATTGTTTTGTTTTCTGAAATTCGGAAAGCCAATCCATCTGATCATAATAAAAGTTTGGGCCCATTGAGCGCGGGTCCGTCTCTCGCGCGGGCATCTTAAAAGGGCCTAAATGACCTCCATAAGCTTTGGTACCCTGCATTAAAGTTATGTGTTGAAGTTTTGGCGAATTTTTATCTATGGTCTCAATCAAATTGCGAAGCATGTTTAGATTTATTTCAGCGTGATCCGACTGCGTCCAACCTGACGTGAGGTTTTCTTTTTCAAATACAGCACTGTAACAAATGTGAGATACATCGTTGAGAGATTTGAGTTTATTTCTACAATCCGCTGCATTCTGTAGATCGACATTTATCCATTCTATCTCGGAATCAAAATCCGATGCCGATCTGGAAAGGCCAACAACATCCCAGCCTTTTAATTTACTGAAATGATTAATAGTACTTCGGCCAACAATCCCTCGGGCGCCGGCCACCAGAAGTTTCTTATTCNCCATCAGAACCGTCACCAGTAAGAGCTAAAAAATAAAACCGCTTGTTTGTTTGCCTAGTCGCCGAGTTAGATAAGCGAATCATGAACCTTATTTTTTATTCTACTCGGCCGCTCGCAGCTGACTATTCGTTTCTGCATGCTGCGAAAACCTAGGCATGACCTGTTCGGCTAACATTGTTAAGGAACGTTTACAAAACGCCTTGTTATCCCATTCATGAGCCATGGCAGTTAGGACGCCAAAATGTCCTGTAAGATCGCGCAACGCTACCAGCTTGTCTAAAACGGTTTCTGGCGACCCAAAAGTNCATTGCTCCTTCGCAATTTCTTGCCACGTAATGTTGTCGGGATCAGGATGACTTTCTGGCGCCACATATTTTGTTAACTTTCTAGCTTTGATNGACGATAGAAAATATCGATACCAATAACTCATTGGCCCATCNGGATTTAATACATAATCTAAAGCTTCCTCGTCGGAAGGGGCGACAACAATGCTGCGCGAGACNCGCCAGATATTTGGATCGGCTCTTCGGCCTGCGCTCTCGCACCCTTCAGCGTAAGTCTCCCAATGACCTGATGTATAACGGGGGTGCAANAAAGCTGCTCCAGATATTGGAATCCAGCCATTTTCGCCCGCTATTCGAGCACTGTTAGACTTTGGGGACATGATTGAAATAGCTACCGGAGGACCAGATTTTTGATACGGCTTTACAAAATGTCCAACACCAAATTCTGACCTAGCCATATCTTCGATTTTTACATTCCAGTATTTGCCTTCCATAGAATATGGTGGCTCGCCATCCCAAATTGCCTGAATAAGTTGCATTGACTCTCTGACCATGTCGTTGCGATCCGTATCACCTCCAACTTCGAACAGCTCAACGTCAGAGCTAAGACTTCCCGTTCCAATCCCCATTTGAAACCGGCCTCGAGATAAATGATCAAATAAAGCTGCTTGCGCCGCTACTTGAGCAGGGTGATGGTTGGGCAAGCAAATGACTCCCGTCCCCAACTTAATTTTTTTTGTCTCTGCTAGCAGCGTAGCTAGAAAGACTAGTGGGGCTGTAATGGGTTCAACTGTAGCGGCGGCGTGCTCGCCAACCCAGACTTCATGAAAGCCAAGTTTATCAGCTAATAGAATTGTTTCTCGATCTTCCTCAATAACCTGCGTTTGATCACGGTTTACATCGTGTACAGGCTGCATAAACATTCCTAGTCGCATGATCTGTCCCCAAGTGGTTCCTTTAAAAGCTCGCTCAGCTTNAGCCTAACATAGGGACCAAATTAAAACACGTCTAAAGATTAATAAAACTGATTTTCATTAGGTCATTCTTGCAAGCTATAAAAAAATACCTCAAGAATACAAAAGACGGGAATCTATACCCGCTATTAATCTCAATTTTAACTCGTTTGGAAGAAAAGATTTCAAAGTCCCTTGCCAACTTTCTACCAACTCACTANGGGTGGTTTGTTTTATTTGCAGTCTGCTGTGCTGGGTTCGCGAGGCAGGGACCAGNAGTTGCCACNCTGTCAATATTTGTTACGCCGATGACCATNGAACTTGAATGGTCTCGTACTNTTATNTCAGGAGCTGTATCGCTTGGGGGGATATTAGCCGCCTTGACGTCTCCATTCATCGGAACAATCGTGGACAGGCACGGCGCGCGTTTCGTACTCTGCCTGGCCATTTCCACAACTGCTATTTGTTCAATTTTAATTTCGNTTACTGAGTCTGTCCTGGNGTTCTATTTTTTATTTTGTATAGCACGCATGAATTTTGCTGGCCCNTTCGACCTAGGAATATACAGTGCGATTAATANTTGGTTTGTTCGTCTAAGGCCCCAGGCAGTCTCTATAGCTACCCTCGTGCAGATGGTAGGGCTCACGGCTATGCCTTTAATAGCTTATGCTGCTATCAGTTTTGATGGGTGGCGGATGGGATGGANCATTATNGGNGCTACCGTATTTGTTATAGGGTTCTTTCCTAACTTTTTTCTTTTACACCGAAGGCCCGAAGATATAGGCCTTTCGCCCGATGGGGGCCCAATAAAGGAGGCTTCAAAAAACGATAAAAAACAGATCAAAGAACCTATATTTTCAAGAGCGGAGGCTATGAAAACCAGTGCATTCTGGTTTTTAATTATTTTTACCGCCTTGGTTTATCCTATTCAGGCCGGGATTAGTCTGCACCAGGCCCCGCACCTCATCGAAAGGGGCATATCTGCAGGTACTGCTACCTTAATCGTAAGTACTTTTTCCGTCATCTCCGGAGCTTCAGCTTTATTGTACGGATTAGCTGTAAGGCGCTTCGGCGCGCGGAAAAACCTATTTGTTTCGGCTATTTGTCTAACCCTTGGTTGCATCCTTATGAACAAAGTCCAGGAAAGTGGATTGGGTTACCTCGCCGCAATATTTTTCGGATTAGGAATAGGCGGTGTACTTTGCGTTTTGCCGATTATCTGGGCGGATTACTATGGAAGAAGTAATTTTGGAGCAATTCGTGGTGTTGTCTTAACAGTACAGGTCGGCGCTCAAGCCATCGGTCCTATTTTATCTGGCGCCCTCCGCGATTGGACATATGACTATGATTTGTCGCTATTAGTATTTTCTTTTATGGCGATCTTATCAGCTTGTATTTGTCCTTTTATCCGTCCGCCCAGCTATTAGCGGCTAAGCATTCGCGTGAGCTCTTTCATTATATTTTTGTAAACTNGTATTTAGATTATATTTCGGCTGGCTAGGTCGTCGANTTGATTNTGATCATAACCCAAANTTTCTAATATTTCCGCGGTATGCTGCCCCAGTAGCGGCGCCCTNCCGACTGATGCTGGCGTTTCGGAAAAGTTCCATGGGGAACCGTGAACTTTCAACTTTTCNCCTAAATCCGGATATTCAACTTCTGTGATATAACCATTTTGCAATACATCCGGATCATTTGAAGCTTCCAAAAGCGTGTTTATAGGAGCGGCAACAATATCTGCTTCACGAAGTGTATCTATCCAGATTTCTCGCTTACCCGCACCAAATAAATNACTAAGTGTCTCCAATATCAAAGATTTCTTTTCCTCAGAGACGAGCGCCAACCCCAAATCAGACGCTCCTCTCTCTTGAAGAGTATCCCAAAACCCCAACGCACGCATAGCTTTTTCCCAATGCCTATGATCAAGCTGAAANACCATCGGTTTNCCATCTTCATCATCAAAGCTTGCAGCTATACCTGGGTATTCCCTTGTTCCATTTATACGAGCTCCTGCTATCGGATTGGAATTCCGCCACATAGTAGTGGTCATAGTCCATCCCATTAGTCGGACNATACCCCCTACCANGGACGTTTCAACTTTTTGACCGACTCCCGTGTTTTTCGCGTGGTAAAGTGCAGCTAAAAGCCCACCAAACGTTAAAATCGCGCAGGTCTCATCGGCAACAGATACGAGACCGGTTCGCATTGACTCACCCGGCCCTGCATAAGCCTCGGCCACACCACCTAGGGCCTGCCCGATCGCATCGGTTCCTGGAAAATCAGCATGCGGTCCGTCTTGTCCATAAGCCGATATAGACGCATAAACGATCGCTGGATTAACNTTCTTTAATTCTTCATAGCCAAATCCATTTTTTTCCGCNGCGCCAGGGCGNAAATTTTGGCCAAAAACGTCTGCATCTTTAATTAGTCTATGCAAAATCGCTCGTCCTTCATCTGTTTTTAGATTGAGCGTTATGCTTTTTACACCTCTATTATTTGTTTCAAAAAAAGAACTTATTTGGCCTTTAAGCTCGCCAGCAGTTCTTGACGGGTCACCTGTTCCCGGCATCTCAACCTTTATAACATCGGCTCCCAAATCTGCCATAAGCATGTATGGGACCGTACCCGCTTGAGCGGTTGAGCAAGCCACCACTTTGATGCCTTGCAATGGGCCTGTTTTATTTTCCATAACCTTACCTTCTAAAATGCCATAGAGATGACCAACTCATTTTCCAAAATGGAGAATATAATGGAAGCAAAATAAACACTCACACTGTTTTCTCCTCAAATTTCTTCTATTNCGAAAAAAATGATATCAGCTCTTCGTTTAAACGTTTTGGAGCTTCCTCTGGGATGAAATGCCCACAATTATCAAAGACTTTTCCTTCAACATTACTAGCAACCCGACGGAGTGAGTCTTGTGTTTGCTCTCCCCTTCCCCTGCCGTGAGGATAACTCACGCCTCCTCCTACAGCTAATACAGGCATTGGTAGCTTTAGCCGTTTTATATTCTCTAAGTTATCTTCAATATCTTTTGGTAGTTCTCTGTAATAAGAAAAGCCTGCCCGCATTGCCCCAGGCTGACGATAGGTTCTTACGTACTCATTAATATCAACTTCAGTAATTGCATTAGGCACATATGCAAAAGTGCTATAGAACCAGCCAAGATAAANTTTTTCCCTTCCATGTATCAGCGCTTCTGGTAAGTCTAGCGTTGAATGAAATTGATGATGCCATCTACGCCCCCCTTCTGAAAAGTCGCCGCCACAGCCAGGAACGGTGACATCTAATATTACCAATTTAGTCACAGCATCTGGGTGCGCTGCCGCCAATGCATAAGCTGTTGGCCCGCCCCAATCATGCCCAACGACAAAAAAAGTACGAAACCCAAGAACCTCGTTCATCAACCGCCATACATCATTAGCTACTGTTTTTTTATCATAACCATTCAATGGCCTAGAGCTATCGCCGAGTCCTCTTAAGTCAGGTGCTATCACAGTATGATTTTTTGCCAGAACAGGAATTACATGTCGCCATTCCCACCAGGTTTGCGGCCATCCGTGCAACAAGACCACAGGCGAACCTTTTCCACTTANAACATAATGTAAGATTACGTCGCCTAGGTCTGCGAATTTATGTATCACATCTAAATTGTTGCTCATTTTACTTTCCTCTTTGAGGTCACGCCCGAGACATTAGAATTATATAACGGNCAATATCCGATCTTATCATATCACTGATCCCGAGCACCTAGTTTTATCTTTTAAACTANACNNAACNAANGCNAAATGGTTTGAACTTATGGGAATTAAAATAGAAAAAATTTCTGGTGCTGTTGGAGCCGAAGTTTCTGGCATCCAAATAAAAGATATTTGTGGACANGACTTNAAATTNNTTAATAACGCTCTANTAGACCACGGCGTCATTTATTTTCGCCGNCAAAATATTACCCCTATACAACAACTCGACTTTGCAAAGATGTGGAACGATCTGCATCTGCATCCTTATCTTAAAGGACTTCCTGAATTTCCAGAGATTATTGAGATTGTCAAAGANCCTAGCGACNCAAACAATTTTGGCGACCATTGGCATACAGATCAAATATTTACCCCAGTTCCTGCNATGGCCACGATGTTGTATGCAAAAGAAGTCCCCCTGACTGGTGGAGATACTATGTTCGCATGTATGGAAGCTGCTTACGAGAGCTTGTCTGGGGCGATGAAAAATATGCTGGCACAACTCTCAACTTCTAACCGCTATGACAAAACTGCGGCAAGATCAGACAAAATGAAGAACAAAATTNCAGATGTGGAAGAGCCAACTATGGTGGCCGTGCATCCTTTAATAAGGGTACACCCTGAAACAGGTCGGCCAAGTCTATATATAACCGATCCCCAAACCACAACACACTTCAATAANATGACACCTGAAGAGAGCCTGCCATTAATAACTTTTCTACTTAATTATGCTACCCGGCCTGAATTTACCTGCCGGTTACGTTGGGAGGCCGGAACATTAGCGATATGGGATAATCGAAGGGTTCTTCATATGGCTCTCAATGATTATCCAGGTCAACGTAGGGTTATGCATAGAATAACCATTAAAGGGACAGCGCCGATTGGCCTAACTTAGTCAAACTAACTCATCAACGTACCNTTAAATGCAAAGTTTGCTTTGACCTTTTTTGTTTCACGACTTGAAGGTAGTTTCGCGCTAGGTAAAATTNTATAAAAAGATTGAGCNTGGGAAAATTTGTATGGTTGAATTTATAGAGGTCGCTACGGATTTATCTTTTCCAGAAGGCCCCGTCGCACTGCCAGACGGTGACGTATTACTTGTTGAAATCTATGCTGGTAGATTAACGAAGGTGACACCAACAGGTCAGAAAATAATTATTGCTGATTTGGAGGGCGGACCTAATGGTGCAGCAATAGGCCCTGATGGGCGCTGTTACATTTGCAACAATGGTGGCATGCCGTTTCTTGAAAAAGATAATTTGATACTACCTAACCTATCAACTCATGATGCTTCAACGGGCTGGATAGAAGCTGTTGACCTAAAGACAGGCGCCTCAGAGACGCTGTATAGATCATGCAACGGAACACCACTCATTGGCCCCAACGATATTGTTTTCGACACCTTTGGTGGGTTTTGGTTTACAGATCATGGTCATACTAGGCGCCGTGATAGGGATAGAGGCGGTGTATTTTACGCAAAGATTGATGGCTCTCATATTCAAGAAGTTATTTCACCAATGGACGGCCCAAACGGTATTGGACTTTCCCCAGATGGATCCCAACTGTATGTCGCAGAAACACCGACAGGTAGACTTTGGTCTTTCGAAATTAAAGAGCCNGGCNTCTTAAAAAAACAAAAGAAAATTGTACCGTGGGAGAAAGGGAAGCTAATAGCATCGCCCGAAGGCTATCATTTATTCGATTCTTTGGCGCTCGACAGCTTGGGTAATATTTGTGTCGGATCGATACCAGGAAAAATTGATATTTTCAGCGCAACTGGGGAACATTTAGATCGTATACTGCTACCAGACATTTTCCCCACCAACATATGTTTCGGCGGCCCGGAGCTCGATACAGCATTCATAACCTTATCATCAACTGGAAAATTGATTTCNATGAAATGGCAGACCAAAGGGCTAGCGCTAAATTTCTCGCACGGCTAAACTTCTATNCGCGACTGGTTGCTAGCCCAAAAAGTGAGTAATGCCTCACTGGAACTAAAAAAAATGAACTCAAAACCTAAAGATAGAAATCAACCATCTGAAATTACAAGTGGTTCAGGAAAGTTCAAAAGTCCACCATTCAACGGACCACTTGTTATTTATGAATTGATCGGCCCATTAAACACAACATTTGGCCTGACACATTGCCCAGGACGCAATGATAGGTACTCTAAAGCAAAATTATGGGCCAGAAACCTATCGGAAGATTTTTTAGAAATCAGAAATTGGGGCGCAGACGCCCTTATAAGCTTAAATGAAACTCAAGAATTTAAACAATTAGGCGTTCCAGAATTTCCAGAGATAGCACAACAGCAAAATTTTGATTGGTATCATCTCCCAATACACGACTTTTCAGCACCAGGTGGTATATTCGAAGACGCCTGGCTAAAAAATCGAAAAGCGATTCTCGGGCATATAGATAATGGTTCCAAAATAATCATTCACTGCGCAGCAGGCTTAGGAAGAACCGGAACTTTNGCCGCTAAACTTCTNACTAAGTTTGGATGGGATCCACAAATGGCGATAAACGAAGTGCGGCGGGTCCGTCCAGGAGCAATAGAAAGGCAAATTCAGGAAAGGNATATTTTTAATGAAAAAACACTTTAATATTTAATTAAAAGATAACTGATGATGAAAAGAAAAACTTTATGAAAGGCCTAGTCGTCTGCCCCAACCTAGAGCTGCTAATGTTGGTGCAGCAATTTTAGAACGGGGCGGCGGAGTTGCGTTTGCCCGTGTTTAGCCACCCAAAGAATGACTTACATTTATTCCACCAAATTGCTTAACGTAAAATCTAGTAAACCCAGTGCCAGTTTATCAAGCTGTCTATCCTGAGTGACCTGATCCTCACCCTGCTCAAAACGAAGAAATATTTGCTGAAATACCACTGCCAATCGAAATTGCGCTAGAACTTTATAAGGAAGAATGTCTAAAATTTTTGTTTTTGTTCTTTCAGCATATTGTGCGATTAATTCATCTCTTTTTGGAAACCCAGGTTCAAGAGTGGGCATCTGCCGGAGAGATAACATAGCCAAGGGATCATCTTCCTGTGCCCAGTAACTTAGCAATACTGCAAAATCCCATATCGCATCGCCCCGTGTGCCCAAATCCCAATCGATTAAGGCTTTGGGTTGAAGATTATTTGGTTCTAGAATGATATTATCTAATTTAAAATCGTTATGCAGTATTACAGGTCGGCCTTCTTTTGGAATTCGCTCGCTTAACCACTTTCCAATTTTCGCTAATGCTACCGACTGACTATCGCCCCACGCTGCGTTTGCTCTTTTCAACCAGCCTTTTGCTGTTCGGGAGAAATAATCCCCCGTTCTACCTAAGTCACCCAAACCAGCTTTGCTTGGGTCTATAGAATGAAGTCTGATAAGAATATTTAGAAGTACTTCTGTCAGTTGCGCCGCAACAAGACGTTTGTTTTCCAGATAATCCGGCAGCGTGGACTTTACTGTAATCCCTTGCCTGTACTCCATAATTAAGAAAGGCACCCCCCAAACATTCAAATCATTACCAACGAAAAGACATTTCGGAACTAGAGGGAATACCGGACTCAAAGCGTTAAGTATCTTCGCTTCACGGAGCATATCATTTGCGCCTCGAACAAATACATTCATTGGCGGCCTTCGCAAAACTGCTGGGCGTCCATTAAAAATAATAAAATAGTTAAGATTTCCAAAACCTGCTGCAAACTGGTTAGGTATTTCAACGAGGTCTAAATTTTGTCCCTTTTTTCTCAAATACTGCTGTAATACGTTCCAATCCTGCCTTACCGCACCGCAGTCATCTTTGAAAAGATCTTCATTAACTGTGTCATTCATTGAGCAAAACAATCGCTTCCTTCATCACTTTAGTTATAGCTATATTCCAGAAGTATTCATACCATGCCATGATAGTTCAAATTCATTAACTAATGAGAGAGAAGCATGGTCGACATTAATAATATCGCAAAAGAGAAGCTTCAAGCAGGTGAACTGGCAATTGGGGTTGGTCTGCGGCAGGCGCGGACAGTGGATATAGCAAAAGCGATGAAAACAGCTGGGTTTGATTGGCTATTTATCGATATGGAGCACAACTCCATGGATCTAGATATAGCGACCCAAATCAGTGTTACAGCTCAAGATGTAGGTATCACACCGCTGCTCCGAGTTCCTGGCTTCCAACATTTTCATGCGAGTAGAGCTTTAGATGGTGGAGCTCAGGGTATTGTCGTCCCACACGTCGATACGAAGGAAACCGCTATTCAAATGGTCAGTCAATGCAAATATCCTCCAATAGGACATAGGTCTGTTGCCGGTGCTCAACCAATGTTAGATTTTCAAAGTTTCCCTATGGCTGAGGCCACAAAAGCAGTTAATGACGCGACACTTACAGTATTAATGCTTGAAACGCCGACGGCTATCAGAAATGCCAACGACATCGCTTCTGTGGAGGGCGTCGATTGTTTACTGATCGGAACAAACGATCTCTGCATGGAGATGGGCATTCCTGGCGAACTGGACCACCCTGAAATCATAGAAGCATATAAGCAGACGATCACAGCTTGTAAGAAACACGGTAAATTTGTTGGAATGGGTGGCGTATATAATTTTGATGCAATGAAAGTATATATAGACATGGGTGTTCAATTAGTCCTCGCCGGAAATGACTTAAGTTTTATGATATCCGCAGGGAGAGAAAGGACCAATAAGTTACGCAGTCTTTTATAAAAACTAGGGAGAAATAGATGTCGGATCTTTTGTGGCAACTGGGAGCAATGGAAACAGCAGAACTAATTTCTAAAAAAGATGTGAGCGCCAGGGAAGTCATCGAAAATCATTTAGAACGACTTACAGAGGTCAACCCAAAAATAAACGCAATTACCAGAAGTCTGAATGATGCGGCTATGGAAATGGCGATACTAGCCGATGAGATAATTTCCAGAAACGAGCAAATTGGTCCATTGCATGGGGTTCCTGTTACAATAAAAGATAATGTCGATATAATCGGGCAATCGAGCCCAAATGGCTTGAGCAAATTGAAAGACAAGCTTGCTCCCGCCAATTCGCCAGTTGTTGATAATCTTTTAAAGGCCGGTGCTATTCCAATAGGCAGAACCAATACACCAGAGTTCAGCCTACGCTGGCATACCGGGAATCCCCTTTTTGGGGATACAATAAACCCCTGGGATAAAAATATTACCCCTGGTGGCTCGTCTGGCGGTGCCGCCGCGTCATTAGCCGCTGGGATTGGTTGCATAGCTCATGGTAATGACCTTGGAGGATCCCTCCGGTATCCCGCTTATTGCTGTGGGCTCACAACAATCAAACCCACACAAGGGACAGTACCAGCGTTTAATCCAACGGCCGGCGAGGATAGGCCTCCCATGATGCAACTCTTATCCACACAAGGCCCAATTACACGGTCAATAAATGATGCAAGGTTGGCATTTAATGCAATGTCAAGATCTGATCGAAGGGATCCATGGTGGACACCGGGCTTCGTTCAAAAACAAGAAAAGGCTGGCTCCACAAAGATTGCACTTGCCATGGAAACCCCTGGCGCTCCGCTAGCCGATGAGGTTAGGCTGTCGTTGCATAATGCAGGCAAAATACTAGAGGCAGCCGGGTATATAGTTGAAGAAATTTCACCACCAAAAATTGCCCGTTGTGCTGAAGTTTGGGCTGGTTTGATAGGCACAGAGCTAAGATCAGTTCTTCGAAAGGCCATGGACGAGTTAGGCTCAAGTCAGATATCTGCTGCGCTCGATTTTCTGGAAAGTTTTCATAAGGAATGTGCTCTTCCGGACTACATAAGACTTGGAATGGAGAGAACACAACTTATGCGGGAATGGTCGGTATTTCTTCAAGAGTATGAGGTAATAATTGGGCCAGTCTCTAATATTCGTCCATTCGCGCCTAACGAGGATATACAAACTAAAGAACGTGCAAAAGAAATCTTTAGTGCGCACAATTTATTAGTCGCGGTCAATCTACTTGGAATTCCTGCGGCAACGGTGTGTACAGGCCTTCAAGATGACAGACCATATGGAGTTCAATTAATAGGGTGGAAGTATAACGAACATCTTTGCCTGGATTTAGCTCAGATGATAGAAGACCACGTCGGAAGGGTGGCACCTATAGATCCAAAGATTTTCTGAAGCAGGTTGAGGTGGTGGGCACGACTGGGATTGAACCAGTGACCCCCTCGATGTCAACGAGGTGCTCTCCCGCTGAGCTACGCGCCCTAACCTCTAACTTCACCCTGCTTTAACGCCGTGTTTATAACCTAAAAACCAAAATTGGCAAGAAGTAAACTAAGCCGTGGTGAAAAGCGTATTTTATACATCTTTCCATGACATAAACACACCAACGCGCTAAACTTAATCATGAACATTTTAGAGTCTAATATCGATAAACCTATTAACATTGATCAGCCTGGTCATCAGTCGGTTCCACTCGTTATATCTTCACCTCATAGTGGATTGGATTATCCGGCGGAATTCGTCAAAAACTCTGCCTTATCGAGGCAAAAACTAAGATCATCAGAAGACTGTTTTGTCGACGAAATCTTTGGTCATGCGCCAAACGTAGGTGCGCCGCTCCTAAAGGCACTTTTCCCGAGAGTATTTGTGGATGTTAACCGAGGTCCTTTTGAATTAGATCCAACAATGTTTGACTCTAGCTTACCAAATTATGTGACCACTAAAAACCAGAGGATTTTTGCGGGACTGGGTACTATCGCAAAGGTTGTGTCAAATGGTGACGAAGTATATAAAAACAAGCTTGATTTTGATGAAGTGAAAAAGAGAATTGAATCGTGCTACAATCCATATCATTTCGAATTAAAACGACTTATAGATAAAACCCGGGATGTTTTTGGATTCTGTATTTTGATTGATTGTCATTCGATGCCGTCAAACGCCGCAAAATCAGCAATCCCAAAGTCTTTTGGTAAGAAGGGAACTGATATTATTCTTGGAGATTGTCATGGAAGTTCCTGTCATCCCTCCATAATGAAAGCAGCATTAGAAAGTCTAACTCAGGCTGGTTTTTCTGTAAAACGCAACAACCCATATGCTGGGGGCTTTATTACGCAACATTACGGAAAACCATATGAAAGTGTTCACGCCATTCAGATTGAAATCAACCGCTCTCTATACATGAATGAGATAGAGTTAGAGCGCCTCGACGGAATTAGGGTGTTAACGCGAGTTATGACGGATTTTATGATAGATATGGGACAAAAAGCGGATCCAATGCCCCATCTAAAAGGCGCCGCAGAATAAATACCTAGCTTTGGCACAATTGTTGCTCTTGGCATGTTAACCAAGGAGTTAAAGTATGTGCGCTCACAAAAAGGTTCTATTTATAATTTTTGCCAGTTTTATTGGGTTCAACGTTGCAAACGCTGCCACAGTAACATCGGGAACGTCCGACTTGTGTTTAAAAGCGGCCATACCAGTTGCAAAACGTTTAAATATACCAAGTGGATTATTACAGGCAATATCCCTCAAAGAGACAGGGAGATGGGACCAAAAAAGGGGGATGAGCTACGCTTGGCCATGGACTGTTACCGCAGGTGGCAAAGGAATTTATTTCGGCACCAAGGAAGAAGCGATACACAAGGTTCAGGTTTTAAGACAAAAAGGTGTAAAAAATATCGATGTTGGGTGTATGCAAATCAATTTATTCTATCACCCTAATGCATTCGACAATCTAGATCAGGCTTTTGACCCACTAACCAATACTAGGTACGCCGCCAATTTTCTGACAAATTTATATAAAAATAATGGTTCTTGGAACTTGGCAATACAGAAATATCATTCTGGGAATACTACGCGCGGAACAAAATATAGAAAAGCTGTTATTCATTTAAAAAAGCAAGCGGCCGAAAGCCTTAGCAAGCGTCTTGCTTCCCCTCATTTCTTGAAGTTAGCCGATAATACGTCCGTCATTTACCAGCCGAAAACTATCGATCTACCTAGATCACATTACAAAAAAAGCAATTTCTATAAAAGACGTGAGCAAAGAAATCTTGAGCTACGAAAAGCTTTTCTCGAGCGAAAAGCAAAAGTTATGAAACGCTGGAAAGATATGATGCGAAAGAGAAAGACTGTGGACGGCGCCCTAGGTAAGCGGCAGCCAAGCTAACGCTGTTTGTTTTGCAAAACAGAGTATACCCAAAAGGTTTTATCTTTTTTCGCTAAAGCCACCCTACCTCGGATATGATCTGCTATTTTTTCTGCCATCGTTATTATCAGAGCATTTAGGTTCCCACTGACAAAAGAGGGAATTATTAACGCAACCACAATACTCCGGTTCTCCATCCCGTGAACCTTACTTTTGAGTTAACCACCGATTTCTCGTCATTTCCCATTCTACAACAGCAAGCTGGGAGGTAGGCGCTTTAAACAATTTTCCAGACAAATTCGTCAATTTCCTAGTCTTTTTGCACACCTTCCCCAGGTGATAATTCTTTGCCCGCAAAACTCTGAAAGGCAGGTTGCGCGCATATTTCACGATTCAATCTAATTCCTTCTCTCATTTCGTTTTTATCTTGATCCGTATCCATGTAATTGAAAGTGATTATTGGATCTACCATAGGATTATTTGATCTAAGCTGTATATCCTATGCTTGTTGGGCGCATGGGTCCCAGATAGATTTGATAACCATGGCATAGTTGAGGGCTCGTACCATCATAATTTACCGCCAGGGGAAAAAAGTGATGTTAGATATCAGGATGTTTAACTCCAGACGACGACCTAATAAATACACCTTCCATTAAGTGATTAGTAGGACCCTAGCCCTTTTTTGGTGCTCATCCATTGGATTCCGATCGAGGGTTTTTTGATCGGATTATTTAACGTAACTTGCGATATTGGCTTTAAACACTCGGTCTGAAGATAGATTTCCAAATGATCTTGTAGATTAAGCCCAACGCCGGGCAAATCGTCTTTTATTTCGCTACCTACATCTCGGAGGTGTTCTGCCGGACCTATGCCAGATAGCATCAAAATTTGGGGCGTAGTGATTGCGCCAGCAAATAAAATCATCGCTTTCGTTGCAAAAATTTTCTGAGTATTTCCATTGTTGCAAACCTCTATGCCAACGGCAGTTTTCCCTCAATCAATATTCGCGTAGACCTTTAAATCACGCAAAATAATTAAAATCATATATCCGACTTATTTAAGATTTGCGATTTCCAGCTTGTTTATCTTCTTTTTCTTCATCAAGCCGGCCATCCTCTGTCCTGTATATTGAACGTCCGAACGGATTCTTCTTTATTTCCCTAATGTGCCCGTAATCCCAGAGCCTATAAACACTAAATGCCATTTTCTCCTTTAGCCATTCATCATCAACGGCTTGAGCTCGAAAAAATAGATAGTGGACACCAAACAATAACGACCAAACAAGCATCCACCAAAAGGTGCCCCATTTCTCTAAAAAGAAAAAATCGATGATCAATAATAAACTCAGCCCAGCTAAGAAGATTACCTGATGTAACCTGAATATTCTAAGAACAAATAAGTTAAGATTGTCGAGCATCTGGCTTCAAGTTCTGTTAAAACAAACGTCTACGAGACGAGTTCTCAGGGGCACGTTTTGGCAAAATTGAGTAGACACGGCAAATCAAGATTATGCGCCACATATATCTTATCGAAGATAATAGAAGGACGAGAACAACAAGCTCATCAATGAGTTCCATCTTTTCCGGAAAGCCAAAAAGAAAAATCATTACAAGTACAACAACTGGAGCAGTTGCTGAATAAACTGCTGCATAAATTGTCTTCACAGTACCTACCAAAACAACCGCCGAAACAATGGTGAAGCAATAAATCGCAGCAACCTTTGACACACCATAAGGAGCTTGCCCTGTTATGGATGTAAATGTACCCATGCCAAACAATATTGCAGCCATCAATGCGAAAAAAAATAGTTCGTTATCTGCCTGACTGCGGCTGAGGTCTGAAACTTTTACAAAATAAGGCGTGGTTTCCGGATCCCAAACATATCTTTTAAGAAAGTTCTGAAGTTTGAACATAACAGCAAGTATACCATGGGAAAGTGTCAAAACAATAGGGCGCTCGGAGTTATCAACAAGCGCCCTCTAAATTAATTACCACCCAAAATCAGCGTTCATTCAGGTATCTCCCAGACTATTTTTTTTCATCGCCCAGGACCTTTTCGGTTTGCTTAGCCAGATCTTCCTCAACAGAAACGGTCAAATCTACATCCATCCGCTCCTTACCTTCAATGGTACTACCTTCATCTTCAGGCCATTCTAGGGTCATTAACTCAAAACGCGTACCCTCTGGTGCGAAGAGTGCAAGAAACGATTGTAGCCAAACAGAAATTCCCGCGATTATGGCGACCAATAGCCCAAGGGTGAAGATTGATTTAATAATATATCGATATGGCAACCCTACTTGCGAGGCCGATATTTCCATTATAGACCATGATTCGTAGGCAAACTGGGTAGCAAAGAAAAAGACACAAATTGTGAACGGAATCATAAAGAATGTGGAGCCAAGCAGCTCTAACCAAGCTTTACGTCGAAATCTTAAATGCTCACGGATCACATCGACTCTAACCTGCGTATTCCAGACAACGCCAAAACCAAGAACTAGCGCGAATAGGGCGGTATGTAGGTGCCACTCTGTCTCTTGCAGGAGCGTGGATTCGAATACAGCTCCTAAGCCAATGTTCTCAGCTGCATACTTTAAGTCAATTTGCAACTTACCCGTTTTTCTGAGACACACATCATAAACAGTGATTACGATCATCGGGACAAAGAGGAGGGATGCCCATCTCCCACACCAATCGACAAAGGCCCTAATTTTAAGCACCAGCGAGATAAGAGAATTTGCGGTTCCTTGGGAGAGAAGGTTCCCACCCGCTACGTTGCCACTATGAATAGTTCCTTCGGTAGACATAATTATCGCTCCTCCCTTAACCGTGAACGTAATGCATGAGGCCCAGTGCGATGCCTGGGAATGCAAGCACCGTGATTACACCAAGCGCTTGCAGGACCACAAAGGGTATAATTCCTTTGTAGATGGATTGTATTTTTATCTCTTTTGGTGCAATACCCTTCATGTAAAAAAGAGCAAAGCCAAAAGGCGGAGTTAGAAACGACGTCTGTAAATTCACTGCCAAAAGGATAATGAACCAGAATTTTATATCTTCTTTTGGAAGATGATCACCAAAGTCCAACCCTGCGACAAGTGGGGTGAAAACGGGGAGTACAATCAGTGTAATTTCAAGCCAATCTAGGAAAAATCCTAAAAAGAAAACGATTGCCATGATTAAGATTAACATCCCCCATGCGTCTAGGCCGGCTTTTTCGACGATTAAGTGTTCCACCACATCATCTCCGCCTAAGGACCTATAAACATACGCAAAACATGTAGCAGCTATAACGATAAAGAAGATCATAGATACTGTTTTTGCGGAGGTGTTACAAACCTCAACAAGAGTTCCATCTTTTAATCTTCCATTGAATATTGCTAGCAGCGTAGCCCCGAAGGCACCGACGGCGCCCGCTTCGGACGGCGTAGCCCACCCCAACAAGATTGATCCCTTAATGAGTGTAATAAGGAACACTGGCGGCAAGAAACTTTTTGCTATCAATGGCCCCATTTCACCTTTTGGAACATTTAAAAGGTGCGCCGGAAGAGGAGGCGCTAAACTTGGTTTTGCGGCTGATATTGTCGCGACGTAGATGAGATAAAAAGCTGCTAGTGTTAGACCCGGCGTAACAGCGGCCATGAAAACGTTTCCGACTGATATAGCCATTAGATCTGCCATGATAATGAGCATAATGCTTGGCGGGATCAATATACCGAGCGTGCCTGACGCCGCTATGACCCCACATGACATAGCATGGCTATATCCCTGCCGCATCATGGTTGGAAGAGCCAAGGCAGTCATCATTGTCACTGATGCTCCAATAATCCCCGTCATAGCTGCTAAAATTGTACCCATAACAGTTACTGCCAACGCTAATGCGCCTGGCACACGTTTTAGTAGTACTTGAACACAGTACAACAAATCATTTGCAATACCGCTTCGCTCCATCATCACACCCATAAAAACGAATGCTGGTACTGCAACCAGAACAAGGTTTTCACAGGCTTGTCCCCATATTCTTGGAATAAAATTGAAATATTCTATGAGGGAAAATGAATCTAAGAAATATCCTAGAAGTCCAAAGAGCATGGCCAAACCACCAAGTATAAAGGCTACTGGGTACCCCGAGAAAAGTAACAAAGCTAAAGTTACAAACATAACCATGGAAATATATTCCTGCCCCACCCATATAAGGGCTTCACCTCTTGAAAGTTCTTCCTCAACCATTAACGAGCCTGAGTAACTATAAGCTCCAATGGTTCCCAAAAGGACGACAACCGCCAGTAAGGCAAACATTAAAATTGCTATTTTACTCTCACCGGAATGGTGGTTTACGCTTGAATCATCCATGTAACAATCCCCGTAATACACATATGTATAAGTTTATCCCTGCTCTCCCCAGGAGACTTCGTTCACATTAGCATCACTGAGCGGCTTTTGTAACAAAAAGCTATTAAAAAAAGCGCACATATTTGATTGCGACCGAACCTATTAAGATAAAATGTCGTCCTTTATAAGCCTCAATGTTATGGACCAGGACAAAAGTATCAATTGTCGGGAATTCAAGGGCCTTAAAAATCCAAGCCTAGATAACAGTTTAGTCATAGGCCGTGTGCATTAGCCAGAGGGCTACTTCAGGGAAGACCATAATGGTTATTACACCTAATGCCTGAAGAATAACAAAGGGTATAATCCCCTTGTATATAGACTGGATTTTGATTTCTCGGGGAGCTATCCCCTTCATGTAAAACAGTGCAAAACCGAATGGCGGCGTCAAAAAAGAAGTCTGTAAATTTACTGCTAACAAGATTATAAACCAAAATTTAATATCAGCATGCGCTAGATGATCTCCAAAATCCATTTGAACAATCAAAGGAGTAAACACAGGCAAAACAATTAGCGTAATTTCAAGAAAGTCGAGAAAAAACCCAAGAAAAAAGACAATGACCATGACTAAAATGAGCATTCCCCATGGACCAAGACCGGCTTTCTCGATTATTAAATGTTCAACAACGTCATCACCGCCTAATGAACGGTAAACATAAGCAAAACACGTTGCGGCTATGACAATAAAGAAGATCATAGAAACCGTTTTTGCGGAAGTATTACAGACAGAAACAAGAGTGCTCCAGTTAAGCCGTTTGTTGAAGGCTGCAAGAAGCGTTGCTCCAAAAGCGCCAACCGCCCCAGCTTCTGATGGCGTAGCAAAACCAAAAAGGATTGACCCTTTGATGAGAGATATCAAAAAGACTGGCGGCACAAAGCTTTTAATTACTAGAGGTGCCATCTCACCCCTTGGAATATTAAGCAGATTTGCAGGTAAAGGCGGCGCCAAACTGGGCTTTACTGCCGCTAAGGTAGCTACGTAAATTAAGTAAAATGCTGATAATGTAAGACCCGGCACAATGGCCGCCATAAAAACATTACCGACTGAAATTGCCATAAGGTCAGCCATAATAATTAGCATAATACTCGGTGGAATTAGGATACCCAGAGTGCCTGATGCCGCTATTACCCCAGTCGACAATGCATGGCTATAGCCCTGACGCATCATCGTTGGCAGAGCAAGGGCTGTCATCATCGTTACAGAAGCGCCTATTATACCAGTCATAGCGGCAAGTATTGTGCCCATCACCGTCACAGCTAGCGCTAATGCGCCAGGAACTTTTCTCAGCAAGACTTGCACACAGTACAAAAGATCGTTTGCAATGCCACTCCGCTCTAACATTACGCCCATATAAACAAACGCGGGAACAGCTACTAGAACAAGATTTTCGCAGGCCATTCCCCAAATTCGTGGAACGAAATTAAAGAACTCGATAAGCTGGAAAACTTCAAAAAAGTATCCCAACAAACCGAATAACATCGACAAGCCACCCAGAATGAATGCAACAGGGTAACCGGAGAATAGAAGGATCGCTAGAGCAAGNAACATAGCGATCGAAATATATTCCTGGGCAACTATGTAAATTGCTTCNCCCCTCGNTACCTCATAGAGGGACATAACGTTATCNGATTCAANACCTACTGCNANAGCGCCGAGTAAAATTAAGAACACCAAAAAGCAACCCATAAGGACTGCAACTTTCCCTTCGTTTGATTTCCCAACAACATCGACTTTATTCATAGTGCTTATCCCAAAGTATCGGCCAAAACTTCATCACGCCTGCAAGCTGGATCGTAACTCCGGAAATAATTAGGAACCAGAACGAACAACAATCTACGGCCATAAAAATTATCTACGTAATATAAAAAACGGGAGCCCTGCGGACTCCCGTTCCCTTATCTTTTTGAAAGCCTGTTGGAGCTCTCTAAAAGCTTAGCTTACTTAAGATAAGTTGGCTTAAGCGATTGCGCTTCACCCCAAATCTTATAGTTTTTCCGGAATGAGTAGAAACTGTCCGCAAATTCTTTGAAAGTTGCGTCTTTTGCAGACTCTTCACTCACAACTTCCATCCATGCCTTCTCAAATACGGCTAGTTGATCATCCGTCCAACGGCGATTTGTAACACCGTATTTCGACTTCATTTCCAACATAGCCCCAAAGTTTTTAGCTTCTGTCTCAGCGTATTCATAAATCATGTTGGCCTTACAACCGATGTCAATTAAGCGTTTGTTTTGATCACTCAGGCCATCATATAACTTTTTGTTAGCTAGAAATTCGCCAGTTGAGATCTGCTGATGCCAACCGGGATAGTAGTTGTTCTTAGCTATTTGATAAAAGCCAAGAGAAATATCCATGTTAGGCATTGAGAACTCGGTGGCATCAATCACACCGCGCTCAAGCGCAGGATAAATATCTGCACCGGCGAGTAATTGCGTTGAAACACCAATTTTGGTCATCACCTTAGCACCAAGGCCAAAAAAGCGCATCTTCATGCCCTTTAAGTCGTCTAGGCTTTTAACTGGCTTTTTGAACCACCCTGACGTTTCCGGACCAATTAATCCACAAACAGTCGACTTCAGACCGTGCTTACTATAGATCTTGTCAGCAATTTCTTGCCCTCCACCATGCCATATCCAGGCTGTGTATTCACCTGCTGGTGGGCCAAATGGCACAGCTGTCATAAACGCTAGACCAGGATATTTCCCGGTGTGATATCCTGCTGTGGTGTAACAAGATTCAACTGAACCCTTTGATACTGCGTCCCAACACTCCAATGGTGGAATCAAAGCACCGGGTTCAAAAAACTTAACTGTGAACCTCCCGCCAGAACCGACTGTTATGTGATCTGCAATTCTTTGTCCTGCTGGCCCCAAATGAGCCAGCGTGCTGGCAAATGCTGCCTGCATTTTCCATTTTACTTTTTTAGCCTGCGCGTCTTGCACTGGACTGAAAGCTAGAATACCAGCTACAGCAGCGAGACTTACAGTTTTTAGAAGAGTTTTACTCATATACTCTATCCTCCCTGTTGACATTAACACCCTGTAAAACCAAGGCGGCTAATCTAAAAAGGGGATAAAACTAAATCCCCCGGTCCAAACCACACCACACGTCGGCGAAAGTCTAAACCTCCGATGTTAACAGTAGACTACCATTTCCGCTATTACAATCCTATGAATCTGTTAGGTGCCCGTTTTTCCTAGTAGCTGTCATGCAAGTTATCCACAAGATATTGTTATTTCATGGTTTTTTTCGAAAAAAAACTACCGCGCAATATAGGATTAAGCTTAAAATATTCTATTTTTCAGAGAATTCCGCCCATATGGAATCGGTATGCTGGCCAATTGAAGGCACCGCAAGNACCCGATCTTCNTCCTCTACGGTGTGAGCTGGGGGTGCCATAACCTGTATTTCGCCTTCGGCAGTTTTGGTATTGACTAATCTCAAGGCAGGATGNNGACTGACANCCTCTATCGTATTGACTGCACCAAATGCTATCTTCGCGTTATTTAGGAGTTGTTTTACTTCACTTCTCGGTATTTTTGAGAGAACACTCATAATTTTCTTATCAAGAAAACTTCTATTAGCGAGCCTAGCAACATTATCGCAGACCCTGCTGTCATCTGCTAATTCTGGTATCTTAAGGACTTCATCGCATAAACGGCGCCATTCTCTCTGATTCTGCACTGCTATCAAAATTAAATCGCCGTTAGCACATTCATATGCGCCATATGGTGCTATCGCCGGGTGGTGCAAACCAATTCTTTGTTCGCTTAATTCACCGTAAGCCTGATGCAATAACCACGGAGACAACCACTCCACCATACCGCCAAACATAGATGTTTTGATAGTCGACCCCTCGCCTGTTTTGTAACGCTTAATGATTGCTTCCAAAATGGCAATCTTCGAATACATTCCAGCAGCTATATCACATACGGAAGCACCAACACGTCCCATAACCTCTGGAGACCCTGTAACCGAAATAAGTCCACTTTCACCTTGAACCAAAAAATCGTATGCCTTCATGTCAGCATACTCTCCGTCTTCGCCATAACCTGAAATATCTACAGTAATTAGCTTTGGATGCTTTTTTCTTAATGCTTCAGACCCAAACCCTGCTCGCGCCGCCGCACCAGGCGCTAAATTCTGAACAAAGACATCCGCTTTGCTCAAGATATTTTCAAGCAGGCTTGCGTCTCTTTCTTTCTTAATATCGAGAACCAAGCTTTCTTTTCCTCTGTTGAGCCAGACGAAGTAAGCGGATTGCCCCATGACCTGATTATCATATTGTCGAGCAAAGTCGCCCTCAGCCCTCTCAATCTTTATTACTCTTGCGCCAGCATCTGCCAATCGGCTCGTGCAATAGGGCGCCGCAACTGCTTGTTCTAAGGCAACGACAAGGATGCCGTCTAAGGGTTTCGACATTTCAGATTTAATATGATCTTGGAAGACCAAGCACATGCTCGGCCAGGTAAGCTAGGACTAAATTAGTCGAGATAGGAGCTACTCGGTACAGCCTTGCTTCTCTGTACTTGCGCTCCACATCGTATTCTTCAGCAAAGGCAAATCCCCCAAACGTTTGAACACAAGTATCACCGGCCTCCCAGGCCGCGTCGGCGGCAAGCATTTTCGCCATATTTGACTCAGCGCCGCATGGCATACCTGCCTCGAATAATTGAGCCGCCCGCTCCGACATCAGCGCCGCTGCTTCGGTATTTGCGTAAGCTTTAGCCAGAGGGAACTGGATACCCTGATTTTTGCCTATAGGTCGACCAAAAACATTCCGCTCATTTGCATAGTCTACAGCTTTTTTTAGAAACCACCTCGCGTCACCCAGCGATTCATGACTTATTAAGATCCTCTCCGCATTCATACCATCTAGGATGTATCGAAACCCCTTGCCTTCCTCGCCAACTAAACTGTCTGCCGGTATTTCAAGCTCATCAAAAAATATTTCTGTTGTCGAATGGTTGATCATCGTTCTAATCGGACGAATTTCCATTCCTTTCTTTAAGCTCTCTTGCATGTCTACTAAGAAAACTGAGAGTCCATCTGTTTTTTTCTGGACTTCTTCTCGCGGAGTGGTTCGAGCCAGCAGCAACATCAAATCAGAGTGCTCTGCCCGCGAGGTCCAAATTTTTTGACCATTAACAACGTAACGATCATTTCCTTTTTTGACGGCCGTTGTTCTTAGAGAGAGAGTATCGGTTCCACTAGTAGGTTCAGAAACGCCAAATGCTTGCAATCTAAGTTCGCCCGTCGCAATCTTTGGGAGAAATTTCTGCTTCTGCTCTGGGCTTCCGTGTCTGAGCACCGTTCCCATGATATACATCTGAGCGTGGCAAGCTCCTCCATTACATCCAGATTTATGGATTTCTTCTAACACTGCGGCAGCGGCCGATATCGGCAAACCACTTCCACCATATTCCTCAGGCACTAAAACAGCAAGGAACCCTGCGTCGGTAAGAGCTTTTACAAACTCAGTTGGATAAGCTCGTTCACGGTCTTGCTCGCGCCAATACTCGCCGGGGAACTTCTCGCACAAAGCAGCTACTGACCTTCTTATTTCGTCAATGACTTCATTCGTTTCAGGGGAGATATCTAACATACGCGTCGTCCTTTCTCTTCGCAGCGGCCCTACTGTTTCATATAACGTTTCGTGCAGGCATAATTCAACACCGAGCCTTACAAAAAATTAAATTTTTTAATCAAAACACAAATGGAAAAAGAAACACTTATTTTTCGATCGGGTTTTCTCGACCGTTCAAAGCTTAACCCCACAATGAACTAGAGGGTATGTTTATTGTACTCCCGATGAACTCTAAACCATGTTCGCGATCATCTTTTAACAGGAGCGGGCCATCTAAATCGACGACGGAAGCACCCTGACCAACTAACAAACCTGGCGCCATCGCTAAAGAAGTTCCAATCATACACCCCACCATAATTTGAAAACCTAGATTTGAGGCCGCTTCCTTCAACTCTAACGCTTCAGTCAGGCCACCTGTTTTGTCTAATTTAATGTTAATCATTTCATACTTTCCTACCAACCCTTCCAGTGTCGAGGTGTCGTGGCAGCTTTCATCGGCACAAACCGCAACTGGGTGAGGTATGGAGAAAAGTTGTGAATCCTGGTCTGCCGGCAGCGGTTGTTCGATCATCATAACGCCTAACTCTTTAAAGCGAGGTGCATATTCGAGGTATTGTTGGATAGTCCATCCCTCATTAGCATCCACTACTAACTTTGTATTAGGTGCATTACTATGAATTCTCTCTACACGATCAAAATCACGGCCATCACCAGTCATTTTAAGTTTCAGGATAGGGCGGTTTGAATTCTCAAATGCCAACTCACCCATTTTTTCAGGTTCATCAACACCCAGGGTATAAACTGTCGTCAGTGGCTCCGGAGGACTTAGACCTGCTAGTTCCCAAGCCCTACAGTTTGCTCTCTTTGCTTCAAGATCCCATAATGCACAATCCACCGCATTGCGGGCGGCTCCTGGTGGCAATAATTGACGTAGATATTCCCGGCAAGGATTTTGGTTTAATTCAAGAATAATCTCAGTTATCTGTTTTTCGACGCTCTTCAACGTTTCTTTATAACGTGCATAAGGAAAGCACTCACCGCGCCCTGTAAGGTTTTCTTCGGAGATGGAAACTGTTATGACCTCCGATACTTTCCGGCTACCACGAGATATCCTAAATTCGCTGCCTAGAGGCCACAATTCCCTGTTGATATCTACTTTAATTCCCATCAACAGTCTCTTTTCAAATCTGATCTACGAGGGAAGCCACGCCATCTCGCAAAGGATCTACCGCGGGCAGACCAATCTCTTGCGAGACTTTATCGCAGAACACTCTCCCCTCCTCTTCAGATAGGCGGGATGTGTTTATAGCCGCTCCAACACATCTAACGTCAGGGTTAGTAAGCCTGGCTGCTTGGAGGTTAACTTCTATGCACGTGGGCAAATCAATTAGCGGAAAATGTGGCATACTCCTCATATGTGGGCGGCCAGCCTCGTGACAGACCACTAGTGCGTCGGGCTGCGACCCATGGATTAAGCCGAGCGTAACGCCGGCATACGAAACGTTGAAAAGTGAACCTTGACCCTCCACGATATCCCAGTGGTTTCCCGAATTTTCCGGGCATAACCACTCAACAGCGCCAGATATAAAATCTGCCACAACCGCATCAATTGATACGCCGCTTCCCGCTATAAATATTCCCGTTTGGCCCGTCGCTCTGAAATCTGCATCAAATCCTCGTTTTTTCATTTCTTGCTCGATTGCCAACGCCGTAAACATTTTTCCTACTGACACATCGGTTCCAACCGTAAGAAGTCGTCTCCCTGATCGATTAAGTCCATTACCTACATCGAATTCCCTACTTGGATGCCGAACATCGTGCAATGACCTATTGTGTTTTTTTGCAGCCTCAACTAGTTCTGGTATATGGGTTATGCGAGTATGGAGTCCGCTGGCGATGTCCATACCTAATTCAAGGGCTTTGACTAACTCATTGATCCAGTTTTCCGGGATTACCCCACCCCGACTTACAACACCCAAGATTACAGTCTTAACACCCGCTTCTGCAGCTTCTTCTATAGTCATGTCCGAAACGCCGCAATCAGCTTTGCAATCCTCAAATCGAAACTGCCCTAAGCACCAATCTGGGCGCCAGACCCGAACACCATTAGCGGTTTTAGCTGCGAGTTGATCACGCGCATCACCAAGAAATAATAAGTATGGATACTGGAATTCCACGACTGTTTCCTTTTCCTATTAAATTTAGAATAACGACAGTATAGGTAGTGAGGCAACTCACACAATACCAAATAAAACTCAATTTGACTCTCCTCAACGACCCATTTTAATCATCTTTCTTTTTAAAGCTGTCCAGTCAGCAGAGAGATTTTCAAAATACTGCGTAAGTTCATCCGGGTCTTTGAAGAGAATTTTTGTGTAAAGTTTGGATAATACTTCTTTAAGTTCAGGATCTTTCGAAGCTTTTTTAAATCTTTTAGATGTTTTGGCTACGATTTCAGCTGAAGTTTCTTGAGGGGCTACCAGAATTCGGTCAACGCCAAAAGCTGTGTTGACGCCTTGTTCTTTCAAAGTTGCTATGTCTGATAACCTCGTGTCTCCAAGGGTATCTGTCACTGCCAATACCTTTACTTGGCGAAGGTCTGCACGCCGCTTTGCTCCGGAGAGAGAAACGAGACCTAAATCAACTTTTTGCGCCAATAGCGCCATAAAGCTCTGACGCGCGTTCTTGTAATTAGTTACCTTGAATGAAGCACCCAAAGCATTCTCTAACTGCAGGCGGAACGCCCGCTCCAGCGAACTTGAGGTTTCCCCTAAACTAAGCCTATTCGATTTTTCAGAAGAAACTTCCATCAAATTTGTTAAATTAGCATCGTTTATATTTGCTCTTGAAACGATGGCCAATGGGGTTCTGGTAAGCATAGCAACAGGAGTAAAACTAGACCATTCCGGGGCAGATTTATTTAGCAGGAATTCGGCCACTAAAGACTGCGTTATTCCTAAAAGCTGGCACCCGTCGGGTATCCCCATCATATTTTCTTCTATCACCGTATCATGTGTTTTATTTACAACTTTTATTAGAGATCCTGTTGATTGCCGATTAATAGCTTGGCCAAACGCTCTAAAAATTAAATCTGTAGCTGTACCAACTGCATATGGCACTATAACCTTTATGTTGCGACATTTTGGAGCCGCCTTCGGGTTACTTATCGGGAGGAGAGTTATTAATAGTATAGCCGAAATCAAGAAACTGATCTTCATAAAAAACGAGTTTATACTCTATTTTGTCATCTTCCAACTCAATCCTTAACCTCTAGGCGTATACTTTGGGAGCTGTTAATTAAAGACGGTTTCGCAGTTTGGCTATTTAGGAGAAACAGAAATGTGCAAGAGATATAAAATTGGCATAGTGGGCCTAGGAGCTATCGGCTTGCAAATAGCTCAAACCATTGATCAAGGTAATCTTTCAAACTTTGATTTAGTAGCTATTGCAGCACGAAACGAAAAGAAAGCGGCGAGAAACCTTGAACCATTCAACCATATACCAGATATCACCTCGATAACGAATGTTTGTAAGTCCGCCGATATAATAGTGGAATGCGCGCCGGCAGCAATATTCAGAACTATCATTGAAGAAACCATTGAAGCTGGCAAAACACTTATTCCTGCGAGCGTTGGGGCGCTTTTGCCCTATACCGATTTAATCGAACGCGCAAGAAGTTCAGGCGCGAGAATAATTGTACCAACAGGCGCTCTCATTGGGCTTGATGCTGTTCGTGCAGCCGCAGAAGGCAGTATTGAAAAGATTACGCTAGAGACGCGCAAACCGCCGAATGGTCTGACTGGCGCACCCTTTCTAGTCGAAAATAAAATATCTGTTGAAAACTTGACGGAAGCAAAATTAATTTTTGATGGATCCGCACGGGATGGGGCAAAGGGTTTCCCTGCTAATGTTAATGTTGCAGCAGCTTTGAGCTTGGCGGGAATAGGTCCTGACAACACACAACTTCAAATTTGGGCTGACCCCTCAATTGACAGGAACATGCACACGATTACTGTTGAAGCAGATAGTGCCCGCTTTACGATGACCATTGAAAATATTCCAACGATAGAAAATCCTAAAACAGGTAAGATTACCGCTTTAAGTCTCATAGCCACACTTCGGCGCTTCACAGAGCCCATGATTGCAGGAACCTAAATCTATTTCCCCGATAAATTGCGGCGTTTCTAGCGCAGCATGTTCACAGATAAACCAATTCCTCGATTGGGATTTATGTTTTTAATGAGATTTAGGGCGAGTGCATTATTGTTGGTGGGTCTGAACGCCACGCCCGTCGACTGCAGATCTTTGATAAGCAGGTATTTTTCAATAAACCTTACCGCATAATCAGTATTTTGCAATGGTTTCAAAAATTGGCTCTCAACCTCCATTGGCTTGTTGAATTCGGCTCGTAAGAGGGCCTCCTCAACATTTAATTTAATTCGCTCAGTACGCATTTTACTAAAGGATCTGTTAACATCGAAATGGGCGTCAAATAGAAACTTATGCCGGGCCGTTGGAATCGTTTTGAAACCTACGGAAGCACCGCCGCCGGTTGTGGAACTGGTAGCAGCGGTGGAGGCCGCAATGGTGTAACTATTATCGTTTGGAATAGAGATAATTTGAAATGTTGTGTCTAGGTTCAGTCCACCAACATTATCTCCGTTTGAAAATTGCACATATTCACCAACCGTAAAACCATGGGCGGTATGGGAAACCAATATCGATGTATCACCTGCTACAGTTGTAAACGGGTTCGCTCCCAAATTTCCACTTTGCCCACCGTCGAGCACACTATAGGTATAATTTTCTACTACTTCCTTTAGGTTGCCTTTAATTTGATTTTGGGCAGAAATGGTTATCTTTTTCCCAACTGATCCGAGGGCTAAGCTGAGATCTCTGGCACTTGTATCAATCAGGTTCAATCCTCGGTTATTTCCTCCGTTAAATACTTTATCAATGTTTTCTTTTATATTTGTCACTTGAGCGTCGACAGCACCTAACGGATCGGCTTTTTGTGTAACAAAATTGAAAACTGGCAAATCTCTTTGCAATTGCTTTATTGCAGTTTTAACATTCTCTAGAAATGTTGCATTACCGCTACCTGCTGAAGCTTGGTTTCCACTGGTAAGTGTTGAAGGTATTAAAGAGTTAAGACGAGCGCTATCATTTATAGCATAAGGACCGCTTGCATCTATGTCATCTAGTCCAGGATTAGATGCGATAAATTCATCAACACCATCTCTAATCCGGTACCTTTTAGTTCCAGAAACTGCAAGCAAATTATCTAACGTCACACTTGGTGAGCCCAAAAAAGACACTGATCCACCGCCGCCCGTTGCATTAGTAGAAGCATTTGTGGAGGCGGTGATAGTATAAGTGTTGGCGTCACTTACACTGGTGACCGTAAAGGATGCATTTAAGTCAAGCCCGCCGACGCTTGCGGCGCCAGAAAAGCTTACAGCGTCACCTACAGCTAGCCCGTGATCTGACTGCGCGACAGTTACCTGATTATTTCCACTTACCGTTTGAAATGGGTTGCTCGCAAGAGAACCAGATGTGCTTCCCAAAATCTCCCCTGCATTATCGAGCAAACTCACAACATCGGCACGTGCAGCGGCATAACTATTAGCATTGTCGCTTGAAAATGTCTCGGTGGCGTAACGATCAATCGATTTCAAAGCAGTTACGATCTTTTCCAAGCGGCTAATAGCATCCAAAATAGATTCTCTGCCCCTCGTTAGCTCTGTTGTGTTCAGAGTAGCAGCAAAAGTAATTGAATTAGTCTGACTGGCGAAAGAGTTTGAATTGGCGTCAACTACACCTAGTGCTTGACGAAATTCAGTTTTTGCATCACTCAAGTCGGATTTTGCTGAACCCGTATCCGAGACGACATCCGCCAATGTGATGCCTGCTATAGTAGCAGCAGCACTTGCAATTTTTGACACAAAAGTAGCCATATCTTTGGTTTGGGCGATGATACTTGAATTGTCTTCGTCAATAACCGATGCCAATTCGGGCAACGTTAGACTTACGCCATTGCCGCCCCCACCGCCTACGGTGCTGGTTGCCGTGCTAGTTGCCGCTATTGTGTAATTGTTAGCATCAGTTACGCTGTTTACACGGAAAGCTGCATTTAAATCCAAACCGCCTACTGCTGAGCTATTATCAAATAGAACGACGTCACCCACACTTTGACCGTGGTTATTATGAGCTACGGATACCACTGCACTACCACTTGTTGTTGAAAATGGATTTGGTCCTAATGTGTGGCCGTAGGTTGCCGAACTGCCGCCACCGTTTTGACCCGCTATTGCCTGCGATCCAACCGTAATCACGTAGGCATC
>PCAV01000062.1 GCA_002730675.1 Rhodospirillaceae bacterium | reverse complement strand
TGGAGGATAAGTTTGCTAAGAAGGCGCAGGCCCTTGCTGAAGAAGAGAGTAAGCTATCTACTTTTAAGTCACTTCGAGCACTCCCCAAAATACCAAAACAGAGCAAAAACAAATCCTGTGGCTGCTGTTAGAAATTAAAGCTTTGCGATTTTCTAAAATGGAAACATCTTTTCATGGGTATGACTCTACGCCTACATAGCTCTGTATAAAAAAGTTTCAATACGGTTGGTACCTCGATAACTAAAAGTTTTAAATTAGTTCGCCCTGGAATAATTTTTAGGAGGCCACGAAATCAAAAGTATCAATGGATATACAATTAACGAGGTCCAAAAAAACAGGTGAAAACTATTGATATAACCAATATTGATTGCCTGCTGGGTAAGTTCGCTGGCCGTTATTGGTAATCCACCACTCATTTCTATGAAAGAGTTGAAACTAAAAAAGTTGAAATAAGGATGAATATTTTCTGCTAGCTGAGCGTAGTTGATCTTTTGCGTATGAAAAATCACGATAAAGCTGGCCGAGATATAGAAACTTGACCCAATACTACGAATAAAATTCCATATCATTGTCCCCTCCACTGAACGTGCCGCTTCAAGATTTGAAAACGGTACTAATGTCATTGGGACCCAAAGAAAACCTACGCCCAGTCCCGTTAGAATAAGAACGAACGACATATCTTGAACCGAGGTGTTCATATCAAAATTACACATTAAAAATCCCGCGTAAGTATGCAGCCCAAAGCCAAGTACCAATAAAAATCGAGGGTCCCATTTATTTCCCCAAATTATCATTATCAACATAGCCACAGCAGTTGCTATAAATCGCAATCCGATAAGTACCCCTACCAAAAAATCAGGTGCGTCGCTAAGTTGCTGGAGCATGGTCGGTATCGTCACCAAAGGCGTAACGAACAACATCCCAAAAACACAATGTATGGCTATTCCCAAGGCAAAGTTTCTATTAAGAAATAAAGTAAGATCAATTAATGGTTTCTTCCTCGTAAGGCTGTGGGCAAAAAATATCCATGCAAAAATTAGCGCTAGAAAACATTCTGCTCTTATTTCAAGGGATGAAAACCATTCTTCACGCTCACCACGGTCCAGCAATAACTGTATACATGCAATTGTAGCCGCAAGACTAAGAAAACCAATCCAATCGACATTCTCCAACTTCTTATTAGGGGCATCGGGTTTAACTGACTTTAAAAGACCCAAAATCGCTAGAACTGCAACCGGAATTAATATATAAAAAACCCAGGACCACGATAACTCTTCGCAGACATAGCCGCCAATAATAGGAGCTACAGATGGTGGAATGCCAACACCCATCATATAAATTGACGTAGCCCGGCTCCTTCGCTCCCCGGTAAATTCATCAATAACTACGGATTGAGCAATAGCCATTAATGGAGAGCAGGAAGCCGATTGGATTACTCGCCAAATAATCAATTCAGCAAGTGAATTGGAAAGACCACACATCAGTGACGCCAAGGCAAATCCAGTGACGCCAAATATCATCGAATTCCGACGCCCAAATCTATTCGCTAACCAACTAGCTAGGGGAATAGTCACTGCTGTAGCAATTAAATTTGCAGTAATTACCCATGACATTTGGTCAGGGCTCGCGGATAGGGCACCTTGAATTTGGGGAAGTGAAACATTTGCTATTGTAAGGTTTGTACCAAACAGCGTTGTTACCAGAGTACAGCTAATCAGTAGCCACATAGTAATTTATTCAATTTTAGTCGCCGTCACGAACATGTCACCAAAACTTAAATTAACAGAATATCATTATCTAATTATTACTCTTTTCTCTACTCCGAGCACTTATAAAGGCACTTCTCGATGATATATTACTCCAATACTTGGCTACCCTTTCAGGAAAATCCTTTTTGATTCTATTTTGAGCGATTAAGAGACTATAACCCAAACTTATGTCAGCTGCTGTAAAGACTTCTCCCAAAATGAATTCTTTTCCTCTAAGGGCTTCATTAAGAGCATCCAAGCATTTATATATCCTTGATTGCATTTCTCGCACTACCTCAGGTATTTCCTGTTCATCAGGAAATTCTCTTCGATGATTTACTATTTCACCAATAGGCCGTGCAAAAGTAGCCTCGGAAAACCATAGCCACTGTAAAAAATATGCGTAATTTGGTGTCCCGGCTAAAGGTTGCAATCTCCCCTCTCCATACTTGTCTAAAATATATTGCATCATTGCGCATGATTCAAAAAGCAATACATCTCCATCTTGCATTGAGGGTAACTTTCCCAAGGGATTTATTTTTAGCCATTCTCTGCTGAACCTAAATTCCTTTGAGAAATCAACCTTTTGTATCTGATAATCAATATTTAACTCTTCACAGAGCCATATTACCCTGAGCCCTCGCGTACCTTTCGTATGATAAATCTTGATCATTTTACTCTCCGGAGAACACAAAAAAATAATGGCACGCGGTTGATATAATTGTATTTAGATAGCGAGGGATACAAAATCAGTAATCACAACGCCATGAAACTCATGCCTATCATGATCCCAATAAATGTAAGAAAAATACCAATACTAAATGACTTCAATAAATTTTTTATCCTGATGCTTCGTTTCATATCACATCAATCTATTAACTTATCACTACTTATTTTTCTCAAATCGAGATACCAAGAAAAAACCAAATTTTGAGGAAAGGTAATGGTTAACTTAATCTAACCTCTTTGACTTTTTTAAAGAAAGAACTTTAGAACAATACAGTAAAATTAAATAATTTTTGTGACTGTGATTTGTTTCCTATATAAAATCAATTATGCAAGTAAGCCCCGACATAACGGATTTTGCTGATACAAAAAAGCCGGGGCCCACAAAGAAAATGTGCCGTTGAAGTTTTCTATCCCAGACGGATTACATTCCGAAAATGCAACTCTACGTCTGACAGAGCCGACGCGTAGACTTCACTTGCTCTGGCTGCTTCATATGCGTTTTGAATAGCGTCAAGTGACGGATACCGAACGCCCATCACTCTGTCACCGGCATAGTCACCTGCGCCAAACGTTGCATAACCACATGATAGAGCACCGTTTTCCATAAATATACCCATCACTTGTTTTGCTTCATCGAGCATTTCAGTTTTTGAACTAAATTTTGTTAAAACCATATATTTCGGTTTGTCCGAAGAACCCGACTCACGGTGGTGAATTCGACCAATTCCACGACCGGTAATTTCCATGTTACCTGTCGAAAACATTTCTTTATAAAACTCTTGATTTGGAAAATGATCAAAAATATTTTCGATCGTGGCCATTTTCTCAACAAACATGGCAGCAATTAATGAACCAGCGTTAGCTCCAGTTTGAAGGACTCCTACATCACAGTGAACCGCCCCATTTTCTTTAGTGAAATCAGCTAGCGTTTTGAGATGTTTCAAGCCAGTAGCAGCGTATCCAGACTTTGGTTTTGCGCGTGATATAACAAAATAATTAGCCATAACTTAAACTCCTTAATCGTCTATCGAAAAAATAAGTCTCATTCATAAGAAACCACTTTAAGACTACTGTCACCGAGATATTTATTATATTTTTGTTACGTAGACGAAAATTAAATATCTGCGTACATCAGTGACAAGATTTGCATGTGAGCAGGCAGACGGTTTATTTTGCTAACTAGCGGTCAGATTATAACCTTATGTCGGAACGGTTGCTGCAAACTCCTTTAAAGCATTTGCTTTAAGCGAAATTTCTTCCAGTTTCGGGCATATAATTCCAGGCGCAGATTCTGGGCGATTTTTTATAATGAAGTCCCAAAAACAAACAATGGACACATCAGCTTGTGTAATAGTTTCACCCATAACCCAAGGTCCCTCAACCATCGTTTCTAATGCATCGAGCCCATCCTTCGTTTGCTCGTACATCCTATCAACCCAAGGTCGATAAACTTTATCTAATGGACGTTTTGCATTAACACCTTCTTCGTAATAACAAGCGACCGCCTTCTCCGCTGCACCAGCTGCGATACCTATCACATTCAACATTTTTGTTCTGGAAAGACCTGTTGTTGGCACTAATTGACCATCGGAACCTTTTAACTGATCAAGATAATCCAGTATCGTAGTGCTGTCCACAAGCACCATTCCTTCATCAGTTTGGAGGGCCGGGACACGTGCCAGGGGATTTAACTGTTTGAGTTCTTCTAATTCTTCGGGTACGCTTGATCGCAGTGCTACATGCTCAAATTTAAAACCATACATCAGTAGCGTAACGCCAACTCTCCTAGTAAATGGAGACCCATAACTTCCAAAAAGCTTCATTTTAAATTTAACCTTTTTAAATTATTAATTTTGATAACCATCTAGCGGGATATAGCCTAGAGGGATACAATAAATACTGAATTGAAACCAACTGTTAAACTATTATTTTAATAAGAAAAGATTTTCATTCTCGACAGAACGAATTTCAAACCTATGTTAGTCAAGTGAGTAGGTTTACTTTTATAAATCCATTTAAACAATTTAATACTGGATCCCGTTATGGAAACCATCTTAATTATTCTCGGTGCATTTGCTGTCTTTGGGGCGATAGTTGATATTATTTCTTACATGTAATTTTAAAGCCGGAGTATATTTTATCCTTCTTTGCAAACATAGAGCTAAATTGTTGCTTGAGTAAAATATCAGGCAGCTAAAAAAACAGATATAAAAAAATTTAATCTAATCTAGCTCAGTTGTTAAAAGCTTAAATATGCAAAATGGAAATACAGCACCAACTAAAAGCGTTCTCGAAACATAAACATTAGTGTCCTCCACGCATTTTATTCGCTCGTATCACAAAATAAGTTGCAGCGTCTGCGTCGCAACTCACGGCATCAATCCAGGTTGGCTGTTTTAGGTGCCTTCTCAAATTGCTGCTGCATTTTAGCTCTCCCAGCGATACGTTTTTAACGGCAGTTCTGTTCTTAAAAATCAGTTAACGGTCAATCATGTCTATTTCGATTTTAAGTTGGAGTCTAATACTTGCGCTTACGCCTTTAAGTATAGGGCTAATGGCTTATTGCTTCGGTCGACCTTATTTATCTCGCGTCTCAACGAAAAATAAACATCGAAGCCTACCTAATTAGCAACACTGAACCCATCTTTGTTTTTGTAAGCATTTTTATTCCGGCTCTATCTAATGTATAACCATAGCAATTTAATATTAAATATTATTAAAGAACGGATAAACCTTGGAGTTCTACGTACATAACCGGGTCCATTGTTCACCGCGAACATGGAAATCGACGGCAACAAAAATTGCGGCGTCCGAGCTCTTCAAAGAAAGTAAACACGGTACCAAGCTCTACGGGATTTGGAGAAGTCAAATTGGATTGCCGAGAGATACCCTCACAGTTATATCCATCTGGCCGAACGCCGAATTAGCAAATAAAACCACTGATGAATTGTTCAGTAGTATAAGAACAATTGACTCTATTGAAAAAAATTTCATGTTTCCCACCGTAAAACCAACATCTGAAGAACCACCTACGAAACAAGGAAATTATGCATTTAGGTGGTTCGAAACTCCTAAACAGAATTTTGACGAATTTATACAATTATGTGTTGAAGCCTGGCCTGATTTCGAAAAAAACTATGACTCAAAAATCATAGGACTTTGGAAATTAGACAACGATGCGGATGCCAACAACAACACGCGTACCCTTTTGTTAACAAGGCGTCCTAACCTCGCCGTTTGGGAGAGATCAAAAATCCCTGTTACTCATGAAGAAAAAGAAGTACGGAGGAAGCTGAGCAAACGCTATGATCTATGCGATTGGACAACTGTTTATACGACAACGTTATTAACAGCCCATGACCTAAATGACGATGTTCGCTGGAGTTAGTAAAATTTTTTACGCTTTTTATCGCACTAAGCTACCGGTTTTCCTAAATTGTGTCTAAATTGTATCCCCCAATTTCCATCCGTTTTTACTGCAATCCATATAGCATGAATAACAATATCGGTGTCTCCGGAGTTGTTTATTCGGCTGGCTGCAACCTTGAAAACGACGGACGACTCAGACCGAGCAACTTCTTCTAAAAGATCTAATGATGAATAAGCCCATTCCTTCTCTGTCCTTTTTATTATTTCCCACGGCATCTCCAGTCGATCTTCGTAATCTTGCGCCGTTTCCGCTGTTAAAGCGACGCCATTAAAGTTTTGGTAAGTAAAAGGAAACTTTACAGTAGCAAGATATTCCTCTGTGTCCTGCTTATTTATTGCCTCGTGGTGGCCCAAAATAGCTGATTTTGCATCTTCCATTCGAAGGTTCCAATTCGCTTTTAAAAAATAAAAATTGTTATTTTCTGTCTTCAAACGTTCGCGTGTTATTAGTCTGGACCAAGTAAATACTTAATACTATGACAAATATTCCAATCAATGGATTTAAGACACCCAATGATTTATCATTGCAGTTGAATGGAATCCGTTCTTTTTAGAACGTCCTTTGATTCTCTATTAGTTTAAAGTATTTATCATTGAGTTAAAGAAAAATAGAAAGAGTAAAATATGGATATCCACATAATTGTTAAATTAAAATCTTCGTACGAAGATTGGCACAAGCTTTTTCTGGAAGATAGAGATAACAGAGCCAAAATTTGTAATGAAAACCGAACATTAGTAGGCAAAGCGAATGATAAAACAGCAGTTATCACCCTTTTTGACGTTGATGAAGCAGCGATGAAAGGAATGATGGAAAATCCGGATTTTCAAAAGATGGTCGAACCATATGTTGAAAAACATATTCCTTTCGCACTGACCCCAATATCACCCCAGTAGCGCTAGGGCATTTCCGCCTGATAAAATTAAAAACAAAGGGTCGTTAATCTGGAATGAGAAAAAGTTTACGAACTGTTGATGAAAGATATTTTTTCTGGTTTTTAAATATGGATCGCGGGAGTCAAAAACTACGACGTTCTTCAAAGAATTGAATTTCTTGATGAGACTTTGTGGTAGTTATTGGCTGTATCTTTAACAATAAGCTGAGTACGACCCGCTATTTCATAAATAAAAAATTGGAGCAAAGGACATGGTATTGTCAGCCTTCCTGACCCTCCATTCCTTTATGCCAGTATCTATAAATTATTTGTTCGCAGTCTTCGTCAGTGTAGTAATCTGGAATGGGTTTTCCTTTTATTCGCAGCCACAAGATGTTGGCTATTTCTCTATCTGACATAATAAAAACCTAAAGTATTGAAAATCTAGATACATAATAGAAAAGTTTTTTATTATAATAAAGATATGTAAACACGAAATAAGTTGCAATTCCCAGCCGGGCCATAAATTAACCAAATCGACAAATTTCTCTGTAAAAGAGTGACACCTGCAACGTTTCAAACAAATGAAATCCTGTCGCAAATAAGCTTCAGGACAGCTATCCTGATATAATATTTAATCCGAATCGTCTTTTTGGTATGAGTTCAGAAAATTTAGTCGCGACGATGAAGCAGCAGCTATTCACCGTCTTTTATTGTAGAAAGACGCTCCTTGGGATCCCCATCTTTCGCTGTATGGTGTGACATTGCCTCATTACAAAAGAAGCTTAGTCCGCCGACGAGCACCAAACAGTAGATCGATAACTTTTTGGTTTGTTTTAAACTCAAAACTTGTTCTCCTTCATAATTAATTCTTACTAATACCAAAACGACAAGGCTAGTGTTTGTGTTTTCCTGTCGTTGATTTTGCTCCTATTTTTTTCCCTGACATAGAAACCTCCACCTCGCTGCCATTCATAAAGGTGAATTTCACTTTGTATTTTTTCGCTTCCTTAATCTTCGTTTTCAACCCTTTAAACATCAAATGAAGTCCTTTCGGTTTCAAATGAATAATACCGTTAGCTGGAATATTTATGCCATTCTTAAGCTCTCTCATTTTCATTATATTATTATTAAATGTCGTTTCATGGAGTTCTACGATTTTCGCAACAGTAGAAGAAACTGACATTAGAACAACATCTTTCGATCCGTTATTTGAAATTGTTATATATCCCGCCGTCATTGGATGACCAGGAGACGTAACTCTTATCCAACCGCCCTCGAATTTAAGATGACTGTTACGTATCTCTGCTTTTGCTTCTGGTAAGAAGAAGTTAAATACAACACTTGAAATAATAAGCGCAGATAATACCACTCTAACTAACATGATCTAAGCCGATGTCTTCCACTCAGTGACAGATGGGATATACAAAAAAAGTAAGTTTCTCTGATTGTTTATAGGAAAAAGAACCGACAAACGAGGACGTCGCATCTTGGTGATAAATGATTACAGCGATGAGTGCAATAATTACAAGCAATAACGCAAAAAGAATTACAAGTTGTTGGCCAACATTTATTATGTTCATCTCAGCAGGTTCCAAAACTTGATCGAGTATCAAGTCATTAATGAAATATCCCTTGGTGATAAAACGTTATTGCACCCTTTACTGCTTAGCAAGTGATGGTTCCTCCAATGGTGCTGCATAACAAAAGAATCGCCGTTCAGCTCTATTATTATCTCTAGACTGATTTTCCCACTTATACGCGCCCATCCACCATAATTTATCTTTATACAGAAAATACTTTACCTCATAATTTCGAGAGGTACTTCTCTCCTCTCCAAACACAAACCGATTTCTATTCCCTATCCTTTCACTGCCAACTTTTAGTCCATCCTCAGCTGCGGCTTCACATTCACGTAAATCCACTCGAACAGTATTTTCTTCATCGGCGCGCCACATTGCACCATATGTCGGCTGACAAAAGACAACCGCGGAGAACATTACCACTAGAAAAATTTTATTCATTCAAAAAGCTCCATTTGAGTTAACAAATAATGACCGACGAATAATAAATACTCATAACATCTAAAACCCGTGAGTTTGTTCAATTTGTTTAAAAGATGACGATTTATCTATTCCAATTACTTAAGAGATGGCAGATAAACCAAGGAAAAGATTGAAAACTTTCCTCTAAAATTTGCTTTAACTGATCTAAACAGAACCCTGTTACGTAATTTCCATACCTTTAACTACTATTAATGCTATGGAACTCCTTCTTATAATCGGAATTTTTGCCTCAATGTGGGCTATTCTGGACTTTTTTTTCAAATCGAAATAACGTCTCTCATTTAAGATAAATCGTAGGTGTCTGCATGGAAACTGTCGACGTAGAGAACCCAGATACCGTCATAGTAAAAAATGAAAATACAACAATAGGCTATGCTACTTTCGATAGTAAGAAGCGAGAACTTACATACTTGTTCGTTAACCAAGCGTTCAGACGAAAAGGTTATGGCAAATTGCTGAAGAAAAAGCCGAACAGATATCAGAGTGCTCCCTCTCCCCATGTTGCCCCATATCTCCTCTAGGACAAAAGTTCTTCAATACAACAATGAATCACTCGCCAGAAATTCGTAAGCGCTAAATAAAGCGACATTCTTTACTTTTTTCCCGAAAGGGCTTTCTTATCCGTCTTTATTAGCCCAACCTATTAACTTTACGACTGCCGGGATCCAAATAAGACCTGCCACTAAAAAATAAACGGTCTGAAAAAATAGATGCTCAGGAATAAAATCAGCTATATTGATGACCACTGCGCTGTAAAAAAAAAGAAACAGGATTGTTGTCAATCCTGCAATTGGTGTTCGCCATCTCATATTTTTTTAACCTCTTCTAAAAGAGCACCGTTAGCGTGAATTCGCATCTTAATTTAAACCTCTAGAATTTAGATAAGTCGATCTACTAAACTTTAAAGAAATGATACAGCCAAATTTCTACGCTTAAACGATTAGCACGATAGTTAATATAGCGGGTGTTGGATTGTGACTATTAGCTTTCCGCAATTCCAACACCTATCAAAGCAGTCCATAAACCGATAAAAGTGATTACTTTTCTAAAAGTAATTCTCTTATTTAAATCGCAACTTACATCAGCATATGCCGTCTGCAATCTTTGATTATTTCTAGTAAAGGTGGATTGCTTTCCGTGACAAAACAACGTTGCTACCGCAGTTGTAAAACCGATAAAGTAACAAGTAACTTCAAAAAGACTAAACATCTGCGGTCATCCTGTTACCATAATTCTTTTTCGGATCAATTTAATTATCCAACCTAGGATTGGGATTCTCTCAAGAAAAGAAGATGCCGCGTCCCAGTGATCTATATGTTCCAAGACAAGGCCGTTAGTATCTAGTATTACAATCGAGGTTCCATCAAACGACCAATTTCTATTCATAAGCGTCCCGCAAAAGGTCCATTCCAAGCATCCACCGTCATCGTTTCGATAAACCCTATTGATTCTGAATTTTACGTCCGCAACGTGATCAAACATATGAAGGAAAACAGCTTTCATATTCTCGCTTCCCTTAACGTCATTAAAAGGATCTTTAAATCTGACATCGTCTGCCACGTAATTGTTTAATGAGTTGATACTTGATGAGCTTAAGTTTTCTAAATACTGCGCATATTTATCCAACGACTTTTGTTTTAATGTCATGTTTATAGAACTCTAAGAAGCTTATGGGCTTAATCAATAAATTTGCCGTGTTTTAAAAACTGTTGTTCCTACCTCAGTTAAACTGGAAACTTTAGATAAAATGTTATTCTTAACCTGCCACATAAAAACTGGTTCAGCATAGCGGAGAACAATAACCAGGGAACAAACAAAAATCAGAAAAAACACCCCAAACTTAACAGTATTTATTACGTTCATTTAACACTTTTTATATATGACGCAATCGATCGCAAGTCTTCATCACTTAATTTGGAGAGATTTTCAACAACTAAAGCCATATTTCCGCCGACAACGTCATAATTAGGGGTTAAACCGGAACGTAAGTATTCAGCTATTTCTTCCTGTGTCCATTTAAGGTCATCTGGATGAATGCTTGGAATTTGACCTTCACCATTCGGGTTAGATGCTCCCCGCATCCACTTTTTAGTTTTCAAGGCCCCAAACATATTCCTTGGCGTGTGACATTCCGCGCAATGAGCAAGGGCTTCGACTAAATATGTAGCAGGATTTTGTTTATCCCCGACAAACTCATCTTTCATAAAAAGGCTTTTCCATACGCCAATATTACTTCTCATATTAAACGGAAGAAACAATTTGTGTTCCTTTGACGGCTTGGTACTGATAGGTAATGTTTGCCAAAAATTCCATAGATCCACTATATCCTGGCCGGACATCCTGGAATAACTGGTATAGGGAAAAACGGGATAATAGTGTTTACCTTCCGGACTTTGACCAAGTTTTATCGCCCGATAAAAGTCTTCCAAAGACCACTCACCTATTCCGTACTCTTTGCTCATTGAAACATTAGGTGCATAGAATGTTCCAAACTGCGTTTCAAACGCCGTCCCTCCCGCCAATAAAAGTTTTTTTGACGTATCCGAACCTAAATGACAATTACCACATCCCGCCGCATAAAAAATGCGTTCGCCTCTAACAAAAACTCCCTCGAGATCTAAGATTGACCCAGTTTGTAAATGTTTTGGCGATGTTAGGATAAAATGTGAAATTAAACCTAAAGTAAAGAGAAGGAGAATAACGATAGACCTCTTAAATGTAATTCTGTCCCGAATTTTCATTAATAAGCTATTCGCGGAACCTTGAGTGACACTCTTTACAACCCTGTGAGAGGGTAATAAGCGCAGGGCGCAGGTCGCGGAAACTTTTCAAAGAACTTGATACTTGTTTTGCGCTTGCAGCAAGATCGATTGAAATTTTGGCAAAGGATTCAAACTCTTCCCATACTAGCTCCTTTGCCTCTGACTTAGAATCTAACACTTTTTTATCAAAGGCCTTAACCGTACCATAAGCCAACTGTTCTATCTTGTTTATTGCCTCGACAGCCTTTCCTTGGTCAAATGGCGCTTTTTTCTTGAGCATTTTTCCTAGCACCCCCATGCTACGCCCCATATTTGACATCAAGGTCATACGGGCGGCAACGTCTTTATTTGAGACACCACTATGAGCTGATATATTTGACGAGGTAATAGGCGCTACCACCAAAAATAAACTTAACACAACCACCGCCAAATTACGGCTTCTTAACATTATATTGATTTTCCCCTTTATTTTAAGCGCAACAACCTTTTCCAAGCGCTTTTAACCGCCAATAATTGTATGGCAGTGGTGTGATGAACCCGGCGACCAGCATAATAGGAACGACCCACCAATTCAGCATAGCCCCGCCAGTTAGGATAAAATCCGTTAAGTTCATAGCAACTTCCATTGAAACCATCGAAATTAGCGACATACCAAGTGCCGTTTTTACAGCGAGCTTTAGACCCATTTGCTTAAAGAGGATAATAGTTTCCAACAGAATAGATGTTACTAGGCCATTAAAAATAGCCAGTGCCATAATCAAAAAGACAGGCCAGACTATTTCCATCAACTGAAAATATAGAATTGTGCCCATGTCGCCGATTGAACAGCCTAATAAACACCACGAGGTGTTATAACTAGCTTTTCTCCAAGTAGGAGTGCAGTTCCATTCAATATTTGAGCTATTTGGAGCTTGTACGAACTTTTCTACCATATTTGTTAAAATAACCTTTCCTGTTAGGGGAAGGTCAAGGCCATAAGACATCTAATATTAAGCAACTTAATTAAGGTCGATCTGGTATTGTTTAAGATCCTCTAAATTTATAAATTCAAGAGTCTTAATGTTCGTCGATGCTAGACGCACTCTGGGGGCGCATCCTGCATTTTTGGCTTCAAGCCATCTGAGCGCGCATAAACACCATACGTCACCGGGCTTCAATCCAGGAAAGTTGAACTCTTTCCTTGGTGTGGATAGGTCGTTGCCTTTAGCTTTTGAAAACGTTAAAAATTCTTCCGTCATAATAGCGCAGACGGTATGGGTGCCAACATCTCCCTCTCCAGTGTTGCAGCAGCCGTCTCGGAAAAATCCGGTTAACGGATCCACGCTACATGCTACGATATCTAGCCCTAAGACATTTTTTTGCTTCGGCATTATTTCTAATTTTCAGGTTACAAGGGTTACCCAGTGACAAACTCTCTTCCCTTTACACTCCCCTACAAAGAGAAACTGAAAGAAAATTTGCCACTGATGTCTATTAGCAGGGATGATCTAGACTTGCATGTTACGTTAATAAAAACCTTCTAGATCATAAAAATCTAGGTTAGCCATTCCATACCTAATAATTTTTACTGTCTTGCCTTTGCATGAGAGGGAATGGACTTATCAACTGACGCCCAGGTCGGCGCGCTATCACACCAAATATTAGTTACAATCTCCATCCCATCGTGATCTGCGAAAAGACCCGCCTTCCAGATTTTTACACCTGGATATGATGTTGTAACGGAATAAATGGGGCTCCCGCAATCACCACAGAAATGCCGCTGTAAACTGTTACCGCTGTCAGCCGTTTCATAATAGGCCTTTGTCTTTCCCGTTACGACTTTTGCACTCTCATCAGACTTGATAAAATTATAAGAGGCCGCGCCCCCGGTAGCGCGTTGGCAACTCTTGCAGTAACAAGCAATGATTTGATCTGGTGCCTCGTCTAGAAGAACTTCAATAGATCCGCACAAACATTTCCCTGATATCGCCACCTGAAGCCTCCTTTGGGTTGGTCTTTATTGATAGCTATCCTAATGACAAGGTGCTATTTTTTACGAACCATCTTATTTNGCGTATTTCTTAATTTTAAAACCACTCTGACAAACTAANAGTGCCATTTATAACTCTATATTTTTATACCACAAATTTTGAGTTTTGTTTGAAACTTCTGATGTTAATGTCAANAGAGAAAACTATTAGACCAACCCCAAAACTAAATTAATTCCATCTAGCAAACGTTTTTTATGGTATCAGACACCGAGACGCTTTATCTATCCAANAACCATCGTTTATTACNCTACGATAAATTTNTAAGCATCATTCCAATGAAAACTTTTCAAAAATTAGACGATTTTTTAAATTTTGCTTGGTCACAAATCTCGCGTGGGAAAGTTGATAAAAAGTCACCAGCTCGTCACCCTACTTTTGTGACATTAAGCTCGGATGGATTCCCAAAAGCTCGGACTTTAGTAATGAGAAGAAGCGATAGGAAAAATAACGAGNTAGAATTCCACACTGACACAACTTCTTCAAAAATGTTTGAGCTTGACAGAGACCCCCGTGCAGGAATTCATATTTGGTTACCCAAAGTTCANTTGCAAATTCAGATGGGCGTTGAGGTTGAAGTCCAGGTTGGCGACATTACCATTCCAATCTGGAGAGAAGTTCCAATTAACTCCAGGGTCGCTTATGGAACTATNCCTAGNCCNGGNACCGTCATTCCAAACCCACTTGCCTTTGAACAAGTCCCAGATCAGGAACGCTTCGCTATTTTAATATGTCATATACAATCCGTTGAACTGCTGCTTTTAGGTAATAAACACATTCGTGCTCTTTACAAAAGAACGACGAATTGGCGAGGAGAATGGCTCTCCCCTTAAATTGTAACCGTTACCAGAACATTACTATTGATTTATATTTCTTGTGTATCGATTACAATAAATGCTTTGATGNCAACGCTTAAAAGATCNAATTGAGAAAAATCGTAGCGGGGAGAAAACAAATGCTCAAAGGTTCCGATCTTTTTGTAAAGGCACTAGAAGAAGAAGGTGTTGAGTACATATTTGGTATCCCCGGTGAGGAAAATCTGGACTTTTTGGATAGTCTCTCACGATCAAAGAAAATTAAGTTAATCTTAACACGGCACGAGCAAGGTGCTGGTTTTATGGCTGCCGTTTATGGCCGATTAACCGGTAAAACAGGAGTTTGTATAGCCACGCTCGGCCCTGGAGCAACCAATTTTACGACATGCGCTGCATATGCCCAATTGGGCGGCATGCCAATGATGATGATAACGGGTCAAAAGCCTGTGAAAAAATCTAAACAAGGACGTTTTCAGATACTCGATGTCGTAGAAATGATGANGCCGATTACNAAGTATGCTGAGCAATTGGTTGCAGCAGACAATATNCCCAGCCGAGTAAGAGAAGCATTGCGAATAGCAGAACAGGAAAAACCAGGTGCAGTACATNTAGAACTTCCAGAGGATATCGCAGATGAACATTCAGATGAAATGCCTATTCCAGCATCGTCTGTAAGACGTGCAATTGCTGAAAATAAATCAATAGACGCAGCAGTCGATAAGATCGCAGCCGCAAGAAGCCCAATAATTGTAGTTGGCGCCGGTGGAAATCGGAAATTGACNAGCAATATGCTTACTGAGTTCGTCAACGAAACCGGCATTCCATTCGTAAGCACCCAGCTTGGAAAAGGTGTAATCGATGAGCGCCATCCTTTGTTTATGGGNTGCGCGGCTCTATCCAGTGGCGACTTTGTTCATCGAGCAATCGAGGCCGCTGATTTGATCATAAATGTTGGGCATGACGTTATTGAGAAACCGCCATTTTTTATGGCACACGGAACGGCAAGAGATCACGAGACAAGTCANTCATCAGAGAACGAACCAGTTCTTGTATCCGAAGGAACACAGGTTATTCACATATCATTTAGCCCCGCAGAAGTTGACCCTGTTTACTTTCCGCAATTCGAAGTTGTCGGTGATATAGCAAATGCGATATGGCAAATAAAAACAGGTCTCGCAGCAAAAAGTGATAAAAATTGGAACTTTGAACGCATGATGGAGGTTAAAAAGCACCACGATGCGAATATCGCTAAAGGGGCTGACGATGCCAGATTTCCAATATACCCCCAACGACTGGTTGCNGATATCCGTAAGGTAATGCCAGATGACGGAATGATTTGTTTAGACAATGGTGTTTATAAAATATGGTTTGCCCGCAACTATGCGGCCCATCAACCAAACACTTGTATGCTGGATAATGCACTCGCAACGATGGGTGCTGGTTTGCCGTCTGCAATGGCGTCACATTTAGTATATCCAGAAAGAAAAGTTATGGCTGTNTGTGGAGACGGTGGCTTCATGATGAATTCGCAAGAACTAGAAACAGCCGTCCGATTAAAGATGAATATAACCTGCCTTATACTGAATGACTCGAGCTATGGAATGATTCGCTGGAAGCAGGCAAATATGGGTTTCGAAGATTGGGGGTTAGAATATGAAAACCCCGATTTTATTAAATATGCAGAAAGTTATGGAGCAAATGGCTACAGAGTGAATGATTCAGAAAGCTTAATAAAAACTCTGGAAACATGCATCTCTTCTCAAGGGGTTCACTTAATTGATTGTCCCGTGGATTATTCGGAAAATGATGAGATTCTAAATAATCATATTAAAGAGGAGAGCCTGCGGATTTAATATGCCAATCCCTATAAATTCTTTATTAAACGAGCTTCAGTTAAAAAATTGAAGAATACAAACCTCTAATAATAGATTAGATCAATACACTTTTCTTTGTAGTGTAATTTTGCAGGTTAAGAGCAAAAACCGCCTCTCTGTTGTTGCAATTCTAGATACAAAAACATTGAGTGATCCAGCA
>PCAV01000061.1 GCA_002730675.1 Rhodospirillaceae bacterium | reverse complement strand
TCTCTTTTCTAATGGTTAGCCATTGAGATCCTTGATTTTGTGAGTCGGCAAAAGCTACTGGAATTTTAACAACATCAAATCCCATCTGAGGAGATAGTTTATCTAATAATGGAATAGGCTCACGTCCGTAACCACCATCTAGATACAAAAAGGCAAGTTTTTTACCTTTCAAACCAGTCTCTTTGTCAATGTATGAAAGAATTGACGTCATTTGAGACCAATATGAAGCGGGATAGTTAAATGCCCAAGGAAAAGTTTCTCCCTTTGCAGCAGCTGACAATCCGTAACCCATCGTAAAAATTGGAACTTCGTCCTCAGGTGCTTTTTGCAACAACTGAAGCGTAATACCTGTTGAATTCGGTATATGCATTAACGGGTTTTTACCTCGGTAGGATTCATAACACTCGACGCCTTTCTGCGCATTATATCCTGTCTCGCACTCTTCCGGATTAACTTTTAATCCACCTATACCACCGTCTCTTTCGTTAAGCATTGTGAAATAATCGGTAATAGCGTTAGCGCCCATAGTCCCGTTAGCAGCGAATGGTCCAACCCTATAAGTAAGGTGGGGAACCAAAAGCTCCTCAGCGAAACTCATGCTAACTGTTGAAATTAAGGTGCCTAAAGCGACGGCAGCACCAATAATATGTTTTTTCATTTTTTTCTCCCTATTAAACAGCTTTCGCTGCACATTTATTTTGAGCCTACATACCCGACAAAGTGGAACGGCCCAACTTCCACCAAACTCGTTATTAATACGGAAACGGCCACAGTCTCAGCTTCTGTTTCGTAATTTGCCATAGTCGCGCTAGACCATGTGGTTCCAGTATAAGAATAATAATAATCATAGCACCTAGTAATATTGTTGAAAAGTTTTCCATTACGAAAGCATCAAAACCAAATGCAGATTTTCCAATTTCTTTAATTAAAACAGGCACAACCCAAACAAATATTGCACCCATATATGACCCTGTTATTGATCCAAGACCTCCAATTATCACCATAAATAAATAAAGAAAGCTGTGGTTAATATCAAAGCTCTCTGCCTCGGCTGCACCCAACCAGAAGAAAACCATAAGAGCACCTGCAATTCCAACGTAGAATGAGGAAAAAGCAAAAGCGGATAGTTTCGCCACAAGGGGCCTGATACCGATAAGTTCAGCGGCAATATCCATATCTCTAATCATCATCCATGATCGGCCAATTCGACCTCTAATAACATTAGAGGCAAGCCAAGTAAGGACAATAAGAGTTACCAGAACGAAATAATATCGCGTCATTCCCGAACTTTGTGGGCCTATCATAATTATACCGAACATCTCTTTGTTAGGACCTTCAATCGCTCCACTTGCGTTATAATTATATAACCATGACACTCTTATAAAAGCCCACGTCAGAAAAAATTGAGCCGCAAGAGTTGCTACCATCAAATAAAAGCCTTTTATTCTGAGCGAGGGTAGTCCGAAAATCACACCCACGACAGCACTTACCAGACCTGATAGCACGAGAGCTATGATTATGTTGATATCGGGGAAAATAGTAATAAATTTATAGAAAGCATACGCACCGACCCCACTAAAGGCTCCGGTGCCTAGAGAAATCTGTCCAGCAAACCCGAGTAAAATATTTAGGCCTAGAGTCATGATAATAAAGATCATGCAAGGGATCATAATTGCCCCCATTGCAAACTCGTAATTTAGCCCCGGAAGACCAAACAGCGGTATTACTAAAAATGTTAAAACACCTAATATCCCAATTCCTATTTTGTCCTCGAATAAAGGAAAAGCAGCTAATTCTTCCTTATATTTAGATTTAAATTGACCTGTTTCTTTATAAAACATACCTAAACCCTCTCAATAATCTTTTCACCAAAAAGTCCCTGTGGCTTAAACAGCAGGAATACCAAGGCAATCACATACGCGAACCACCCTTCGACACTTCCGCCCATCATTGGACCCCAATAAATTTCAAATATTTTTTCTCCTAATCCAATGATCAGCCCTCCGCAAATCGCGCCAGGAACAGAGGTAAAACCACCAATAATTAAAACTGGCAGTGCTTTCAATCCGATTATTTGTAACGCAAATGATACATCCGATCGGGCGCCCCAGAAAATCCCCCCAACAAGAGCTACTATCCCTGCAACGAACCACACAATCACCCATATTTGGTTAAGAGAAATTCCCACAGAAAGAGCAGCCTGGTGGTCGTCTGCCACTGCGCGAAGACCTCGGCCAATCTTTGTTTTACTAAAAAATATCGCTAGAATACCGATCAATATACTCGCAAGAACGGCTGCAGATATGTCGATATGCTCAAAATATACCGCTCCCCCAAACATTGGCATTTCACTACTTCCCACCGGAAAGCCTAGCTCTGCGTGTATCATCGAACTTGGAACACCCCCGAAGATCCATTGCGCAGACCCTATTATGACAAATGTTAGACCAATAGTGGACATGAACAAAATGTTTCCATCTTGGTTAACAAGATTTCTCAATATTAATCTTTCAACGCCGAAGGCCAATACGTACATCATCACTAACACTAAAGCCACGCTTATCCATGGGTTTATTCCCATTTCATAAAAACTAACCAGAGCTAATGCTGCTAACACCATTAAGATAGGTTGTGAAAAATTAAACACCCCCGAAGCCTTAAAAATTAGAACAAACCCTAAAGCAAGTAGTGCATAAAGAGTTCCCCCAACAAAACCATCCCAAAGACCCTGAAAAAATAAGTCAGGTAAAGCCACCATGTCTAAAAAGGGCGCAATAAAAATCATATGTAATATTTCCATTAGTGAGGTACTCCTAAATATGCATCAATCACTGCTTGGTTCGATTGGACCTCTTTTGGTGTCCCATCTGCCAGCAACTTTCCGTAGTCCAATACAACTACTCTGTCGGCCAGATCCATAACAACAGCCATATCGTGTTCTATAAGGGCTATTGTGGTTCCAAATTCTTCATTAACCTCCACAATAAATCTAGACATGTCCTGTTTCTCTTCAACATTCATTCCTGCCATAGGCTCGTCTAATAACAGTAGGTTTGGTTCCATGGCCAATGCTCTTGCCAACTCAACTCTCTTTTGCAATCCATAAGGTAAGGACCCCACTGGAGTTTTTCTAATATGATTAATTTCAAGAAAATCAATAATCTCTTCACATCTTTTTCGATGTTGAACTTCTTCTTCAATGGCAGGCCCATATCTAAGCATTTGCCAAAAAATATTTTTATTCATCTGTAGTTGTCGGCCAGTCATCACATTCTCTATAGTAGTCATTCCTTTAAAAAGTGCGATATTCTGAAACGTTCTTGCAATGCCGGTCTTCGCTACCTCGTATGGCTCCATAGAAGGTCTTTTTTGGCCATCAAACCAAATTTCTCCTTCTTGAGGGTGATAAAAACCGTTGATCACATTCAACATTGACGATTTACCGGCCCCATTAGGACCTATGATTGCTCGTATTTCACCTTCATGTATATCAAAAGATACACCTTGTATTGCAACCACCCCTCCAAACCTAAGGTTGATATTCTTAACTTCCATCATTATTTTGGGTGCTTTTTCGTTCATTTTATTAAATCCCTGGTATATTCCTATTCTGCTGCTTCTTGAAGTTGATAAATAGTAGCATCTACTATTGAAAGTGTTGCCTCTAAATAACCTTTGCGACCATCTTCATAAGTAACCTCGGTTTTCGTATCAACAGATCCATTGTCTGAGTAAAGAGCACTGATGAGATCATCATATTTTTCATTTATAAATGCCCTTTTGACTTTTCGAGTTCTTGTTATCTCACCGTCATCGGGATCAAGCTCCTTGTGTAAAACTAAAAACTTTCTTATCTGACAACCAGACATCACGGAGTCTTTTGCCAAAGCCATATTAACCTCTTCTACGTGCTCCTTCAGAATATTGGCAACTTCACTATTTGCCGCTAATTCCTGATAGGAAGAGTATGAAATATTGTTCTTCTCAGCCCAGTTTCCAACAGCAGTCATGTCAATATTTAAAAACGCCGTGCAAAACTCTTTTTTGTCACCAAACAATACTGCCTCCAATATATTAGGAAAAAACTTCAGCTTGTTTTCAACATACTTTGGTGCAAACAGTGCTCCACTTTTCATTTTACCCACGTCTTTAGCTCTGTCGATAATTCGTAATTGGCCCGTATCCTCATCAATATATCCTGCATCACCAGTCGCTACCCAACCATCCTTATCTTTTGTTTCGCTGGTGGCCTTGGGGTTTTTGTAGTACTCTTTGAAAGACCCAACNGATTTATATAAAATCTCTCCTGAGGAGGCTATTTTCAACTCCACTCCTTCAATTGGTTTTCCGACNGTATCCGAAAAAACCTCATCGTTACCTTGCATTGTTAGAAAAACTGATGCCTCTGTTTGTCCGTAAAGTTGTTTCAGGTTTATACCCAGTGCACGATAAAAATCAAAAAGCTCCGCACTTATTAAATCTCCTGCAGTGTAGGCTATTCTGACATTAGATAAACCCAGCATGTTCTTGAGAGGCGCATAAATAAGAAAGTTACCTAAGGAGTACTTTATACGATCTAATAATCCGACTTTCCTTTTTTCTAAAATATCCCGCCCCACTTTTTCTGCGTGTGCCATGAAATAGTTAAATGCTGCTCTTTTGAAAAATGCAGCATCCTCAATTCTTATAAAAACCGAAGTTTTAAGACGTTCCCATAGTGGAGGTGGTCCGAAAAAAATAGATGGGCCTATCTCCCTAAGATCAACCTGCATTGTCTCGGGTCCTTCAGGACAATTAATACAAGCACCTGCTCCCATACCTTGCGCCACTGAAATCATGAAATCTCCAACCCAAGCCATTGGCAAATAGGAAAGCAAATAATCATTATGCGTCCAGCTATCATGTTGATTGGCTCCCCCTGATGCTCCAATAATTGCTCGATGTGTTTGCACGACCCCTTTAGATTTCCCTGTTGTTCCAGACGTGTAGAGTAAAACACATGTTGTATCTCCGGTTACTTTTTCCACACGACTCTTTAATTCTTTATCCAGCTCAGCGCTATCGCTAGATCCAATTTTCAGGATATCCGCAAAACTATGCAAATTTTTCTCATCATACTTTCTGAGTCCTTTAGGATCTACAAATACTATATCTTTAAATCCTTTCAATCGGCCCGAAATTTCGAGTATTTTATCAACCTGCTCTTGATCTCCGACGATTGCAAACGAAGCACCGCAGTGGGAAAGGATGTACTCCATTTCCTCTACAACCGCATCTTGATAGAGAGGTACGGGTATTGCGCCAATGTGTTGGCAAGCTAAGAGAGACCAATATAAAGATGGTCTATTCCTTCCAATTACAGCAACGTGATCACCCTCCTGAACGCCGAGCTTTACAAGTCCCTTTGATAATTTTTGTATTTCTTCACTGGACTCTTTCCATGTCCAGGTTTGCCATATCCCAAGATCTTTTTCTCTAAAAGCAGGTGAGTCTCCAAACTTACTAACATTCCTAGCTAGTAACTTCGGCATAGTATCAAGAGTAGCGCTATTTTCCGTCATTATCCCTCCCAAGATTTTTTGAAGAAAATATTAAATTTTTATAAAGTGTAGGAAAAAAAAATTGATAAAACAACAGGCTTTTTGGCATTGTGACAAAAAGTACTAAATGCGAGACATTATGACACTTCCCTTCACCTTACTATTGCAATCCTTATATCATTTAAATTAATTCCAGTAGCACCAGAATAAAATAGGCTTGAAGCTATTTTATGCGCCGAGAACGAGTCGCAGTCCCTCAAAAAATCTTTTGATGGCGCTTTTTTATTCAACACCTTGATAGTTTCTCCCGAAATAATTGCTCCTGCATTTTTTTCAAATCCATCGATTCCATCAGTGTCAGCAACTAGAGCTGTGATTCCAGGGACCCCCTCAATTTCTTTTGCCAACGCTAATGCAAAATGTGAATTTCTACCCCCTCTTCCATGATTTTTAGGTAACTCTACGTGGGCTTCACCGCTCGAGACAATAATTGCTGGCTTTTTAATTGGTCGATCAAATAGTTTTATCTCTTTAAGTATTGATGCATGAAACTTGGCCAAAGATGCCGCATCACCCTCAAACTCTGAGGATAGCACTAAGAGATTTAATGCATATTTTTTCTCAATATAGGCTTGTACACTGTCCAGTAATATAGCACTAGACCCAATACATAGTGATTTTAGTACGACCGCATCTTGGTCTTTGAGATCACTTAATCTTTTTTTATTTTCTGAAAAAAACTTATTAATTTTTGCACCAAAATCCAAATTACTGGTAATTATTTTTTGCATTTCCGGAACAAATGTTGGGCCACTCCCAACAAGAGATAAATCTCCACCTGGAATGTCAGATACTACTAAATTAATTATCGGACAAGGAGAAGCAGCTAACGCAAGTTTACCTCCCTTTATTTGAGAAAACTTTCCTCGGTAAAGATTCATTTCTCTAATCGACAAACCGGAGCCAAGTAAAACCTTGTTTAAATGAATTTCATCTTCAAGACCATACCCCTCTGGAGGGAAAGGCAATAAAGCTGAAGCTCCCCCAGAAATACAAAAAATTAGCAAATCATCCTTTCCAAGCTTTGAAATTGCTTTTACCAGTTTATAGGATGCGTCTAAACCTTTCTGTGAGGGGATAGGGTGCGTAGCTTTAATCACCTCACAGTCTAATTCATCACATTTTTCATTTTCAGGAATAACCACAATTCCATCGGCTTTTCCTTTATACGTTCTAAAAAAAGCCTTTGCCAGGCGTCCTGCACCTTTTCCAACAGCTGCGAAAAAAAGTCTTCCTAAAGGAGGATCAAACTTGATGTTTTCAATTTTTTTTGCTGGATCTGCTAATTCTAGAGACCCTAAAAATATGTCTTTAAGAATCTTTTTATCGTCATAATTTTTGTTAACCATAAAAATGTTTCACATGTGTATTTCAAACTTGAGAAAAGCTAAATTTGCAAATCATTTCTAAACATGCTGGCCTCCGTTAATCTCTATTTCTGCGCC
>PCAV01000060.1 GCA_002730675.1 Rhodospirillaceae bacterium | reverse complement strand
GCTGGGATGAGAGTATCAATTTGTAATATAGAGTCTGGATTTAATAGAAGGATATATTCCCCGCGTGCTCTTCTAACGCCGAGGTTACAGCCCTTTGAGAACCCAACGTTTCCATGACCTGTTATAATTTCAAATTTTGGATTTTTGTCGGCAATTTCGTTCAATTGCTGAACAGTTTGTTTTGTATTTCCATTATCGACTAGTATCAATTGATGCAGTTTGCTCTGTCTAAGAACTGAGCGAATACAATCCAGTAGAACTTCACCGGTTTTATAAGAGACGATAATTACGCTACAAACCCCTTTAGCCTCGACCAAGTTATCAGGAGATTCACTCCCAAGCGGCGCAAGTTTTAAAATGTTGGTATTATAGCGAAGCCTGCTATTATCGGTATGGTCAGCGTCACCAACTAGGTTCTTCATATTTAATCCTAAATAAAAAGTACTGATTGCATAAGTTTACCTCGATATGACACAGCAAAAACTGTTACTGATTATTATGCTAACATAAAACTTTACTAAAAGATATTTATCAACGCAGAGGTTTTTAGCCTCTTTTTATCTGCATGTCTTACAGCTGCATTGCGAAGATGTCGATTAAATGATAAGAGCCATCGGTGAAATTAAAGAAGATAGGTTTATCTGCTGTGAAAATAGAACCCTCTAAAATAGACGATGTAAAGATTGTTTGGCCCGATAAATTTGGAGATCACCGAGGCTTTTTTTCTGAAACTTTCAATTCTGAGAAATTCAAGCGGGTTGGACTAGATCTATCTTTTTGTCAAGATAACCACTCTTTATCAGAAAAGGCTGGAACTTTAAGGGGCTTGCATTTCCAGATAAATCCATATGCGCAGGGAAAACTTCTACGAGTAACTCGAGGGGCTATTTATGATGTTGCGGTAGATATAAGAGTTGGATCACCTACTTTCGGAAAATGGGTTAGTTATGAAATAAGTGCAAAGTTGTGGAATCAAATATTTATACCCGCGGGTTTTGCCCACGGTTTTTGTACGCTCGAAGATAATACTGAAGTGATGTATAAAGTGACAGCTCCATATTCTCCCGAGAATGAAAGAGGGTTAGCTTGGAATGATGGGGAGCTGGATATAGATTGGCCTATCGATAGTAAATCGCCCATCTTATCGGAAAAAGATACCCATTATCCTGAGCTACGCAATTTGCCTACATTTTTCAAATATGAATCTTAAGCTTGATCCATAATGAAAGAAGAAGCAAAAAAAATACTGGTAACAGGAGGCGCTGGTTTTATTGGGTCAGCGGTGGTACGGTATTTAATAAATACAATTGGTTGTTTCGTGTTAAACGTCGATAAATTGACATACGCAGGCAACTTAGATTCCTTGAAAAATGTATCCTCGAATCCAAAATACGGCTTCGAAAGAGTCGACATTTGTGATGTGCAGAAATTAGATAGGGTAATAAAGGAATATAGACCAAATATTATTATGCACCTGGCGGCAGAGAGCCATGTCGACAGATCAATCGATGGGCCTAGTGACTTTATTCAAACCAACATTGTTGGGACATATAACCTTTTGGAAGTTTCAAGAAGCTTTTGGGGCCGCTTGGATGAGACTGAAAAAAAACATTTTCGCTTTCACCATATTTCCACAGATGAAGTATTTGGTTCGTTAGGTTTAAACGGTGCATTCACAGAAACTACGCGATATGACCCCCGGTCCCCATATTCTGCCAGTAAAGCGTCCGCCGACCATCTGGTTAGAGCATGGCACGAAACCTTCGGCTTACCAGTAGTTTTGAGCAATTGCTCAAACAATTATGGTCCATACCATTTCCCAGAAAAATTGATTCCATTGATGATTATAAAAGCACTAAAAGGTGAGGCTATGCCGGTCTATGGTGCTGGGAACAATATTCGCGACTGGCTATATGTTGATGATCATGCCCGTGCCCTTTACGAAATAGCATCAAAAGGTCGGCTTGGGGAAAGTTACAACGTTGGTGGCAGCTCAGAAGCAAGTAACATTGAAGTGGTAAAAACTATTTGCACAATATTGGATGAGCTATCGCCAAGAAAAAATGGTAAAAGATATCAAGAACAAATCACTTTTGTATCGGATCGACCAGGGCACGATTTTCGTTACGCGATCGATGCAACAAAAATAAAATCGGAATTTGGTTGGGCGCCACTAGAAACGTTTGAAACAGGCCTAAAGAAAACTGTTCAATGGTACCTAGATAATCGAAACTGGTGGGAGCCCATATTAAAGAAGCAGTATCAAGGGGAGCGTTTGGGGGGCTCAGCAAATTGATATGCGTACAGGCAAGCAAAAAATATTGATACTTGGTGCTAATGGACAGGTTGGAAAAGAGCTTTCAAAGCGCGCGGATAATTTTGAGGTTAACGCTATCGCTTTTAGTCGCGCAGAACTAGATATAACAGACTGTCAAGCTGTAGCGAGCATTTTAGAAAACTTACGCCCGCACACTGTAATTAATGCAGCGGCTTACACTGCTGTAGATGACGCCGAAAACCGTCCAGACCTCGCTTATAAAGTAAACCGTGATGCACCCGAAAACCTAGCAAAGACTTGTGAAAAGTTATCGATACCGATTATACACATATCAACCGATTATGTATTTGATGGGAAAAAATCAACTGCTTATCTTGAAAATGACGTAGTCTCTCCGTTAGGGATTTATGGTCGCTCAAAAGAGGCCGGCGAAGCTGTAATACGAGATAATACTGAAAAATATATCATTCTGAGAACTTCTTGGGTTTATGCGGCGCATGGGAACAATTTCCTTCGCACTATGATGCGATTAGCTAATGAGCGCAATGAGCTAAATATAGTGGAAGATCAGTGCGGCGTGCCTACATGTGCAGTTGATATTGCAGATGCACTTTTGCTAATTGCCAAGCGAATAAATGATAATACGCTGGAACCGTCGTGGGGAACCTTTCACTACACGTCTAAAAATCCTACGACATGGCGTGGTTTTGCGGAAGAAATTTTCAAAGAGCTCCAGAATTACAAAATGAGCGTGCCAATCGTTAATGGTATTTTAAGTAGCCAATATCCCACGCCGGCATTGCGTCCTCTTAATTCAGTTTTAAATTGTGATAAAATAGAACGAGTTTTTAGTGTTCCGAGAAGAGATTGGAAAGAAGGCATGCATGAGGTTGTTGCCCAACTTTTAACAAACAAGCATTGATCTAGTGAAAAGGGATAAAGACATGAAAGGAATTATTCTCGCGGGTGGTTCGGGAACGAGGTTATATCCCCTTACAATTTCAGTTTCTAAGCAGATGCTTCCAATATATGACAAGCCGATGATATACTATCCTCTGAGCATTCTGATGTTAGCAGGCATTCGTGAAATACTAATAATTACCACTCCCGAAGACCAATCTGCTTTTAAGCTCTTGTTAGGCGATGGAAGTAAATGGGGTTTGTCTCTTAATTATGAAGTTCAACCAAAACCAGAGGGTCTGGCCCAAGCATTTATTATTGGGAAAAAATTTATAGGCAACGATCATTGTTGCTTAATACTGGGTGATAATATCTTTTATGGACATGGATTATCTGAAATTCTAATGGAGGCTTCAGCTTTGAAAGCTGGTGCGACTGTTTTTGGATATTATGTTAACGATCCTGAGAGATATGGTGTTGTTGCTTTCGATGAAAATGGCTTTGCCAAAAGTATAGAAGAAAAGCCTGTAAAACCAGAATCGAACTGGGCGGTTACGGGGCTTTATTTTTACGATAATGAGGTCATTGATATAGCGGAAAGTATTAAACCCTCCGATAGGGGGGAACTAGAGATAACCGATGTAAATCGTGTCTACCTAGAGCAAAATTCTCTGAAGGTTCAGCAACTTGGCCGAGGCTTCACTTGGTTAGATACAGGAACTCATGAATCTTTATTGCAAGCGTCCGAATTTGTAAGAACAGTTGAAGACAGACAGGGGTTGAAGATAGCCTGCCTAGAAGAGATAGCCTTCAGTAAAGGGTTTATCGACTCAAAGCAAATTTCTGAGCTTGCAGTCCCATTGCTAAAAAGTGGATATGGGCAATATCTGGTGTCCCTTATTGACTAAAGATAACTTGTACTCAGCAAATTGCATTCGTCGTTTTAGGCGACATGAGGTTCTAGTATTTGTCTGATAACCAACCCGTCAGTCAGCTTGTCAAATCCATCATTTACCTCGCTAAAGCCAATACTTTTATTGATCAGTTTATCTACCGCAAGTTTTCCTTGTCGGTATAACTCTATATATCTCGGTATGTCTCTTACTGGCACGCAGCTTCCCATATAGCTCCCTCTTATTGCTTTTTCGGATGTTACAATATCTGGTGGGCTGAAGGAAAATAGTGACGTGGAAGGTGCCAAGCCAGCTATTATAACCTGACCACCCATTTTAATTGATTTATAGCAGGTCTCAGTTGCCGCTACCGATCCTGCAAATTCAAATGCGTAATCAACACCCCCAGCTGTAATTTCCTTTATTTGTTCCAAGTGGTCTTTATCTTTAGCATTAACGGTATGTGTTGCACCAAGTTGTCGTGCAAGCCCGAGCTTGTCGTCATTTACATCCACAGCAATAATTTTTTCTGCCCCAGCAAGTTTAGCTCCTAAAAGTCCATTTAAGCCAACGCCCCCTAAACCAACACATGCTACGGTATCGCCAGCTCGTATTCGTGCTGTATTCAGCACTGCGCCTACCCCAGTCATCACGGCACATCCAAAAATAGCAGCGTCTGCAAGTGGAAGATCTTTATCGACTTTTACCGCAGTTCCCCTATCGATAACGGCGTATTCTGCAAAGCAAGAAACACCAGATTGATGGGCGATTTCGTTACCTGTGCTGTCGGTAAGCCTACTGCCTCCTGCCATAAGATGACCCTTGGCCCTTGCAGTATCGTGGGTTAGACACAGTTGCGGTTTGCCACCAAGGCAATTACTGCATACACCACATGAAGCCGAAAATTGAAAAACTATAGGGTCGCCAACTTTTATATCTCGAACACCCGCGCCGACTTCTACTACTTCCCCAGAGCCTTCATGGCCTAGAACAAGGGGCATTGGACGTGGCCTGTTACCATTTATAACGGAAAGATCTGAGTGGCATAATCCGCCGCCGGCGATTTTTATCATTAACTCGCCGGCTTGTGGCGGAGCTAATTCAACTTCCTCAATCTGAACGGGTTGCGATGTGGCATAGGGCCGTTTTGCACCTGTTTCTCGGAGTACGGCAGCTAACATTTTCATTTTTTGACTCCCAGTTTATTATAAATTCTGAAGTTAACCACCTAAGTATAAACGGATTTTGGCTTTAATGGCCTCTTTTAGCAATAAAATGACCAGAAACCGTTTATAACCAGATATACGATTTTTCCATTTCTAGTCGCGGGTCATAAGTGGACGGGCTTGCTACGGAATTTCATCTAAAGCAAACTTTTAAATTGGAGTGGAGATAAAAAATGGCAACTTGGACCAAATCACAATTACCAGCACCTGCAAATGATTTTGATAAAGTTGCTAATGACATTGACCGGTGGGGATATGGCTTTTGCCAAATAAATGGGAGGAATTTTTGGCGGTGTCAGAAATAAATAAGATGCACGAAATTGTCAGCCATGTTCTGGGTGAGGAATTTCAGCTTTCATCATTCTCTTGCAATATTGCCAAGCCAGGTGGAATGAAAATGGATGTGCATAAAGATCAGTGGTGGGCCCCGAACCAACTAAACCGGGCCGTCGTAATTTGCCGGTGGAGTCGATGACGCGAAAAAAATTTGATTGTGATCTGCGGTTTTCTGGCGCTAGGTCTGCGATAGCCCAGGCGGCTTACTCTCACGTAATATTCATGATGAATGATTTTACTGATGAAAATGGAGGTACAAGACTTGTTCCTGGTAGCCATATGTTTGGACATCACCCTGATTTGATTAAGGACAGAGACATTGAGACTGTGGCCGCTGAAGGTAATTCGGGAACAGCCTTAATTCCCGATGGGAGGGACTGGCATTGCACAGGTGCTAATGTGACAAAAGAAAATAGAATAGCCATGTTATTAACATTCTGCGGACCTCAGTATAGACCACAAATTAATTATCCGGTGGCACGAGACAGAGCAATCTTGAAGCCTGCGTCAAATCGACAGAAAGCCTTATTTAGCTTAAAAATTTGGTGGGGCTATGGCAGAACAGGGGGTCCAAATTTAGATTTTATTAATCCTGATGAGCAAACTTGGAGAAAAAGATGAAAAAGGCGCTTGATGGCCTGCGGGTTATAGATATGACACATAATCAAGCAGGACCTGCTTGCACACAAATACTAGCTTGGCTTGGGGCGGAGGTAATAAAGCTAGAAGAGCCTGGGAAGGGGGACGTCGCCAGAACAAACATGAGAGACCAGGATAGCGATAGTTTGTTTTTTCTTATTTTGAACTCCAGTAAAAAAAGTCTAACACTCAATTTAAAAACAGATGAGGGGAAGGAACTTTTTAAGAAAGTAATAGAGTCGTCCGATGTTTTAGTTGAAAATTTTTCTCCCGGTGCGTTAGAGCGACTTGGCTTGGGTTACGATGTATTATCAAAAGTGAATGAAAAATTGATTTATGCAACAATAAAAGGTTTTGGAACCTATGGTCCGTACAGTGGATTTAAGAGTTTTGAGCCTATTGCCCAAGCTATGGGCGGAGCAATGTGCGCCACAGGGTTTCCAGAAAACCCACCAACATATGTTTGGCCGGCAATTGGGGATTCTGGCACGGGGATGCATATGGCGATAGGTATATTAGCTGCGATACAACAAAGACATGCTACTGGAAAAGGTCAAGAAGTAGAAGTTTCTATGCAGGATAGTGTCGCAAATATCATGAGAATAAGTTTGAGAGATCACCAAAGGCTTGGGGGTGTTCAAAAACGGACTGGAAACCAATTAGGCCGAAATGTGCCTGGGTCGACGTACCCGTGTTCGCCGGGTGGGCCAAATGACTATATTTATATATTTGCCCAGCAACAAATGTGGAGTTCTTTTGCGAAAGCAATAGGGCGACCGGATATAGTAGATGACCCGCGATATGCAACAGCAGAAAAACGGTGGGAAAACAGAGATACACTTAATCCTATTATAGAGGGTTGGACACGTCAGAGGACTAAGCATGAGGCTATGAGAACTCTTGGTGATGCGGGTGTACCCAGCGGTGCGTGTCAAGATACTGGCGAGGTATTGGAGGATCCCCATTTAAAAGAAAGAGACATGATTCTGGACATAAATTACCCCCCAAGGGGAAATTACAAAACTGTTGGATGTCCCATCAAACTATCAGATTCTCCTGCTCAAATTGAGCGACCGCCTTTTCTAGGGGAGCATACCGAAAGTGTTCTAGAAGACTTATGCGGGATAAATAAAGAGCAGTTTTCCAAATTTAATAAAAATGGGATAGTTTGAGGAAAGTTAATAGCCTAACGCTCTGATATACAATTCGATCTCGAAGTTGCCAAAACGTCCTAAAGGAAATTATTTTCGCCTGCACGTTATAACCCTGATTACAAAAGAGGCTTGTAAATATAAATGACTATTGTGATCAAAAGAAAGCATGAGCATTTTGTTGCAGAAGTTTCCGGCATAGATTGCCGTCAAGTCGTAACGAAAGAAGATGGACAGCTATTGAACGAAACTTTGGACCAGTTTGGAGTATTAATTTTTCGCAATCAAGCATTTACAGATTTAGAACAAATTANCTTTAGCAAGACTTTTGGCGAGATAGAATTAGCAAAAGGCGGCAACGTCACTAAAGATAAGGATCGTCGTCTTGATGTCCAGATGGCTGACGTTAGCAATCTTGATAAGGATGGTAATCTGCTTGGGCGTTCTGATCGAAGACGAATGTTTAATCTCGGCAATAGGCTTTGGCATTCTGATAGCTCATACCGTGTTATCCCAGCCAAGTGTTCTCTTCTCTCCTGTCGGAGTGTAGCGTCAAGTGGTGGCGATACAGAATTTGCGTTTATGCCCGCCGCTTATGATGCACTTGACCAAGATATAAAAATGGAAATCGAGGAGTTAGTGACGGAACACTCCTTACTGTATTCGAGAGGACAGCTTGGTTTTACTGAATTTGATGATGAAGAAAGAAAGGCCTTTGCTCCAGTTACGCAAAGGTTGGTCAGGACTAATGAATTCACGGGGCGTAAATCGATTTTTTTGTCGTCACATATTGGTTCGATAGTGGGTTGGGAAATACCTGAGGCGCGAGACCTCATTCGGGAATTGACCGAGCATGCAACAAGTCAGCCATTTGTCTACCGACATTCCTGGTCCCTTGGAGACCTTGTAGTCTGGGACAATAGACAATGCATGCATCGTGTGAGACGATTTGATGATGCAAGTGAGCCAAGAGATATGCGGCGTACTACGATAGCAGGGACAGTGAAAACCGTACCGTAGTCAAACTAACAGTGAGGTAGGATAGAAATGTCTTTAAAAATTGAACAAGTACACGAATACTTTGTTGGCGAAGTTTCAGGAATTAATTTGTCATACCCGCTTTCAAAAAGCGAGGTAACACAAATTGAAGAAGGAATGGATAAGTTTGGCGTTTTAATTTTTAGAGAGCAATTTTTATCTGATGAAGAACAAGTGTCCTACACTAAAAACTTTGGTGATCTAGAACTACATGTAGGGTCTAATGTTTTGAAGGGCAATGAAAGACGTCTTAGCTTAGAGTTTGCGGATGTAAGTAATCTTGATCAAGATGGGGAAATTTTGAAAAAGGGTGACCGTAGGCGAATGTTTAATCTAGGGAACAGATTGTGGCATACCGATAGCTCATTCAGGAATATTCCATCTAAATTTTCTATTCTTTCTTGTAGAAGTAGTCCAAAAGTTGGAGGAAATACCGAATTTTCTTTTATGCCGGCAGTTTATGACGAGTTAGACGAGGGTACGAAGCAGGAAATAGCAGACCTCATCACTGAACATTCCCTGATTTACTCGCGCGGTCAGCTTGGTTTTTCAGATTTTAACGAGGAAGAAAAACAAATGTTTAAGCCGGTACAGCACGTAATGGTTCGAATAAATGAATTCACTAAACGTAAGTCTATCTACCTTTCTTCGCATATTGGAAAAATACTGGGTTGGGAAATACCGGAAGGACGGGATTTTATAAGGGAATTAATGGAATTTGCTACTCAACGGCACTTCGTCTACGCGCACGAATGGAAGCCGGGCGATCTTGTAATGTGGGATAACCGGCAGTGTATGCATCGCGTAAGGCCATTTAAAGACACAGGTGAAAAGCGGGATATGCGCAGAACTACCGTAGCTGGTACAGCACCAACCCTAATTTCTGCTGCATAAATCTCGAATTGTAAAACAACTAAAAAAATATTAGAGGGTCACAGAACTAGTTTTCGCAGAAATTGGAGATTGGAGCTCTTGTCGACAAAAATTAAACTTTTTCTTACTCTTGGAGTGGTATTGTTTGGGGCTCTTTGCTCTTGGCTGGAAGCAACCTACGCTGACAGTTTTGTTGCCACTGTTATAATTGGGTTGACTATTTTTATGATAATCGCGCTTTGGTTGTTTCCAGAAGCAGGTGCAAAGGATGATAACTGATCCTGTTTGGTTTATTGATAAGTTCAGCCATCAGTGTTTATGAATTGTCCCGAATAAAAGGATAAATCCTTGTAAAGTCAGAGCCGGGTTCAGCTTTTTCCAGTTTAGCGAACTGATCAGCTACAATTGGCGCTATACTGCTAGGTGTGTTTGATCTAGAAACATTTTCAACGTACAGCCTNACATCTTTTGCCATCATTNTAGTAGCAAACCCCCCATCATAAGCCTCNTTGGCGACCCTATTTGGAAATTTATCCATAGTTGCTGNATTCCTTCCACTGGAAACATTTACTACNTCCAGCATGGCATTCATGTCCAAGCCGTTTGCAGTNCCAAAAGCCATAGCTTCGCTCGTTGCGGCCATCGCTGTTGCTGAGAGAAAATTGTTTAGAAGTTTCACCGTCTGTCCTTGNCCAGGGTTGGGACCAACATGAAAAATATTAGCGCCAATACACTTCAAGATAGGTTGTATCCTCTTAAAGATATTCTCTTTGCAACCAACCATAACGGCCAGTGTTGCTGANTCTGCCCCAGCTATTCCGCCTGATACAGGCGCATCTACATANTCAATGCCCTTNTTNGATAATANTTCAGCTGCTNGCTTTGCGTCCGGGATNCCAATTGTNGATGTGTCAATAACTATTTCAACNGATGAANTNGNAGAATTTAATATTTCTTGAGTNATCTCTAGCGTATCTGGACCTGCGGGTATTGATAAGATTAGAATGTTNGCTNCTNANATTACTTCTGAATTTGTAGTTGCAACATGAGCGCTCTNGGGAGCTGCTGAAGTGTCCATTTTATCTGTAACCANCATTTNATATCCGTTTTTNGCAAGATTTTTNGCCATTCGGTTTCCCATGCTNCCTAATCCNATCCATCCAATTTTATCTTGCATCTTTNTAAAACCTCTCACATAAGCCCAAAAANTCTGGTTAATCTNNNCTAATNTATCNAANAAAATATGATGTAAAAAGTNTTAANANNNTNAATCGCAANAACAATATTTNTTAATTTAAATAGGGAAATAGTTATTTGTTTGGAAAATGAATAAGATGTCGATGTATTCACNNGTTAAAATTTTGTAATATTAAAGTTTATCGGAATATGGAACTAATCTCTTGTTTCCCTCAAATAAGACGGAAAGNTAAAACTGATGACAAAAGACTCTAAACCACTNACGGGTATTCGTGTGCTTGATATAGCATGNTTTATAGCAGCNCCCCATGCTGCAACTATTATGGGNGAATTTGGNGCCGACGTTATAAAAGTGGAGCATCCAAATGGAGGTGACCCGTGGAGAAGATACGGTACNAGAACGGATCTAGCAGATCAGTCTCTCGCATGGTTAAACGAAGCAAGAAATAAACGCTCAATAACGCTTGATCTCAGTAAGAAAAAGGGTGCAGAGCTTTTAAAAAAACTAGTCAAAACGGCAGACGTAGTGTGTGAGAATTTCCGCCCCGGTACGCTAGAAAAATGGGGACTTGGATGGGAAACTTTGAAGAAAATAAATCCAGGTTTGATACTCTTAAGAGTTTCGGGTTATGGACAAACAGGCCCATATAAAGACAGACCAGGGTTTGCCAGAATAGCACATGCCTTTGGCGGATTAACATATTTGTCAGGTATACCTGGAGAAATACCGGTTACTCCAGGTTCCACGTCGCTAGGTGATTATATGACGGGTATGAATGGTTGCATCGGGATCATGATGGCCCTAAGGCACCGAGAGGCAACGGGGGAAGGGCAAGTAGTAGATTGCGCACTCTTTGAAAGTGTGTTTAGAGCGCTAGATGAAATTGCACCGAGATACGCAACTGACGGGTTTGTAAGGCAACCAGAGGGAACGGGAACTCTAAATGCGTGTCCGCATGGGCATTTTCCCTCGGGAGATGGAAAATTTTTAGCAATCGCATGCACGACAGATAAAATGTTTGAACGCCTTACGACCGCGATGGGACGTAAAGATTTATTAGAAAAATTTGGAGAGCAAGCCACACGACTTAGGAATAGAGTGGAGGTGCTTGCAGAGGTTGAAAAATGGACGCGCAGTTTGCCAAGAGAAACACTCATCGATGTGTGCAATAACAATGGTGTACCGGCAGGGTCAATAAATTCGATTGCAGATATTTTTGAAGATGAGCACTTTAAGGCAAGGGAAACTATCAAGCATGTGAGTGTGCCCGGTTTAGGAGATGTTGCTGTCCCAAATGTCTTTCCAACGCTTTCAGAGACACCAGGAACGATTAATAATCTGGGCCCAGGACTTGGTGATCATAATGAGGACTTATACCGAGAGGAGTTAGGCCTTTCTGACTCAGAACTGAGTACATTAAAAGAAAGTGGCGTAATATGAGAAAACACGCAAATAGAACTTATTTATTCGCTCCAGGTAATCATGAGAGACGAGTTGATAAAGCGCTGGGCTTGGGCTCGGATGTTGTCATCTTAGACCTAGAGGATGCAGTAGCTATTTCAGAAAAAGAAAAAACGAGGCAAATTATAAATGATCGTCTCCAGCAAAAAAGGAATTGTGCAGTTTTCGTAAGGGTAAATGCATACGATACAGATTTCTGTTTTGGAGACATTTATTCAATTATTACTGAAAACCTAGATGGAATCGTTCTGCCAAAATTAGANAGTCCAGCTGACCTTAAATCAGTTGATTGGCTTTTGGGTAATCTTGAGAGAGAAAGAAATCTACCTATCGGCGGTATTGAGCTTATGCCAATAATCGAAACAGCCAAAGGTGCTGCATTAATACGTGATATTGCCACAACCTCATCTCGTGTTCGTAGACTTGCTTTTGGTGGTGGAGATTACACCCGCGACCTGGGAATGGAATGGAGTTTATCGGAAGAGGAGCTTTTACCAATAAGGTCAGAATTTGTTTTGGCATCACGTTTTGGGGATTTGGAGCCTCCAATCGATACAGTTTTTATTCATATTAGAGAACACAGTGCATTTTTAAAATCGTGTCAGAACGTTTTGAAACTGGGGTTTCAAGGAAAGATGTGTATTCATCCTGATCAAGTGGCTGTAACAAANGAGACATTNACACCTAGCGAAGAAGAGGTCGTTTGGTCAAAACGAGTNATAAGCGAATTTGAAAGAGCAGAGGCGGAGGGTGTGGCATCTATACAAGTGGATGGTTATTTTGTTGACTACCCAATAGTGGAAAAGGCGCAGCGGATAGTAGATATGGCAAATTTGCTCAATGACTTAGTTNCATCTAAATAAACTTAANAATGCAAAAAAAATTTANTTTGTTAGGCAACTAGTAAAAAGTGAAATACTTCTCTTCAAATTCACCTCGCGTATATATTGGATCGCTCATTTTTATAATAATATTGGGCCAACCCCACGGATTGGAGTCAAAGGNTTTATTTTCCCAAAACCCGTTTGATTTGTATCAAGATAAGATTTTATTTGATGTTGTACGTGATGGGGAAAAAGTTGGATCCCATGGAGTTACTTTCTCGGGTGACGAGGATGATTTTTGGGTAACCACTCGATTTGAATTAGAGATAAAACTCTTATTTATACGCGCTTATGCTTTCAAATACTTTTCTAAGGCTAATTGGAAAAATGGTGTGTTAAGTGAAATTAGAATCAGCGTAGATGACGACGGGGAACCATTTTCATTGAAAGGAAGGCAAGAAGCTGGAGAATTTATTATCGAAAGCTCCAAAAAAAAATTCAAAACGCCATTGCCATTATTTCCAACTAATCATTGGAATGCAAATGTTGTAAACGAGAAGGTTGTGCTGAACACTTTGACGGGGGAATTAAACAGTGTGGAGATTATCGCGGGGGACGTAGAAATATTACGAAGTGGACACGGAGAAATTAAAGGTCAGAGATACTCTTACACTGGTGATTTGGATAATGAGGTATGGTATGACCAGAAAGGTCGCTGGGTTGGTATGGAGTTTAAAGGAAAGGATGGCAGTATTATTANATATGTCTGCCAACAATGTTTTTTATCAAAAGACTGAAATTAAATTTGGGGAGTAACCAAAATCGTTAATACTGTTTGGATTACGGGGGCTGGCAAAGGTATAGGCAGAGAATTAGCAAAAATATTTGCNGAAAAATCATGGACAGTTGCTATAAGTGCAAGAACAGAAAATGATTTGAAAAGTTTGCAAAATGAGTTTGCAAATAAACAAATCAATAGATATCCCCTAGACGTTTCAGACTTAGATGCCACTGTCAAAACTATTGCTGAGATAGAGAAAGAAATAGGCTTTCCAAACCTTGTTGTCCTNAACGCAGGAACACATATGCCTATTTCTGTNGATAGCTTTTCGGTAGAAAAAGTTCGCACCTTGATGGAGGTAAACTTCATGGGTGTTGTCAATGCTTTGTCCGAAATCATTCCTAAATTTGTTTCGGCTGGAGAAGGTCACGTCGCTATCGTAGCATCATTGGCGGGTTATAGAGGTTTGCCAACAGCATCAGGTTATGGNGCGAGTAAAGCNGCTTTGATTAATATGTGTGAATCGTTACGGCCAGAGTTAATGAAATACAATGTACGGTTAACACTTATAAACCCNGGCTTCGTTAAGACACCACTAACCGATCAAAATGATTTTGAAATGCCTTTCATGATTACNGCAAAGGATGCNGCTGAACGGATCTTTCGGGAAATTGAAGATTGTAAATTTGAAATCGTTTTTCCAAAAAGATTTG
>PCAV01000059.1 GCA_002730675.1 Rhodospirillaceae bacterium | reverse complement strand
TTAAGCCCTTCGTTTTTTAGTTTCTTCTGTAACTGCGTTGTAAAGTGATCTTTTTCTTCAAGTCCATAGCCTGCTATCAAAGAATCGCCAAGAGCAAGAATTTTAATTTCTGTAGCAAGGCATCCCCAGGGCGTCAAAACATGCAATGAAACGAGCCCGCCAAAGAAAAGAACTAAAAATATTTGTTTGATCTGCATCTAATTGATCCCATATCTTCTTGCGTCTGATCCTACAAACTTATAAGTGATAATGGTAAAGACAAGCGAAGGAAAAATTTACGATATGGCCTCTATAAATACTCAGAATATCCAACAAAAGGAGGGGGTTCCCCTGATCACTTTAGATAAAGTAAAGCTAGATCTTGAAAGCGGCGCCGGTAAAGTGAACATATTAAAGGGTATAAATTTAAAAATATGTGCAGGCGATAGTGTAAGTATAGTTGGCCCATCAGGCGCTGGTAAGACCTCACTTTTAATGGTGATCGCCGGAATCGAAGCAATAAGTTCTGGCAAAATTCTCATTTCAAATAACGATCTCACTAATCTGTCAGAAGATCAACTTGCTCGATTTAGACGAGATAACGTCGGTATCGTATTCCAGGCCTTTAGATTAATACCGAATATGACGGCCCTAGAGAACGTAGCACTGCCACTTGAGATGGCTGGAGAGGAAAATGCGTTTTCTCAAGCACGAAAAGGGCTCGAACTTGTCAATTTATTAGATCGAGAGGCACATTACCCAGACCAATTATCAGGAGGTGAGCAGCAGCGCATTGCCATTGCACGTGCTTTTGTCAAAAAGCCAAAAATACTACTTGCTGATGAACCGACCGGTAACTTAGATGAAAAGACTGGCGAGGCGACCATAAATCTTCTTTTCGATCTTCAAGCTTCATATGGAGCTACACTTATACTCATTACACATGATCAGCATCTTGCAAAAAAATGTAGCCGCACCCTCTCTATGCTAGACGGCCTACTCTCAGAAAACTGACATAGAGAACTATCAATGTTTTATATCTTTCAAACTTGGTTGCCAATTTATGTGACGCTAGCTTTACGAGAATTGAGAGGTACCAAAGGTAACTTTAAGATATTTGCAGCATGTTTAATACTCGGCGTTGCAACAATCACAGGCATTGGGTCAATTTCAGCAAGTTTATCGTCGGGAGTAAATAATAATGCGCGTAGTCTCCTAGGTGGCGACATATCAATTGAGCTTTCGCACCGCCCTCTTTCACCAGCAATTATAAATTTTCTAGAACAAATAGGACCTACTTCCCAGTTAAATACTTTGCGGGCAATGGCACGCCCATTACAACGCGAAAAACGAACACTTGTTGAACTTAAGTCTGTGGACGATTTTTATCCGCTGGTGGGCACACTTACTCTGAAACCTAATATCAATCTCGACGCTGCTCTACGACCAACTACAGGAAATTTTGGCGCAATTGTGGACAAGGCTTTATTACAGCGATTACATCTTAATGTCGGGGACCAAATCCAAATTGGAGGTACTTCTTTCGTTATTACAGCGGAGTTAGAGAGTGAACCCGACCGGATCATTCGTTTTACAACATTCGGCCCACGCGTTCTTATTCACTCTGAAGCACTCAAAAAAACCGGACTCGTCGTTGAGGGTAGCCTCATAAAATACATTTACAAAATTCGTCTAAAAGAGCGCGCTTCAGCCGACCAAATTATCAACAACCTTAATAAAAAGTACCCATCCGTTGGTTGGAGAATACGAACAACCGACAACGCGGTACCTGGCTTCGATCGTTTTAATAATCAAGTTACCCAATTTTTAACACTCATTGCCTTTACTACTCTAATCGTAGGCGGATTGGGTATTGGGAACTCTGCTAGAAACTATCTGGAACAACGCGTTTCTGCGATCGCGACATTAAAATGTTTGGGCGGCGACGACAAACTAGTATTCCAAATCTACTTTACTCAAATGCTAGTGGTGGGCGTTTTTTGTATTATAGTCGGTATTACTTTAGGAGCTTTAATACCTAAGGCAACGTCGGATTTAATATCAAAAGCGATACCAATTACTTTGCCTTCCGCTATTTTCTTTAAACCTCTTGTTCTTGGTTTTGTTTACGGATTTTTGATTACTTTTATTTTTACACTGTTACCTTTAGCAAAAACGACGCGGATAAAACCCGGCTACTTATTTCGATCCTCCACAACGCGTGATATCTCTAAAACCCCAACTAAGTTTTTGATTTGGGTTTTAGGCGCTTTTTTGTGCTTAGCGCTTATATCTATCCTAAACAACAATGACCAGAGACTCACCTTTTTCTTTGTAATCGGCGTCGCTGTGCTGTTTTGTATGTTTTTGCTGGGCTCCAGTGCAACCAAATTCTTGTGTTTTAGATTAACGCACTTACAGCTAAGTTTTTTCCGGCTGGTACTATCGAACATCATTCGACCCGGAAATCTAACAACCGGAATTATTTTATCCCTTGGCTGTGGTTTAACATTGTTACTGACTGTCGCTTTGGTAGAAGAAAATTTGAGTAGACGGCTCAGTAGCGATATACCGAAGGTAGCCCCTGCGTATTTTTTTATAGATATACAACCGCATCAAAATGAGACCTTTATGCAACTAATAAATACCTCGCCGGGCGTTACAAAGGTGGAGAAGACACCAATGACTAGAGGACGTGTGGTAGCCATTAATGGCACACCAACTAAAAATGTGAAGCCAAGGCAAGATATAGCCTGGGCTGTGAGAGGGGATAGAGGGCTTACATATGCTTCTAAAAAGCCAACAAACGCAAAAATAGTCTCAGGAAAATGGTGGCCAGACGACTACTCGGGGGAACCTCTTATTTCAATGGGAGCTAATGTCGCCCGTGGTCTTAATTTAGACATAGGGGATACTATCACATTCAATATTTTAGGAAGAGAGATCAAAGCAAAAATAGCAAATCTGCGTTATATCGATTGGTCCAATCTTCAGATGAATTTTGTTTTCATATTCTCACCAGGAACCCTGGAAGCAGCTCCCCATAGTATAGTAGCGGCTGTCTACGCCTCGGGGATAGGTTTTGCCGAGAAAGTTCGTAATAAGGTGACAGATACTTTGACTAACGTCTCTTCGATCAGTGTAAAAGACGCAATCAAAAATGCGCAAGACATCATCTCCACGGTTGGATTTACAATCAGGACCACCTCAGCTTTTACACTTATAAGCGGAATCCTAGTCCTAGCTAGTGCTCTTGCGACCCAACAGCAAAAACGACGATATGACGCAACAATTTATAAAGTACTTGGGATGTCGCGAATGCGGATACTTTTTTTGTATTTGAGTGAGTATTTTCTGCTTTCTTGCATTTCCGCTGTGCTCGCGACTGTTATATCGGTGATAATAAGTTGGCTTATACTTACGAAAATTATGCGCAGTGACTTTCAAATAGACTTTAGTGTTATTTTATTCACGCTTGGAATAAGTTTATTAATTATGATCCTACTTGGCTTAGGAAGCACTTGGAGATCTCTGTCCTTAAAAGCAGGGCGTGTGCTAGCTAGTTCCTAAACCAAGAATGAATTTTGGTTGAGTTTTGCTAAGTAAGAAGAAAACTAGGTGTGGCGTTTTTGACACTTACCCCTATAATCCCATGCCGCTAAAAAATTTATTACAACGATAGAATTTGGAGATTACATGAGCAACGAAGTAAAAAAGGTGGTTCTTGCCTACTCCGGGGGGTTGGACACATCTATTATCCTTAAATGGCTCCAAGATAACTATGGTTGTGAAGTTGTCACCTTTACAGCTGACCTTGGACAAGGAGAGGATATAGAGCCTGCTCGCGAAAAAGCAAAACTGCTAGGGATAAAGGAAATCTTCATAGAGGACCTGAGAGAAGAATTTGTTCGCGATTTTGTTTTTCCAATGTTCAGAGCCAACACAGTTTATGAAGGTACGTACCTTCTTGGAACATCCATTGCTCGACCGCTTATAGCTAAAAGACAAATTGAAATAGCAAAAATGACGGGCGCCGATGCTGTTGCCCACGGCGCAACCGGCAAAGGAAATGATCAGGTCCGCTTTGAACTTTGTTACTATGCATTAAATCCGCATATAAAAATCATAGCCCCCTGGCGCGAATGGGATTTTCAGGGGCGCCAGGACTTAATCCAGTACGCAGAGTCGAGACAAATTCCGATAGCAAAAGATAAGCGCGGCGAAGCACCCTTTTCCGTAGACGCCAATCTTCTACATGCGTCTAGTGAAGGAAAAATTTTGGAAGATCCCTGGATTGAGGCAGAAGAGTTTATTTATTCGCGTACTATAGCTCCGGAAGATGCACCCGATAAACCAACTTATATTGAAATTGGTTTTGATAAGGGAGATGCAACCAAAATTAATGGCACAGCTCTTAGCCCAGCCAATCTTCTGTCGCAGCTAAATCAATTTGGAAAGGAAAATGGTATAGGACGTCTTGATTTAGTAGAAAACCGTTTTGTTGGTATGAAAAATCGCGGTTTGTATGAAACGCCGGGCGGCACAATTTTACATGTCGCTCATCGCGCCATCGAAAGTTTAACTCTGGACAGAGGCATGGCACACTTGAAAGATGAATTAATGCCTCGTTATGCTGAACTGATATACAATGGATTTTGGTATTCACCTGAACGGGAGATGCTTCAATCAGCGATAGATTTTAGCCAAAGAAATGTCAATGGTACCGTTCGCTTAAAGTTATATAAGGGTAACACGATTGTTGTCGGAAGAAAGTCCGAGAAAAGTCTCTATTCAGCGGATTATGTAACATTTGAGCAAGGAGCAGCCGATTACGATCATGCTGACGCCCATGGGTTTATTCGGCTCAACGCATTGCGGTTACGTTTAAATAAAATGATGTTAGACGATGGAAAATGATCGTTTTACTTTAATCGTGAATATCAGTATGGAAAGTTTTTGAAATAATCCTCCATCCATCTGAGGTTTTCAATATTGTTAAATAGTCGGTGAAATACTTTGGTGGGATAGCACAATTAACTACCGCCATTGCGGTTGATGGCCCAGATTTGTTTACCGAAACAATCTTATCATGCCGGGGTAAGTTCTGCGCCAATGGAGATGCACGTTTCTTAATCATCTCAAAATAGAACGACCTTTCCCAATCGTCAATCTTTGTGCCATCTGATGAATAAAGATGCGCGCTTTCGTGGAAAACATTTTCAAACTTGTTCGTATCTCCTTCATAAAGACCGTCAAAGTACTGTCCAAGTAAGCTAACTATCTCTTGGATATCATTGTCATTACAGTCCTTAACCATTTTTTTGCTCCAATTTCAAATGTCGAACCAAAGCTTCTCTATCTATAATATCAATACATCTAAAATTCCGCCCTCAAAAAAGCTAGAATAGCCCATATCTCACTATCTTTTAGAAGCATTTCAAAAGCCGGCATTTCATTTATATAGCCTGGCGGAGCAAAGGGTTGGCCTCCATATTTCGTAATTTCAAAAAGCTCTCGATTTGAAAGCAACGCTATATTGCCAGAAGCGTTCAACGGAGGGGCAGGTCGTTTCCCCTCAATATATGTTTTATCCCAGTGCGGTTGACCCTGGAGCTTATCCCCGTGGCAAAATGCGCAATTTGCCTGNTACAANTCTTTNCCCAANCTATTTTGNGCTTGGCTCGTTTTATCTATAAAAACGAGNCTATCAACCTGTGATNTATCATAGTAAATTTTCGAAGCCGCCATAAATATTGCNATTAAAATGGNTATTGCAACAAATCGGCCTTTAGAACCTAAACGGTCCCATATTTGCCCCGATAANATTTCAGAATNAGAAATTCCCTCTCTATNNTCCTCNCTCTCTATTACNAGCTTTAAATTTCGCCGTGAGGTNCCTCTCCCACCTCCAGGACCCAGAAAGCGTCTTTTTCTTATTCTAATTAGACTATTGCCTGAGCTCTTCTTGAACACAATAAATTCTAGCCTACTTGATTTAGCCGTAATTTGTTATCATGTGATTTTTACCTTTTGCCTTGGATTATATTCATTTTTCTTACCCCAGTTTTCTATGAACTCCTTTAATTCATTGTCGATTTTATCCGGCAGGGTAACTTGCAAACGAATGTATTGGTCACCAAGATTATGTTCCTTCGATTTTGGGACACCCTTCCCTTTCAACCTTAAAATTGATCCGCTGTTTGAATTTATTGGGACCTTTAAGGTAACATTCCCATAAATCGTTGGGACAATAATTGTCGCACCGGAGATAGCTTCGGGTAGACTAATGGGAATGTCTATATGAATATCCTGGCTCTTCCGAACAAAATGTTCATGATCCTGAACAGTAATTTCTATGACGGCATCACCCTTTTTTGAACTTTTTTCTGCAACCCTTCCCTGACCCTTCAACCGTAATTTCATTCCAGTTTCAGTTCCTGGTGGAATTGACATATTTACAACTTTTCCATCAGAGAGTGTGACGTGCTTTTTTATGCCGAGCGTGGCCTCGGTAAAAGGCACAGTAAGTTTGTAATTTGTGTTTTTGGGCTTATTATTTTCCTTCGCCGAGTTTTTTCTGTAACTACCGGTTTCAGGACGCCCTTGAATATCACCTCTAGCGTTTCTGAAAAAACTTGAAAATATATCGTTATTGATTCCATCGAATTCATCAAAGCTAAAAGACTTACCAGTCTTTTGAGCACCACCCCACTGGCCCCAAAAACCAGCTCCCGGCCTCTCTGCGCCAGAAGCAGGATCTAGTTGCCCCCGGTCAAATTTCTTTTTTTTCTCAGGATTTGAGAGAATATCGTAGGCACCTGTTATGTTTTTAAACCGCTCCGCATTCCCGGGATTTAAATCTGGGTGATGCTTTTTTGCTAGCTTCCGATAAGCGCTTTTTATTTCAGCGGCACTCGCTTCTCTACCCAAACCTAATGTTTTGTAGGGGTCAGTCATCTGTTTTACTTTTTAGCAACAGCATTTCAGTAAGAAGTACTCTTTAAAATATAAAGAATGTTATCTAACAATTTTCCAACTTCCATCCAGCTGTCTACACGCTGTCCCATATGCCTCAGCGGTTCGCCCCCCTATTGTAACGGTTTGTTGGAATTCCCTACAATACCGACCATTGTTATTTTTAAAGGCTGGTTTGGGCGTTACAGTTCCTCTATTGCCTGTATCTGGATTTCGCCACGCCACTGCCGTTCCACTTTTACTAGTCTCCAACGCAGTTGTTGTGGTTTTCTGCATTGCAAGTCTATCTGCTCTATCTAATGACAATCCTATCTGGTTGCCTAAAAATGCACCCAACAAAGCGCCAGCCGCCCCAGCTGCAACTCTTCCAGAACCTTTTCCAAATTGGGAACCAGTGACAGCCCCAGCTACACCACCTAAAATTGTACCTACTCGCTGCTTTGTTCCCTCACCCTGAGTTGTTTGACAACCAACCAGCCCCACTGTCAAAAGAAAAACTATAGCCAAACGCGAAAACATCCAAAGATTCCCTTTCAAAATTGCAACCAGATCGACAAGGTTTGTAACATAAGTCGATCATAGCATATCAAAAAATACTTATTAAAGGTATCTTTAAACCCCATTTTAATTTAGTTTTCCATTCTTATTTTATTGGCAGTCAATTCACTAGTATCAAGTGATCCGGGCTTATGTAAAGTTCGTAAACTTGGCAGCATATTGGGCAGATATGGAGAATCACTTATGTTCGAGCCTATAACCACGGACCCACTTGAACTTTTTACTGAATGGTACGAAAACGCAGAAAAGACTGAGATCAATGATCCTAATGCGATGTCCCTAGCGAC
>PCAV01000058.1 GCA_002730675.1 Rhodospirillaceae bacterium | reverse complement strand
TAACAACCGCGGTACCATCTTCGTTAATATTTACGGTTGCGCTTGATTCGCCACCAATGTTAAACCAGAAACCCGAGGCCACACCGCGACCCTGATTAGGCCCTAAAGGAGATAGATAGTGGTCGTGCTCAATTGCAATATCAAGAGTTTGCTCATAGCCAATTTCTCTAAAAGTTGGGCCATATGCGGCTTGTGTACCCTTTTTTGCAGCGTTTAACTTCCTGATTGTTAAGGGGTCAATGCCAAGCTCCTTGGCAACTTCATCTATAATGCTTTCTGCGCCAAAAGCAGAAATTGGGGCACCCGGTGCCCTGTAAGCTGCAACCTTCGGTCTATTCACAACGACATCATACCCGTTGATATAAACGTTTTTTATATCGTAGGGTGCGACGGCGCACATGCATGCAGGGCCAGCGGGTGCGCCTGAAAATGCACCGGCTAGGAGCTTGTTACTACCTTCTACAGCCGTTATTTTACCGTCTTTTTTTGCGCCTATTTTATAGGTCATCGACCCTCCGGACGTTGGTCCGCTGGCCCGAAACACTTCCTCTCGGGTCATTATCATTTTAACTGGCTTACCTGACTTCTTTGATAACAGGGTTGCAAGCGGTTCAAGATAAACAACTGTCTTCCCGCCAAAACCGCCACCAATCTCAGAAGGGGTGACCCTAATAGAGGACGTAGGCATGCCAAGTAATTGCGCGACAAACGCTCTTACTTGGAACTGCCCTTGAGTACAGCACCATATCTGAGCCTGTCCGTCTTCCGTTACGGAAGCAACTACAGCGTGTGGTTCTATATATCCTTGATGGACCGCCTCTGTTTTATAAGAGCGTTCAATAATGATATCAGCTTCCTCAAACCCCTTCTTTGTATCACCGAGGCTAAATTCCACAAATTTTGCTATATTGGTTGGACCATCTATTGTTATTCCCGACGGAACCATATCTTCGTGCAGGATAGGGGCACCGTCTTTCATAGCCTCATCTACGTCTATGACATGTGGTAGGACTTCATAATCAACCTTAATGAGCTCTAAAGCAGCTTCAGCGATTTCTGCAGTGGTTGCTGCAACGGCTGCCACGGCGTGCCCATCATAAAGAGCTTTTTCCCGAGCCATAATATTACGTGTCATGTCCTTGTAGTTAATCATCCCTTCGCCTGCAGCTTTCAATTCGGGAGATTGATCCTTAAAATCTTTTGAGGTGATGATCGCTTTAACGCCGTTTAACGATTCTGCGTCAGAGGTATCAATTGACTTTATTATAGCATGTGCGTGGGGACTACGAAGAACACGCCCGTGTATCATGCCAGAAACGCTGAAGTCAGACCCAAATTTTGCTCTGCCAGTTACTTTGTCATGGCCATCGGGTCGAATTTGTCTTGTGCCGACCCACTTATATTTGCGATTCTCGCTGCTCATTTGGAGTCCCCTCTCATGTCAGCGGCAGTACTCATCACCGCTCTAACAATTTTGTCGTATCCGGTGCATCGACATAAATTACCCGCCAGCCAATAACGGACTTCAGTTTCTGTTGGGTTGTTGTTTTTTTCAAGAAGGGCTTTCGCGGCGACTAGGACGCCTGGCGTGCAGATACCACACTGCAGGGCTGCTTCTTCTAAAAACTTTTGCTGGAGGGGGTGAAGATTCTCACCATCGGCCATTCCCTCAATCGATTCGACTGTTTTACCGTCGCATTCAGCACCTAAAACTAAACATGCGCAAACAAGCCGGTCATCCACCATTACGCTGCAGGCTCCGCAGTCCCCTGAGGCACAACCTTCCTTGCTTCCCGTGAGGTTTAGCTCGTCTCTTAAGACGTCTAAAAGAGTCTGCCGAGTTGAGCACAAAAACTCTGTTGGCTCTCCGTTCAGTGTCATTGATATATGATGCTTTGCCATTATACTTTGTTCCCCGCTCTATCAGCTGCAATTTTCACTACTCTTTTCCCCAACACGCCGGCTACTTTTGTTCTATATTCGACTGTCCCTCTTTTATCGTCTATTGGGTTACAAGCGGCTTGGCATGCTGCGTCCAATGCTGACATTGCTTCCGGCTCTAACCTTGTTCCAATGATTGCGTTAGCCGCATCTTCAACTACGAGGACCGTAGCAGCTACCGCACCTAGTGAGATTTTTGCCGATGTCACTGTACCGGAGTCATCAAGCGTTAACGCGGCACCGCACCCCACAACAGCAATATCCATTTCTGTTCTTGGTATTAGGCGTAAATATGCATCGCCCCCGTTGGACGGTTTAGCTGGTAGATTAAAGCTAACGATAAACTCGCCTTTCTTTAAGTTTGTTTTACCTGGACCGGCTGTTATTTCCTCCACAGGAAGCGTCCGGCGTCCATCTGGACCGGCAATATTTGCTGTCATACCCGCAGCTACCATAGCTGGGACACTGTCGCCAGCTGGTGAAGCATTACATAGGTTTCCACCTAATGACGCTCTACCTTGGATTTGAGTTGAGCCAATTAAATCCCACGCCTCGATAACACCTGGCCAATCCGCCGTAATGTCGTCGCGCTCGTGTGCTTCTGCGCCGGCCACGGCCGCCCCAATTGTGTAGCTGCCGTCAACATTTTTCGTTAACTCCCGCGTTTCATCTATATGTTTGATGTCTACTATGACACTCGGGTCGATCATGTGGGCGCGGAGCTGTACGAGAAGATCCGTTCCCCCAGCTAAAATCTTGGCATTGCCGTCGGCACCTTGCAGCAACTTGACTGCTTCGTCTACGGTTTCAGGCTTCCGAAATTGGATTGATTCCATTTTTATTTTTTCCCCCTTGGGTTTGTATGCTACAGGCGCAAAATTCGTGTATACTCGGAGCAAGCCTGAAGCAAAACATAAACACTAACCGTCATTATATAATTTTATTTGAACTAATGACAAATCTTTTTGAGCCATAGCTACCGTGCATCTATCGAATAATCGCAACTAATTAATAAGCAACTCGACTGTGGCCGGTCTAAGCGATTCATCTGCCGTTGAAAAGTGACCGACTTGTCGCACCCATTTCTACTTTATTGCTCAACACCTGTCGATATCTATCAATTTTTTGGCAATTCTAACTCTACTAGTTTTGACCAATAAGAGGCGCCTAGAGGAAGAACTTCGTCATTGAAATCGTACTTTGGATGATGGAGTGCGGGATCGTTGTCTGTTTTGCCTCCTCCTATCCATATAAAGGCTCCAGGCCGTTCTTGAAGCATGTAGGAAAAGTCTTCCCCTCCCATTGTTGGAGGAATGTCTGCGTCAATCATTGATGGATCTACTACTTCTTTAGCAATCTCTATGGCACGTTTAGTTTCCTGTTCATGATTGACGGTGGCAGGGTATCCGTGTTCATACTCCAGCTGAATATCTACGCCGTGCATTTTTTCAATACCCAAACATAGATCTTTGATGCGTTCCTCAACGAGGCCCCGCACATCTGGGTCAAAAGTCCTTATGGTCGCGCACATTTCAGCGGCTTGTGAAATTACATTATGCGCGCTGCCCGCGTGAAACATCGTGACGCTAACAACCGCGGATTTGATTGGGTCAACATTTCGGGAGACGATAGTTTGTATTGCAGTATACAATTGAACGCCAATTGCGATCGGGTCTTTTCCCATGTGCGGTTGTGCAGCATGGCAGCCCTGCGCATTTATTGTAACTTTTGCCATATCTACTGCTGCCATTAATGGGCCAGGACGTATAGCAAACGTTCCTGCCGGCAAGTCGGGAGAATTATGCATGCCCCAGACAGTATCACACTCAAATTTATCAAATAGACCTTCCTCAACCATCACTCGGCCGCCGCCGCCGCCTTCTTCAGCAGGTTGAAATATAAAGTGTACCGTCCCGTCAAAATTTTTGGTTTCGGCTAAATACCTCGCCGCGCCAAGTAGCATAGTTGTATGCCCATCATGGCCGCACGCATGCATTTTGCCTGGGTTTGTTGAACGATGTTTAGGAGTGCCTTCTTCGTCCATAGGAAGCGCATCCATATCAGCTCTAAGACCGATAGACCTTTTGCTGTTGCCAGATCCTCTTAGGACGCCGACAACACCGGTGGTTGCTATATTGCGATGTACCTCGATTCCCCATGCCTCCAGTTGTTGCGCTACTAGATCAGATGTTCTGTGTTCCTCGAATCCTAATTCGGGGTGTGCATGGATATCCCGTCGAGTGGCAACTAGATCTTCATGAAAATCTGCAATTCGGTTGTAAATCGGCATAATGTATCCTGTCAGGTTGGTTGTTTGTATCTGTTCTTTGGAGCGATCACACAGGCTAATCGCATAATGTATTATTTATAGCTAATTAATCAAAATAAAACTTTCAGCAACACGATGGTTTGTGTTTTCATGTAAAGATTAATCAGGTCTTTGTTTTTTACTTATTTTGCTCACTGGATATTGCAACTTGATTGAACTACGATTTTTATAAGTAAACCGTGTTACTAGGATGTTGAGTAAATGAAAAAGAAATATACTCCGCCGAAAGGTGTCACAAAACAAACTGGAGAGTTTTTAAAGAAACTGAGCGCGCTTAATTTGCCTCCGATGGTAAAATTAACGCCCAAGCAAGCAAGAGAACAGATGGAACGAGGTGTTGCAGCAAGAGAAGTAACGCAGCTCCCTGTAGCAGAAACTAAAGAGCTAAGGATTCCTGGGCCAGCTGGATTGATCCCTGCGCGCCTTTATGTTCCAAGAGATGCCAGTGCCAATCCTCCTGGATTGCTGGTTTATTATCATGGTGGGGGCCATGTTATCGGGAGTTTGTTTAGTCATGATGCTAGCGCCAGAGGGTTATGCTACAACGGAGGCTGTGCAGTTCTGTCTATTGATTACCGAATGGCGCCGGAGGATGTCTTCCCGGCATCTGTTGATGATAGTTACGCTGCGTTGGTTTGGGCTCATGAAAACGCTGAGAAACTTGGCTGTGATCCAAAAAAGATTGCTGTTGGCGGCGACAGTGCCGGGGGAAATTTAGCCGCAGTGGTCTCGCTTATAGCTAGAGATAAAAAAGGCCCGAAAATTTGTTACCAAGTTCTAATTTACCCGCTCGTTGATTACAGGTGCCAGGGAGATAGTTATAAAAAGTTTGGCAAAGGGTATGGGATATTGGAAGCCGACACCATGAAGTGGTTTCAAAACCATTATCTCGGAAAAGATGAAAAACGTCACGCCGACTGGCGTGCTTCGCCGTTGTTGGCAAAGTCGCATGAACAATTGCCTCCTGCTCTTATAATTGCCGCCGGTTGTGACGTTCTCAGGGATGAGGCTCGCAATTATGCAAGCAAACTTATTTCATCGGGGGTAGCAGTAGAGTATATAGAATATCCGGGAGTATTACATGGCTTTTTCGGTTTAACTCAAATGATAGATGAGGCAGATGCAGCAAATGTCGCAGCTGGAAAAGGTATAACTAGGGTAATGGCAGATTAAACACAGTTTGGTTAATAGATTTGAAGTAGTATTATTAACTGGGAGGACGTGATGCGAGAGGCCGTCATTGTTTCGACTGCGCGGACGCCAATAGGGAAGGCGTTTAGAGGAGCTTTTAACAATACACATGGAGCCAAACTTGGCGGGCACGTTGTAGAGCACGCGGTAATCCGCTCGGGTGTCGCCGGAGAGGAAGTTGAGGATGTTATTTTTGGCTGTGGGTTTCCTGAAGGCGCTACCGGGCACAATGTGGCGAGACAATGCGCTTTGAAGGGTGGGCTCCCAGTTACCGCTGGTGGTACTACTATCAATAGATTTTGTAGTTCTGGCCTCCAAGCAATCTCAATAGCTGCTCAACGCGTTGTTATGGACCATGTTCCTGTTGCGGTAGCAGGAGGTCTTGAATCGATTAGCCTGATACAGCCCAATATGAACACTAACAATTACAAAGAAGACGGCTTGTTGCAGGAAAAGCCAGAGCTTTGGATGCCAATGATTGAAACTGCAGACAATGTCGGCCACAGATACGGCGTTTCAAGGGAGAGCCAAGATGAGTATGCTCGCGATAGTCAGCTTAAAACCGATTTAGCTCAAAAGTCTGGTTTTTTTGATGATGAAATCGTGCCTCTCGAAAGCGAGATGCTGGTTACAAATAAAGAAACGGGGGAAGTTTCGAGAAAAACAATCACCTTGCAAAAAGATGAAGGAAATCGTCCCTCAACCACATTAACTGGCCTTGCTGAGCTAAACCCTGTAAGAGGTAATGAACATTTTATTACAGCAGGTAATGCCAGTCAGTTATCCGATGGCGCTTCCGCTTGCGTTGTTATGGACCTTAAGTTAGCAGAGCAGAGAAATATAGAGCCATTAGGTATTTACAAAGGACTGGCTGTGGCGGGATGTGAACCTGACGAGATGGGCATTGGACCGGTTTTCGCCGTGCCTCGGCTTTTACAACGTTTCGGGCTCAAGATAGAAGATATTGATCTTTGGGAGTTAAACGAAGCGTTCGCCGTTCAAGTTATTTATTGTCGCGATAAACTTGGTATTCCTAATGAAAAACTTAATGTGAATGGGGGCTCAATCTCAATTGGACACCCGTATGGAATGAGTGGTGCTAGAATGACTGGGCACGCTCTTATAGAAGGGCGGCGACGAGGCGCTAAACACGTTGTGGTTACAATGTGTGTCGGTGGCGGTATGGGGGTCGCTGGATTATTTGAGGTTATTTAAAGAAAGTGAAGTTATGGATTTGATTTTAAAACCTGAAGAAGAAAAATTTCGAGATGAAGTTCGGGCATTTGTCGCTGAAAATATTACAGAAGATATCAGAAAAAAGACAATGACTGGTTTTCGTTTGGACAAGGAAGACCATGAATCTTGGCAAAAGAAACTATATGAAAAAGGCTGGATGGCGCCAGGATGGCCCGTTGAATATGGGGGTACGGGGTGGAGCCCAATGCAAAAGCATATTTTCGAGGAAGAATGCGCTGCAGGTGGCGCGCCCCCGGTAATCGCTTTTGGTGTTACGATGGTTGCGCCGGTAATCATGGCTTTTGGAAGTGATAAGCAAAAAGAATATTATTTGCCGCGTATTCTAAAGTCAGAGGACTGGTGGTGCCAGGGATATTCCGAGCCGGGTTCAGGTTCTGATTTGGCTTCATTAAGAACGAAAGCCGTGTTGAACGGCGATCATTACATAGTTAATGGACAAAAGACTTGGACGTCATTAGCGCAACACGCAAACCTTATGTTCTGTCTCGTTAGGACATCGGATGAAGGTAAACGACAGGAGGGAATAAGCTTTCTTTTAGTCGACATGAACCAGCCGGGTGTCACGGTTCAACCGATTAAAACGATTGATGGGAGCACTGAGGTAAACAATGTTTTTCTCGAGGATGTAAAAGTTCCAGTTGAAAATCGAGTGGGAGAAGAAAATAAAGGTTGGACGTATGCTAAATATCTGCTGGGACATGAGAGAACGAGTATTGCTGCTGTCGGGAGATCAAAAGCCCAAATTAAGAGATTAAAAACAATAGCGAGTGCTGAAGAGCACAATGGCACGGCGCTCATTCACGATCAGGCGTTCAGAGAAAAAATTGCGGATATTGAGATTGATTTGTTAGCGCTTGAATCACTTGTTCTTCGTGTTCTTTCAGATGAAAGTGCTGGAAAGGGGCCTGGACCAGAGGCTTCTTTCCTTAAAATTAAGGGGACAGAAGTACAGCAAGGTATAACTGAGCTTTTGATTGAAGCTATAGGTAATTACGCGCATCCATTCATTCCAGAAAGTATGGATAAAGGATGGAATGAAGAACCGATTGGACCTGAATATGCGTCTTCAATTGCCCCGCACTATTTCAATTGGAGAAAGGCGTCGATTTATGGTGGTTCTAACGAAATTCAAAAAAATATAATCGCTAAGGCTGTCCTTGGCTTTTAGAAAATGAAAGTCCAAAAGCAGATTTATCATACATAATTAAGGGATTAGCTCGAATATGAGTTTTACGTTTACCGAAGATCAGAAGTTGTTATCGGAGAGTGCAGATCGGTTTGTTCTTGATGATTATAATTTTGAGACCCGTAGGAAAATTATTGGTCAAGATGGTGGTTTTGACAGAGATAATTGGAAAAAGTTTGCTGAGCTGGGGTGGCTAGCGCTACCAATAGCGGAAGAGTATGGCGGTTTGGGGGGCTCTACAGTTGATACGGCAGTATTGCTCGAGTCGTTCGGGCGAGGATTGGTTGTTGAGCCATACCAGAGCTGTATTGTTCTGGGTGCCGAATTACTCCAATCTGCAGGAAACGTAGAACAGAAAAGTCAATATTTGCCATCAATTGCCGAAGGTAAAACACTCCTCTCGTTCGCTCATATTGAACCAACCTCACGTTTCAACCTGTGTCACATCAGAACAAGAGCGATAAAACAAGGCGATTGTTTTATTATCGATGGTGAAAAAGCGATTGTTCATAATGCTGAGACAGCGGATTATTTTATTTTATCAGCGAGAACTGAAGGTGATACAAATGATGAAGAGGGAATAACATTATTCCTAGTGCCTAGCAGTAGTAGTGGTATAGAGATGCGGTCCTACCCAACTATAGATGGTTTAAGGGCATCCGAGATTTGCTTCAACTCGGTAAAGGTCGATCAACAGCATGTTTTAGGTGAATTAAATCAGGCTGCAGAGTATATACAGAAAGTTGTGGATAGAGCCTGCGTTCTTCTTTGTGCAGAAGCGGCAGGAGCTATGGATACAGCTGTCAAATTAACTGTAGATTATATTAAAAATCGTGAACAATTTGGACAAGCTATTGGGTCCTTTCAAGTGTTGCAGCATAGAGCGGTTGAAATGCTTGGGGCTAAAGATTTTTCGAGAGCTTTAACATACCGAGCAGCGGGAGCAATAGATCAATCAAACGCGTCGGAAAGAACTCGCGCTGTTTCAGCGGCAAAAGTGGAAATGGGACGAAGTGGCAAGCTTATTGGACAAGAAGGTATACAACTGCATGGCGGCATGGGCATGACAGACGATATGCCTATTGGTCACTTTTTCAAAAGATTAACTATGATTGATGCCATTTTCGGTAATGTTGATTTTCATAAAAAACGTTTCGCACAAATTATCTAAAATAAAAATTTTAAAGGAGATTTAAATGATACCCGAGATGTCTGAGCGTTCCACTAAATTACGCGCACGGGTTCAGGAGTTCATGGATGAACACATTATGCCAAATGAGTCACTTTACTATCAGCAGATAGAAAAGGCAGATGACCGTTGGGCTTGCCCGCCAATACTTGATGAGTTGAAAGCAAAGGCAAAGGCTGCTGGCCTGTGGAATTTGTTCTTGCCAGAATCAGATAAGGGGGCAGGTCTAACCAACCTCGAATACGCGCCAATTAGTGAAGTTATGGGGCGCGTGCATTTCGGATCGGAAGTATTTAATTGTTCTGCACCGGACACTGGCAATATGGAGGTACTAGAAAGATATGCGACTGAAGAAAACAAGGAACGCTGGTTAACGCCCCTTTTAAACGGTGAAATTCGATCAGCTTTTGCCATGACTGAGCCAGCAGTGGCCTCCTCTGATGCGACGAATATAGAATCCAGCATTGTTAAGGACGGTGATGAATACGTTATAAATGGAAGAAAGTGGTGGACCTCCGGTATTTTAGATAAACGATGTAAAATTCTCATTTTTATGGGAAAAACAGACCCGGCAGCCGAGAAGCATAAACAACAATCTATGATACTGGTTCCTGTAGATACGAAAGGCATTACCATTAATAGAGCGCTAACTGTTTTTGGTTACGATCATGCACCCCATGGCCATGGTGATGTGACATTTGAAAATGTAAGGGTTCCGGCCAGTAATATGCTACTAGGTGAAGGTCGAGGTTTTGAAATTGCTCAGGGACGCCTAGGGCCGGGTCGGATACACCACTGTATGCGATGTATCGGACAAGCAGAAAGGGCGCTGGAATCCATGAAAACCAGAGCTAATTCACGAGTAGCTTTTGGCAGTAAGTTATCTGAGAAGGGAGCCCTTCGGCATAAAGTTGCTGAAGCTAGAATAAAAATTGATCAAACGCGCTTAATGGTTTTATACGCTGCTCATAAAATGGATACTGTGGGTAATAAGGCCGCTAGGAAAGAGATAGCTATGATTAAGGTNGCCGCACCAAGAATGGCTTGCGANATTATCGATGANGCTATNCAAGTTCATGGTGGTGGGGGCGTAAGCCAGGANTTNAAACTTGCCTACGCGTACGGCTCTAATAGAACTTTACGTCTCGCTGATGGACCTGATGAAGTTCACTTNGAGGCTATAGCTAAGGCTGAATTTAGAAAAAATGACTGATTAAACAGTTACTTTCCTTGAGCTATTTCCCATCCAATGTTTGCAAGTCGTGGAGCTTTGGCGCCAACCTCTATGGCATTCTCAGAACTGGCGTTGCCCTGAAGGCCGCGAGCATATACGCCTTGGCAGATAGACGCTAATCTGAAGCACGAAAANGCGAGGAAGAAGTTAAAGTTAGGTATAGAACTTCTCCCCGTCCTCGTTGCGTATTTATTTACATAATCCTCGAGGTCAGGGATACCATGTTCACTAAAGTTCAGGCCCAATAAACCGTTCAAGGATGTTCCATCGCAGGGAAGGCTATATGGCATACAGTTATACGCCAAATCAGCTAGCGGGTGTCCAATCGTGGATAGCTCCCAATCCAATANNGCNACTACTTCCGGTTTCGTNGGGTGTAGAACTAGATTACCCATTCTAAAATCACCATGCGCGATTGATACTTCATCTGCTTGTGGACGATTTTTNGGTAACCATTCNATTAATGCATCCATNGCTGGCATGGGGTCCGTTTTTGCAGCGTCAAATTGCTTGGTCCATCTATCTATTTGCCTACCAATATAGTTTTCGGGTTTTCCATAATCACCCAACCCAATTTTTTTAAAATCAACACAATGAAGCGCCGCAAGCGCTTTGTTCATGGAGTCAAAAATTTTCAATCGATCAGACGCCGTAAAATCGCCAGGTAGGGAGGTGTCATCGATTATTCTGCCTTCCAGAAAGTCCATCACAAAAAAGGCTGTGCCAATAACATCGGGATCTTCACAGAGATGATGCATTTTGGGAACTGGTACATCTGTTTCTGAAAGGGCATTCATAATTCTATACTCGCGTTCTATTAAATGTGCAGATGGTAATAATTTACCTGGTGGCTTTTTTCTTAACACATAACGCGTTTTCTTACCTTCGATAGCAAATGTTGGGTTCGATTGCCCTCCCTGAAATTGCTTGGCTTCTAACCCGTTCTCAAATTCATTTAAACCAACAGACGTCAGGTGTTTTGCCAAGCGGTCTTCATCAAACTTATGAACTTCACTTACAGGGATTAATTTTGTCATTTTTATGCCTCTAGGATGGATCTGTGATCATTCTGCCACCGTCTATCGTGATCGTTTGACCTGTAAGATAATTTCCNGCCCGTGTTGCTAANCTTGCCGTNAATAGTCCNATGTCATCTGGGTCACCTAGTCTGCCNAGGGGNGTTATGCGTTCAACAGCTTCAGTTTTTTTAGGGTCTTCCCATAACTCACGTGCAAAATCGGTTTTTATCAATCCAGGTGCTATGGCGTTTACCCGAATATTATGAGGTCCCCACTCAACTGCTAGATTTCGGACTAGCTGTTGTTCTGCCGCTTTCGATAGGGAATATAATCCAAGATTTTTACTCCCTTTAAAACCACCTATGCTAGATATTATGATAACAACCCCATCTTTTCGGGTTGCCATGTCGGGACAAACTAATTTGCATAATTGAAAGACACTTTTGACGTTTGTATCCATGATTTTGTCATACGCTTCATCGCTGGCTTTTTGCATGGGGCCGTACACGGGATTAGTAGCAGCGTTGCAAACGAGGATATCTATTTTGCCAAACTCTTTTTGGGCTTCAGAAACAAGCTTTTCCAAATCTTCTTTTCGACCAATGTGACATGGTATTGATTTCGCTTCAAAGCCNTGGTTAGTAAGTTCCTTNGTAACTTCNTCGCANNCGTCGGCTTTTCTGCTNGATATCACAACTTTCGCTCCTAGCGCAGCCATACTGTNGGCAATTGATTTACCGATACCCTTTGTTGATCCTGTTACTACTGCTACTTTACCATTTAAATCAAACATCACTGGATCCCTATTTCTTAAGCTTTTCCGTTATTTTAAAGTTAGGTGGCTGTTAAGCCCCCGTCTACAACAATTTCAGTCCCGTTTACAAATTTTGCTTCATCGCTAACTAAATATACAACCGCTCCTGCGATATCGAGCGGCGTCCCTAAACGCCCCATTGGTGACGCAGCCTCAAGTGCGATTTTATATTGCATGGGGTTTCGGTGCGCAGATACAATCTCATCAACCATTGGGGTGTCCGTGTAGGAAGGGTGAACTGAATTGCATCTTATCCCATACCCCTTTCTCGCACAGTGTAATGCTACCGATTTAGTAAGTAGTCTTACGGAAGCTTTCGAAGAACAGTAAGCTGCAAGATTTGGCGCGCCAATAATTCCTGCGACACTAGATATATTTACAATTGAACCACCACGGCCATTTTGTTTAATAAGCTCTATTCCGTATTTACATCCCAAAAACGGGCCCTCAGAATTAACTGCGTGAATTTGTCTCCATTGCTCGAGAGTTGTGTCTTCAATTGAACCCGGGGTGCCGACGCCCGCATTATTAATAATAAAGTCTAGCCCAGAATACTTTTTTTCTATTTTATTTGATATATCTATCCAATCTTTCTCAGATGTGACATCAAGTGTCTCAAAAGAAGCACGCGTGCCAAATTGGTCGGCTTTTTGACGACCCGCACTGTTGGATAAATCTGACATTATGATTGTGGCACCATTCTGTAGTAATAATTCGCAAGTTGCTAATCCTATTCCAGATGCTGCACCAGTTATTAAACCAATTTTGTTGTTTAATCTTTCCATAAAAAGCTTCTCGTTGTCTATCTAAACCGAGACATTTAGTTTAGTTTAAAAGCGTCATAAATATCAAAAAATTTTCTCCTCCTTTTATATTTTAAAAATGAAGGATTCTTTACATGCCTATTGCTAATTTTGAATTATTAGAACGTGTTTTGGTTACAAATGACGATGGTATAGACGCGCCCGGGTTAAGAATTGCGGAACAAGTTGCAGGCGTTATTGCCAAGGAAGTTTGGACTGTTGCACCAGATACGGATTACAGTGGCGGATCTAGGCAGATTAATCTTCATAAGCCACTGCGAATAACTACTCATGGCGGCAAAAGGTATTCGGTGTCTGGTTCACCAGCAGATTGTGTGATGGTTGGAGTTGGTGAACTATTAAAAGATAAAAAAGTTGATTTAGTATTGTCAGGTGTAAATGCTGGAGTGAACATCGGAGGGGATGTTGGGTTTAGCGGTACGGTTGGCGCCGCGATGACTGCGAACGTAATAGGGTTGCCTGGTGTTGCGCTTAGCCAGGCATGGAAGGAAAGAGATACTATACCTTGGGAGACATCACATAAGTGGCTTCCTGAAATACTACAAATATTAATTAAAAATAAAAATTGGCCTTGGAAGTTTGTCCCTAATATCAATGTTCCTGCAGTACCGTCAGATGAAGTCGAAGGTGTCTCGGTCTCTCAACAGGGATATTCCACGAGTGTTAGTCCCTTGATAGAGAAGCGTATAGATCTTCGCCAGCAAGAGTATATGTGGCTTTATCTTTCTAAAGACCACGGTCATCCAGGTGATGATGAAGATATTTCGGTTCTAAGGTCCAATCGAGTTTCAGTATCGTTTTTAACGCGAAGTATTACAGATCAAGAAGTTACCAGTGAGCTATCTTCTTTGTTTGAAAAATAATCAGCGAATTGAACGGTTAAAAGGTGGTATATTCCAGTTTGGAAAGACTTGTCATTAGGCTTTCGCCGTTTCGATAAATTTTTGCACGGATGAGGTAATTTTTTATTGGTCAATATATTGATTTTCCCTAATGATCAAAAATTGGGTGAAAAGCTTTTTTGAGTAAGGGAGAACACGATGCTTAATGGTCGTATGATGGATATGCCATTACTAATTTCAAGTATAATCGATTATGCAGCAGATGTGAGAAGCTCTTCTGAAATAGTGTCGCAGACTGTTGAAGGAAATATTCATAGGTATACGTATGCTGACTCCCATAGACGAACCTCTCAGCTTGCTAATGCGCTTAAAAAGTTAGGTGTAAACGAAGGTGATCGGGTTGCCACCTTGGCATGGAATGGGTATCGGCATTTTGAGTTATACTACGCTGTTACTGGCATAGGAGCGGTGTGCCACACAATAAATCCTCGTTTGTTTGCTGACCAAATTATCTATGTCATAAATCATGCAAAAGACCGCATAATATTTATTGATCAAACGTTCGTTCCGATCGTGGAAAAATTAGTCGATCGCCTCCCGAATGATTTGATATACGTTATTCTTTGTAATAAAGGCGATATGCCTGACACGTCTTTGCCTAAACCGTTGTGTTTTGAAGAACTAATTTCCTCCGAGGCATCAACTATAAGTTGGCCAAATTTAGACGAAAGAGCAGCTTCATCTTTATGCTATACTTCTGGGACGACAGGTAATCCAAAGGGTGTACTATACTCTCACCGTTCAATACTACTGCACACTTTTGGCATGCTTACATTTGCTGCAGATGTTGGGCTTACGCCATCTTCGACGGTTCTTCCGGTTGTGCCACTATTTCATGCAAACGCCTGGGGGCTCCCATTTGCGGTGCCTTTAGTTGGAGCAAAATTAGTGTTTCCGGGTGCTGCACTCGATGGTGCTAGTCTTTTTTCTTTAATGGACAGAGAAAGAGTAAAAGCAGCTTGGGGAGTACCAACAATCTGGCTGGGCCTGTTGGCAGAAATGAGAAAACAAAAAAGAAAACCTCAAGATTTCTCATTCATGCTTTCAGGAGGGTCTGCGGTGCCAAGATCAATGATTCAGGAACTTGAAAAAGAGTTTGGTGTTGATGTCACCCATGGGTGGGGCATGACTGAATGTAGTCCCGTAGGATCGACTACGACCCTAGGCTCCCAAGCCAAAGAATTATCCTTTGATGAAAAGGTAGAATTAAAAACATATCAAGGCCGCCGTATGTATACGGTGGATATGAGAATTGTTGGGGAAGATGGCAAATTATTACCGCATGATGGTAAAGCATTTGGTGAGTTGCAGGTTAAGGGACATGCAATAATCGATGGATACCATGAGGACGAAGAAGCAAGTGTTGCAGCTATGACCGAAGATGGATGGTTAAAAACGGGTGATGTTGCCAGAATAACGCCAGAAGGTTTTATGATGTTGGTCGACAGAACTAAGGACTTAATTAAGTCTGGGGGAGAATGGATCAGTTCGATCGATTTAGAAAATGCTGCACAAGGACATCCATCAATCATGGAATGTGCAGTTATCTCGGCGTATCATCCCCAATGGGGTGAAAGGCCGCTTCTGATTGCTGTTACTGAAAATGATGTCACTTTAAATTTAGAGGATATCCATGAATATCTGAATGATAAAGTTGCAAAATGGTGGTTGCCAGATGATGTTGTGTTTGTCGAAGAATTACCTCACACCGCGACCGGGAAAATCTCCAAAATGACGTTAAGAGAACAATTTAAGGACTATAAATTTGAGCATAGTGCAAGTTAAAAAGCGACAGGGTCTGAAATAAATAAGTACATTAGTTTTTGGAAACAGGTGAATTTATGGATAACGTTAGAATAGCAGTCGATGTTGGCGGGACATTTACGGATATAGCACTTGAGCACGCCGAGGGTATGACCACTAAAAAAGTACTGACAACTCCTGACAAACCCGAAGAAGGAGTATTGAGCGGTATACAGTCTGCCCTAACAGAAGCAAATATCTCGCCGAGTGAAATCAAAATTTTAATTCACGGTACAACACTAGCAACTAATGCATTGATAGAGCGTAAAGGTGCAAAAGTCGCTTTGATAACCACTGAAGGGCTGAGAGATTCTGTTGAAATGGCGCAAGAGAACAGGTTTGAACAGTATGATATCAACATAGATCGTCCCAAGCCGTTGGTGCCAAGGTATTTGCGTTGGGGAATTAGGGAAAGAATGAACGTAAATGGAGAGGTGTTAATTCAATTGGAAGATAAATCAATAGAGCAATTACTTCCAATGATTGACAAGAATCAAATCGAAGCAATCGCAATCGGTTTGATCCATTCCTACGCAAATTCGATGCATGAGGAAAAAATAGCTGAGCGTCTATCAGCTGCTCGACCAGATCTTTCTATAACGCTCTCAAGTCAAGTTTGCCCCGAAATAAGAGAATATGAACGACAGTCTACGGCATGTGCTAATGCCTATGTTCAGCCTTTGATGTCGCGTTATTTGACAAAGCTTGATGAGGCTTTGCAATCAATGGGCTTAATGTGCCCATTTTTGTTAATGACTTCTGGGGGTGGTTTAACAACACTCGATACATCAATAAAATTTCCTGTTCGATTGGTTGAGTCAGGACCAGCTGGCGGCGCTATTTTAGCAACAGAAATCGCGAAAGAATGTGGGATAGACAATGTGTTATCGTTTGATATGGGAGGTACGACGGCAAAAATCTGTCTAATTGATGATTATACACCTCAAATGACGAGGACTTTTGAAGTGGCTCGTGTCTATAGAAATCTAAAGGGAAGCGGCCTACCACTTCGCATTCCGGCCATTGAAATGGTAGAAATAGGGGCAGGTGGAGGCTCTATCGCAAAGGTTGACGACATGAAACGGATATCAGTGGGGCCCGAAAGCTCAGGAGCATCTCCTGGTCCCGCTTGTTATGGTCAAGGTGGACTGGATGCTACCGTTACTGATGCAGATGTCATCTTGGGACGAATAGACCCTAAGGATTTTGCTGGTGGAGCTGTTAAACTCGCTCCGGAGAAGGCAGACTTGGTACTTCAAAAGGCGGTTGGCGATCAATTATCCTTGGATAGTTCTCTTTCAGCTTTTGGGGTTTCGGAAATTGTCGATGAAAACATGGCGAACGCTGCTAGAGTTCACGCTATCGAATGGGGAAAAGATATAAGTGCTAGATCAATGATTGCGTTTGGTGGAGCAGCGCCGCTACATGCTCTTAGACTTGCGGAAAAACTTGATATTAATAAGGTCATTATCCCGGCAGGCGCGGGAGTAGGTTCTGCAATTGGCTTTTTGAGAGCTCCAATATCCTACGAGGTTGTTAGAAGTCGTTACATGAGCTTGCAGTATTTCGATCCGGATATTGTGAATGAGCTCATGAAAGAGATGTCTGAAGAAGCGAGAGAAATTGTAACTTCCGGATCAGATGCATCCGAGCTGAAGGAGCAAAGGCTGGCTTACATGCGATACGAGGGACAGGGGCACGAAATTGTGGTGCCAGTTCCTGTGCGCGAGTTAGAAGCAAAGGATGCAGATACACTGCGTGAATTATTTGAAAGTGAATATTCAAATCTTTATGGCAGATCTGTACCTGGCCAAAAACCAGAGATCCTGAGCTGGACACTTTCTGTAAGCGCGCCCGGACAGCCGCCGATCCAGGCGCTTACAAAGGTTGATAGTAATTCGGCCTCCAGTTTTGGGGGTACACGGAAGTTATTTGACCCTTCCTTGTCAGATTTCGTTGAAGCCACTGTCTATCAAAGAAATGAATTGGGTTCACACGCAGAAAATTTTGGGCCGGCAGCAGTTGTCGAAACTCAGACCACTACTATCATACCGAGTGGTTATTCCTTCCAATTAAATGAATTCGGACATCTCGTAATAGAGAAAGACTAGACTAGGAGTTATTTCATGACGGTAAATAACGCTCTTGAGCAAATTAATCTTCAAATTCAATGGAATCGAATTCTCTCGGTTGTTGAGGAGCAGGCCCAAGTATTGGTTAGAACTGCATTTTCAACAGCCGCCCGCGAGGCTGGGGACATCTCGGCAGGGGTGTTTGATTGTGATGGGAGAATGCTTGCCCAGGCGGTCACCGGCACGCCGGGTCATGTCAATGCAATGGCTGCGTCGGTAGGATCTTTTTTAGAAATTTTTCCTCTTAAAAAGATGGAAGAGGGCGATGTTTATGTGACTAACGACCCTTGGAAGGGAACTGGTCATTTAAACGATTTTACCGTCGTTACACCAACGTTCCGAAATGGAGAGGCGGTTGCAATTTTCGCTTGTACTACTCACGTTGTTGATGTCGGGGGGAGAGGCTTTGGTGCTGACGGAAGACAAGTCTATGAAGAAGGCTTAAATATTCCTATCATGCCGCTGGCAAAAAAAGGAAAATTTTCAGAGATTATCTTTTCTATCATTAGAGCGAATGTGCGAAATCCGGTGGAGGTGGAAGGTGATTTATATTCTCTTGCTTCATGTAATGAAGTAGGGGGGCGTCGGCTTGTTGCCATGATGGACGAATTTGGGATGTCGAGTCTTGAGCATTTAAGCAATCACATCATTGAAACGTCTAAAAGCGGAATGCTAGAGGAGGTTAAAGGTCTAAAGTTTGGTAAATATAAAAATTCCATGCGCATCGATGGGTTCGAAAAAGAATTAGATTTAGTTTGTGAAATGACAATTTCAGAAACCGGAATAGATCTGGATTTNACNGGGACNTCTGNCACCTCGTCTTATGGAATAAATGTTCCAGTAACGTATACAGAAGCCTATGCCACCTTCGGGGTTCGGTGTGTGATCGGGTCTCGGGTTCCAAATAATGCAGGCTCATTAAGCCCCGTTAGGATTAAGGCGCCTTCAGGCTGCATTTTAAACGCTCCTCATCCCGCTGCGGTTACGGGGCGGCATGTTATAGGACAGATGCTACCGGACGTAGTCTTAGGATGCTTAAACCAAGTTATACCGGATAGAGTGCCGGCTGAAGGTACATCCTGTCTCTGGAACCCCGTTCTTCTAGGAGGGCATGGGTTAACAGAAGAGGACTACGGCGATGCTAGACCGTTTGCGATGAATACATTTCATTCGGGTGGAACCGGTGCACGCCCAGCCAAGGACGGACTAGATGCCACGGCTTTTCCTTCAGGTGTCAAAAATACCCCCATAGAAGTTAACGAGACGATTGCTCCATTAATCTTCTGGAAGAAGGAGTATAGAATGGATAGTGGTGGTCCAGGTGTCCATAGGGGAGGAGTTGGGCAAGTAATGGAAATATCACATGCTCAAGGGGCCCCTTTTGCCATTAATTCGATGTTTGATCGTGTTATTCATCCCCCACGGGGTAGAAACGGTGGTAGTAGTGGTAAGACAGGTCGACTCTACCTAAAGTCAGGGAAAGAACTATTGGGTAAGGGACGCCAAAGTATTCCTGCTGGAGATAGAATAATAATAGAAATGCCGGGCGGGGGCGGTCTTGGTAATGCGAAAGGTAGAGATCCTAAAAAGGTCGAAAATGATCTTTTGAATGGCCTTATAAGCGAGTCAAAGGCCAAAGAAGATTATGGATACTCAAGTTAAGTACTAGTTTTAGATCACAAGACTCAGCCTTGCTCAAATTAAGGTAGTTATTTTATGAGTGGGTCGAGCGCTCCGAAGAATATATTTCAAATTGGCCTAAAGCTTTGGCTAATACTTTTGATGGTTCAACTATCAAACATGCTGTTTGGCATGACCATAACCATTGCTAATGTGGTACTACCCCAAATCCGAGGGACAATGTCCGTTAGTCAAGATGAAGCATCTTGGTCAATCACATTAAATCTTGTTGCGGCTGCCGTGGCCACCCCACTAACTGGTTGGCTAGCGGGCCGGTTAGGTTGGCGTACCCTTATGTTTGGGACGGTTCTCGGCTTTACGATTAGCTCTTTTTTGTGTGCTGTTGCACCGAATTTAGAAACCTTGATACTTTTTCGGATTGGACAGGGTATCTTTGGAGCACCCATTATGCCCCTCGGGCAAGCTATAATACTTTCTAGTTTTCCAAAGCATCTTCAACCAACTGCCATTGTTTTGTGGGGAGTAGGTGCCGTTTTTGGCCCGGTTGTTGGGCCAGTTATAGGAAGTATGATGGCAGAACTATATGACTGGCGAGCAGCTTTTTTTATCTTAGTCCCGGTCGGTGCTGTCACTCTTGCCTGCATTTGGTTCGCTTTATCAAGTTATAATAGAGGCGAACGGAATCACTTTGATTGGATTGGCTTTCTTGCTTTGTCACTAGCGATTATTGCATTGCAACTAATTTTTGATAGAGGTCATAGACTTGATTGGTTTGATTCTCACGTCATAACATTTCTTACAGTCATTGGTTTATTGTCGTTTTGGGTATTTTTAGTGCATTGTTTTTTTTCAAAAAGTCCTTTCGTTAACCTTCGGATATTTTTGGATAAAAATTTTAGTTTAGGTACCATTATTTCTTTCATAATGGGAACATTAGCATTCACAGGCTTGGTGTTGTTTCCGAGTTTATTGCATGATCTGCGAGGGTATCCAGATAGCCTCATTGGAATATTGGTGGGTTCCAGAGGATTTGGAAACTGGATTGCGTTTCTAGTGATAATTCCACTTACTAAATCCTTACCAAGAGTTTCACTAAGCATTGGGTTACTCATTCAAGCCTTCGCCAGCTACATGATGGCACAGTTTGACATCAATCTGACTAATTTTGATATCATCTGGACAAATATTTTACTCGGCTTCGGGCAGAGTATTGCTTTCACACCTATGGCTATTCTTGCTTTTGCTACTTTGCCTAAAAAGCAAATCACGGAAGGAACCACAATTTTTACATTAATGCGAAATTTTGGTTCAAGTATTTTTATTTCCCTGTCTGTACTTGTATTGCTTAGATCGACTTCCCAAAGTTATTCGAATATATCCGAGAATTTATCGTTATTTTACAAGGGCCAAAGTATCCCTTCACTGCCGAGCAATTGGATGCCGGATGGTTTGCTCGGTTTACATCAGGTGTCGGGGGAAATATTGCGTCAGGCGAGTATGATTGGTTATATCAATTCTTTTCACTTAATGGCGCTCGCTGCGTTTCTAGCAGCACCGCTTGCTATATTTATGCGTTTGCCTCAAAAGGAACCGTAGCTTTTAGCACTATACAACGGCCACAGCGCGAATAGGACTTCCAGTACCACCTTTTATTTTAAGGGGGAACCCGATGAATTGAAAACGACCTTTGTCAATAAGTTGATCGAGATTCATTAAGCCTTCCATATGCGTTATTCCCCTTTCCGCGCATGCCATGTGCGCCTTGAAATTTGGCTCACCTTCAGGTGCGGGACTTATTGCTTCAACACCAAACATTACAATTCCTTTATCGGCAAGCCAATGCACTGCGTCGATATGTAAACCAGGAAAATCATGCAGATATTCTGGTTTTCCAAATAGCCTTTCATTGACCGCCATATAAATCAAAACAGTATCACGTGGTTTGATTTCCTGACGCGACTTACCCAAAGCCTGCTCCATTTCGGAAACCGTTATTTGGTGTTTAAGTGGAACATTTGAAAGATCGAGGCAAATCGCTTCCGTATAAAAATCTTCAAGGGGTACCTCATCAATTGAGGGCGCATCTTTTGCTGGGTTGAAATGGCAGGGTGCATCGACATGAGTAGTGGAATGGTCACTCAAAGACAAACTCAAGGATTTCGATGAGAATGACGTTTTACCAGCCTTTTTAATCTCCTTATGATCATTCCAAACGGTCATTATAACCGGAGGATGTGATGGATGAGCTGGAGTTCGGTGCTCTATTGTACGGCTTAGATCTATCAGAGGCATAATCAGGTTTCCAAATAAAAATATTCTTTATTGCTGTCATCTTAACAGGATCATGGACTCAAGTTAAGTTATTAACCTTCAAAGCATGGCTCGCACTTATACGTTTTGAAAAAGGTTTGATCGATTAGATAGGGTTAGATACAGTTGTTAGATGATTAAGCGATTTACTAGCCCAAAAGTTGCAGAACCCGCACCTGAACTCTGGTCGAACTGCATTGTTTGCGATGGTATAGCATATATTGCCGGTCTTACTGCACGAAATGCCGATGGCGTAACAATTGATGGGATGGATGAATATGAGCAAACCAAAATCATATTCGAAAAACACAAAGCCCTGATAGAAGCTGCTGGCGGAAAGATGTCGGACTTCACCAAGTTAACTATTTTTGTTACTCGCATCGAAAATAACAAGCAGGTCTGGCAGGCAAGGGCTGAATTTTTTAAGGGTGATTTCCCTACCTGTTCTTTAGTTGAGGTTTCAAAACTTGCAGCGCCAAATATATATGTAGAGATAGAGGGTATCGCTCACATAGGAAAAGGCGTTCGTTAAAGCAAATTTGCTTTTGCTTTAGGTTACTCAATATACTTCGTTTTATTAAGGCCGCCCCGTTTTAGAAAAGCACACCATCAGATTGCAAATAGAATTACCGTTGGCAAAAATGACAACGTACGGCAAGTATAAGTATGATTATGCTTCTAGAAAGCATTTTACTTAGCAGAGCATTTTCCCAAACGGCCCAGCGGTTACTTATGTCGCCAAAAATCCACTTCATGGTGGTGTTTTTGTTTTTGTCCTTTAAAAGGCGTAGAAAATGAGTTACTTGAAATTAGAGGTTTTTCTGTTTCGTGGAGTTTCTTATGGCAATAAAGTGTACCCAAATAGAATTGGCAGCTCGGCCAATTGGAGATCCGAAACATAGTGATTTTCGAGTTGTAACTGTTGACTTGCCACCTGTCGGTGATGGCGAAATGCTTTGTCGCATTATTTACCAATCCCTTGATCCATACATGCGAGGACGGATGGATGACGCTAAGTCTTATGCCGTACCTGTGGCGATAGGGGACGTTATGGGAGCAGGCACTGTTGCAGAGGTAATGGAAAGTAAAAACGCTCGCTTCAAAGAGGGTGATATTGTGACTGGAATGTTTGGCTGGCGAACTCATATCATCTCCGATGGGGCTGGTGTGAGGAAAATTGACCCAACAATTGCGCCAATTTCTACTGCTATTGGAATTCTGGGAATGCCTGGAATGACAGCTTATGTCGGACTATTAGACATTGGTGAACCCAAGGCAGGTGATACACTTGTCGTTTCTGCCGCTTCTGGTGCAGTTGGTGCTGTTGTTGGTCAGATTGGTAAATTAAAAGGTTGCAAAGTTGTAGGAGTGGCTGGATCCCAAGAAAAGTGTGATTATGTTGTTAACGAATTAGGCTTTGATCATTGTCTAAGTCATTTAAGTGATGATTTGGAAAGTGAATTGGCTAACGTTTGTAAAGACGGAGTTGACGTTTACTTTGAGAATGTGGGAGGTAAAGTCTTTGAAGCTGTATTACCGCTTGTAAATTCATTTGCGCGTATTCCGGTATGCGGCCTTATCTCAAGGTATAGTCATGTGGGGAATTTCCCTGGGCCTAACCTACTCCCAAAACTTACTCGTTCCATACTTACAAACCGCCTTAAATTACAGGGCTTCATAATTACCGAACGCTGGGATCGGTTCCCTGAATTTGAAAAAGACATGAGTTCTTGGATAAAATCGGGAGAAATAGTTTATAAAGAGGATTTTGTAGATGGCTTGGAAAACGCCCCGGAAGCCTTTATGGGCCTCTTAAAGGGCAAAAATTTTGGGAAATTAATAGTTAGAACTTCGGAGGATCCCACGAGATGAATGAAAAAGTGGAACGACGTAAATTTGAAACTTTTGAAGCGTTGAAAAATGAAATCGGGAACGAGCTTGGCATAAGTCCTTGGCATACAGTTGATCAAGGGCAAATTAATACATTTGCAGAAGCAACTGGTGATCATCAATGGATCCACGTGGATGTCGATCGTGCAACAAACGAGTCGCCCTACGGAGCGCCGATTGCACATGGTCATTTAACTCTGTCGCTTGTCCCAATGCTTATCTCTAATACAATAGAGTATTTACCTCGGACAGCTGGAATAAACTATGGGCTCGATAAGGTAAGGTTTATGGCTCCCGTCAAAGCTGGCAAAAGGGTCAGGGGAAAGGTAAGTTTGCGTAATGCGGAACGCATAAATGATACGACGGTAAAAGTTTTATATAGCACCGTTGTTGAAATAGAGGGTGAAGAGAAGCCTGCCTGCGTTGCGGAATCTATTGCACTTTACCTTAACTAAAATATAAACCTAAAACTCTGCTAACAAACGACCATAGTTTTTATAACGCGTTTCAATATTCTTTAACCGCAGCGCGTGCCAATAGCTAGCGGAGTTAATTGAGATGACAGGCTTCTTCCTTTTTTCCTCCTCCAAAGCTGCCTGTTCCATGAAGTGAAGGTTCGTTCCAAACTGAACTAATGCATCAATATCTGTCTCGTCCACCTGATCGAGTGCTTCGGAGAGTTGATCGGGCGTTACGTGAGATATCTCAACAGGACTGGGACATTGCAAGCCTATAAAGTTTTTGACTTCGAACCCAATGTCGGTAAAGAATTGGCTTATATGTTTATTTGCTATTGGCATGTATGGGGATATTATACCGATCGTCTTAGCGCCAAATTTGTTTAATGCCTCGGCTACAGCAAATGAACCACCGGTTACCGGTAACTTACTTCTTTGCTCCAGCATCGCCTTCCGCTTACAGGAGGCATCGTAGCCGTCCCATACAATTAACGAAGACATCCCGACAACAAGAATCTCCGGATCAGCCGTTAAAATTCGGTCTACCGCTGCGACTAGATCAGCTTCACTTAAACGCACTAGCTTATCAAAGTCATCGTCTGTTTTTATGTCGATATTTGAAATACCAATTCTTGCAACATGATTGGTGATACCATCTAACCTAAGGTCATCAAAGTCTGGTTGAACAATGGTGTTAGTGGATGGTATGACTGCTCCCACTCTAAGCTTCCATCCTCGTTGATCCACCATAGTAATTTCCTCGTGTAGTGTATTGTTTTTAAATTGTTGTAGTTTTGGGAACTAAATTATTTTTATGTGCCGATTTCAAAGTCTTCCAAACCAATATCCCAAAATAACCCGGCCATTATTTCTAAGCCCTCTCGTGCTATTTCCGGGAGCATATGTTCATTCGGCGCATGCTGAGAACAAGATGCGTAGCTATGCGGAACCCAAAGTGTCGGTAATCCTAAAATTTCACTAAACACGTCGTTCGGTAATCCACCACCCAAGTTAGGGAGGATAGCAGGTTTTTTCTTTGTAGTTTCTTGAATAGAATTCGCGGCCCATTTTACCCATGGACTATCGGGATCAAGTCTAGTCGCCTGCATAACACCACGATCAGCTGGCGTGACCGTAACGTTAGAGAAACCGTTCTTTTCAAGATGTCGAACTAAAGCTGGAAGGATATCATCCACTTCGGTTCCTACGACAAACCGCAATTGACATCTTGCCTTTGCATTTCCAGGTATTGCGTTAACAGGTCTTTCGGGAATTCCGGCTGTGAAAGCCAAGATTTCAAAACTATTCCATCCAAACACTCGCTCCGCGGGTGTCAGGTTTTTTTCACCCCAGCCTTGTTCTACTCTTGGACCTTCCTCACCACCATCTACCTCACAATCGGCAAGTGCCATTCTCACAGAATTTGTAAGAGTTTTTGGGCGCCACTCGGGAATTTGTATTTGGCCGCGTTTATCAGCAATAACTGATAAAGCATTAGATAAAATTAAGGCGGGATTAGCTATTAGGCCTCCCCAGTTTCCCGAATGATGCGCGCCGTTTCTTAGGTTTACTTCTATATCAAATACAATACTTCCTCTGGAGCCCATAAATAATGTTGGTCGTTCTGGCTGCAGTCTTGGTCCGTCAGATGAAATTAAAACGTCGGAAGCTAAAAGTTCTTTTTGTTGTTTTGCAAAGTCTGCTAATCCTGGGGATCCTGATTCCTCTCCGGTTTCTATTAAAATCTTTGAATTAAAGCCAAGACAACCTCTGGTTTCCAGTATGCTCTTTAGCGCACCTATATTTACAGTGTGTTGGCCTTTATTATCGGCTGTGCCGCGACCGTAAATCTTGTTGTTTTGTACCTTTAGCTCCCAAGGAACTAAATCCGGCTCCCAGCGTTCCTCTTGCCCTCGAATAACATCTCCGTGTCCATAAGTTAGAACGGTTTTATTATTTGAGTTTTCATGTCTGCTACCAAAAAAAATTGGACCTGCCTTTGAACTCGGATTTTCAAAAACCTCCGTCTCATAGCCTAATTCTTGAAAAGTTTTAATCATCTCATCCATGTATTCCGTCATGTCAGCTTTTCGGCTTTCATAGATTTGACTCTCCGTTTTTATGGCAACTCGTCTTTTCAGATCATCAAGAAAGTGCCCATCATCGAAATACGCTATGGCATTTTTAAGTGCGTGTTCTCTAGTCATCTATATTAATCCTAGATAGGGTTCCGTTAAGTTCGTGATAAAAGTTGTTAACTGAAATTTAACTCGGGGAGTGGTTTGACTGCGATCCCTTCGCTTTCAAGCATTTTCCTCACAGCGTGTGCTACAGCTGGTCCAGTGGGCTCATCCCCATGAATGCAGATTGTATCAGCTTTGACAGGAACTTTCTTTCCGCTATTCGCGGTTATATATCCGTTTATAACAATATTGCGGACTTGTGCCGCTGCCTTTTCAGGATCTTTGATCATCGCATGCTCGTATTTCCGGCTCGTCATATTTCCGTCATCCTCATAGCTCCGATCAGCGTAAGCTTCGGCAGCGACAGTTAATCCCAGTGCTTGACCAGCAGAAAAGAGAAATGAACCAGAAACAGCAACTAAAATTAGTTTAGGGTCTACTAGATTGACCCCCTTGGCGATCGCAGCTGCTATATCAGGGTCAAGGCTAGACATATTATTTAACGCGCCATGAGGTTTTACATGAGTAACAATCGCATTGTTTGTAGCAGAAATCGCTTGGAGGGCACCAATTTGATACGCAACGCTAGCTTCTATTTCATCCGCTGACATGTGGATCTGTCTTCTACCAAACCCCCACAGATCATTGAAACCAGGATGGGCTCCTATACTTACACCATTTTTTATTGATTGTTTTACCACGCGATCCATTACATTCGGATCTCCAGCATGAAAACCACAAGCAATATTGGCAGAATTTACGATTTTTAGCATTTCTGTATCGTTTCCAATATCATAAACGCCAAATCCCTCACCAATATCTGAATTTAAATTGATATTTTTCATTTGCTTAGACTTTAATATTAAGATTTATAAAGAGGTTCTAGATTGAACGTTTTTATTATAACACTTTAGTTCCCAAGGACCAGCCAAGGATATGAATACCCCTTCGAGAAATAGCTACCGCTTTTTATTTGCAGGCGATAGCGCATTGGTTATTCAATTTGGCGAGACGGTTGATGCCAGTATTAACCAACACGTAAGGAAGATATCGGCAATTGTGAAACGTGAGGATATCGAAGGTGTCGTAGACCTTGTGCCGACCATGCGATCTCTTATGATTCACTACGATCCGTTGTGCATTTCACAGGCAGAATTAAAAAAATTTATAACCCCATTACTTGGAAGGGAGTTCACCCTGGATGATGATATCATCAGGTGGAGAATTCCTGTTTGTTACGAGAACGAGTATGCGCCAGATATTGAAGACGTGAGCAGGTCTCTAAGAGTTTCGGCTTCAGAGATTATCAAACAACATACTTCCGTCGAACTAGAAGTTTTTATGATGGGTTTTCTTCCGGGGTTCCCTTACTTGGGTCTCTTACCTGAAATATTTGATTTACCCCGCCGTGTTGAACCGCGGGTGCATGTTCCTCCCAGGTCTATTTCTGTTGCCGCTCGCCAGACGACAATTTATACGATCGATAGCCCCGGAGGATGGCATTTGATAGGTCAAACGCCTGTAGATTTTTATGATCCAAATAGAGAAAATCCAGTGCTTGTAAAGGCGGGCGATAAGGTAGCTTTTTTTGCCATTGATAGCAAAGAATACTCTGCTGTTCGTCGGGCCCTAAAGGCAGACGAATATCCGTTGATAATGGATTGTTAATATGGCGATAAAAATTATAGATCCGGGCTTCAATGTAACTGTTCAGGATTTTGGCAGACCAAAATTCCAGCATTTGGGCGTTCCTGTGTCAGGTGCCATTGCGCCCACGCTTCTTCGACTGGCAAATGCACTAGTTTCTAATACTGAGTATGAGGCAGGGCTTGAAATACGATTAATGGGCCCGACTTTCGAGGTCTTATGCGATAGCCTTCGGATAGCGCTAGTTGGAACATCTACACCTGTCGAAATTATTGATGGTGATATTACTTTCCAGCCTGCGAACCAGAGTATTAAGTTGAAAAAGGGTCAGATTGTCAAAATTGGTAATGTTTCAGACTCTGGAACAACATATCTTGCTTTTGAAGGCGGGTTTGACCTGCCAAAAACCTACGATAGCATGTCGACTTATGTCAGAGCGGGAATTGGTGGGTACAAAGGGCGCCCATTACTCGCCGGTGATGTAGTTCCTTTAAAAACGAATAGTGCCGCGGCTCATGGAGAGTTAAAACTTAATGATGCTTGGTTTCTCGACGAGAATGGACCACTAAGAGTTATTCTGGGGCCTCAAGATGATTATTTTTCGTCGAATAGTATAGAGACATTTTTCGACTCAAAATATAGCGTTACGACCGAAGCGGACAGAATGGGGATTCGGTTGGATGGGCCTAAACTACAGCATTCCAAGGGTTATAATATCGTCTCTGACGGAATTGTAACAGGAGCAATACAGGTTCCAGGAACAGGACAACCGATTATGCTTCTTGCAGATCACCAGACTACTGGGGGATATCCAAAGTTAGGGACAATAATTTCCGCAGATATTTCACGGCTTGGATTGTTGTGTCCCGGTGCAGAGGTAACATTTCAGCAAATAACTGTTCAAGAGGCGGAGCAAATTCTTGTCGAACAAGAGCTTAAAATAAAAACAGCTATTGGAAATTTTAAGCCTGCCGACCCATGGTTAGATCATCAAGCCCTTTATAACGAAAACTTAATTTCTGGCTTCATGTAGTTTTTATTTAGAGGCCGTGCTTTGATATAAATATTGCTTGTCTGGTGATAGATCCCTCGTGACTTCGCCTTTGCGCAGGAGATAATTTATATGAGCAATGGTTTCGCCTATTGCAAAGCGAATTTGAAAGGCATCTAAATCTCTTTTGAAGAGCTTTTTCATGATGGAACAAGCTGTAACTGGCTCATTGCAGGCGTTAAATGTTATCTCTAATCTACTTTGATGGTGTTGAATGAGATCTGTGATCCGTATTGATAGCCCTTTGTAGGGTCGGTCATGTGCCGGTAGTATTCTTGTTTCTTTACTCGGTATGTTTAAGCCATGAAGGAATTTAAGAAATCCGTCTAATGGATTTCCGTCCGGTTCCTGCCACCAGACGGCGATTATCGGCGTAATCCGGGGTAACAACATATCTCCCCCTAACAGGATCTGATCTTTTTCATTGTAAAGCGTTACATGATCGGGAGAGTGCCCTGATCCAAAAATTGGTTGCCATGTTCGACCGCCAATGGTGATAATCGTGTCGTTTTCGATACGGTTATAGACAGATGGTACCGGGGATACCATGTCTCGATAGTCATTGCCGATTTCATGGTAAAGATTTTTTTCTTCGGCGCCGAGTCCAGCTAAATTGTAAAATTTTTTCATCCTTACCAACGATATTTCTTCTGCATCCAAATAGGCTTGACGAGCACTAAGCCACTCTATCTGCGACATCCAAAGATCTGCGTCTGTCCGTTCAATCAGCCAACCGGCAAGCCCCACGTGGTCGGGGTGGAAATGGGTTCCAATTATTTTTTTTATCGGGCGTTTAGCTGTGTACTCCTTAAGAATTATTTCCCATGTTTCAATAGACACAGGGTCTGCCATTCCTGTGTCGATTAAGACCCAACCATCGTTATCTTCGAGCAGGTAAATGTTGATATGATCGAGAGCTATAGGCATAGGAAGCCGAAACCATAAAATTCCCTCTGCAATCTCAATCGGCGTCGTGGGGCTCGGTAATTCGTCACCCTTAATGTAATTTACTAGACTTTGCATGCGGGGAACATAATTCGGCGTTGTATAAATAGGAAGTAACAATTTAAATTAGTTATTACATAGTGTGTTGAAAGAATGGAATGACTGAAATAGTTTCTAAAGTTGGCACGTTAATATTTGTTGTTGGCCCATCTGGTTCGGGAAAAGATACACTTATCAATGGCGCTAAAGGTCTTGTTAGCAATGAGAGATTTACTTTTATAACCCGGGAAATAACGCGCTCTGCTGATGCCGGGGGTGAAGATCATATTGAGATCACCAAGCGAGATTTTGATAGAAAAGTTAAAGCCGGAGAATATGCATTACACTGGCAAGCAAATGGGCATTGTTACGGTATTAATAAAGAGCTAAATCAATTACTCTGTGCTGGAAAAACTATAGTATTAAATGGCTCTCGTGCAGCGGTTTCAACTGCTGGAGAATTGTACCCCCAGCTTCAAATTGTTCAGATAAATGTTCCTTTGGAGATTTTAAGAAAGCGGTTAAAAGAGAGAAACCGAGAAACAGAGCAAGAAATTGAGGCCCGTTTATCTAGGGCGACGGAATGGAGGCTAGAAAAGGAAGGACTCCGTCATTTCTCAAACGATCAGCCAATAGAGCTGAGCATAAAGTCCTTTGTTTCCCTATTAAATCGTATAAGTTAAAACTTAGTTTATTAGAAAAGAGGAGTTTTGAAATGGCAGAAGAAACGTATTTATTTATAGTTAGTATGGATGTTGAGCCTGAAAAAGAGGCTTTGTTCAATGAAGTTTACGATGAAGAGCATGTTCCATATTTATCTACCGTGCCAGGTGTCATTTCCATTAAAAGAATGGTGAAACAGGAAACAAAAATCACTTTAGGTGGTAAAATTGAGACAATGGATGTTAGTGCACAAGCTAAGTACACAGCTATCTATGAGGTAACAAGTCCTGATGTGCTTACCAGTGATGCGTGGGCGGAAGCCGGTGAGAAGGGAAGGTGGGCAGCAGAGGTACGGCCCTTTACGACGAACCGTTCTCACGTTTTAAGGAAAGTTATTAGTTAGTCATTTTTTACCAAAGGAATTCTTTGAAAGTAAAAAGTAATTAGATCGGAGCTTGATTGACAAAATTCAAAAAATGATCAAAAGGCGGGGTAGTCGTCGAAGTGGATTTAGCGCCCTCATCCCAGCGTCTTAATTGAACCGCTTACTCGTAGTATGGTTGACTGTCAAAACTGGCCACTTCCTGTCTGTCAAACGGACCTCCTTGCACTTCAAGGCTACGAACTGATCCCTCCGATAGTTTTGAAAAATATGTTTTATCCGTTGCACAAAGATATCGTTTAGCGTCTACATGTCAACGTATCGGAGAAGTGGCGGCGGTACCGGATCACGACCGTAAACAATCCATCGCTATATGTTCATGCTCTGCGTTTTCGCCGTTCCTGATTGCCTGTCGAGCAACATAATTGAGAAGATGTCCAATGTCATGGAGGAGGCAGGCCGTGATCATTTCTACCGATGAATAAGCTATCTCAGCATTTTGTGCGCATTGAAGAGCGTTAGATGACTGTGTTACCCAACTTTCGTTAAAGCGATTTCTGCTTATTTCAAGCAAGATTGACTTAATTTCATCTGTAATCGACAAGCTGCTTTTATCTTTTAGTCATATAACGCGTTTACCTCTAGAGATTGCACGATGGACGATTGGAATGTGGTCTTTCGTTAATTCGACCTCCAAAACATCTGCCCGAAATCCGTTTTTGAGCACTCCTCGATCAGAGAGGCCTACCATTTTGGCTGGAACTTCGGTTACTTTAGAGATTGCTTTCGGTAGTTGAATTCCGTGTTTCAAATTGAGGATAAAGGCTGAATGCAGCAAACTTGAGGGCGCATAGTCGGAAGATATAGCGTCCAAAAGATCCAATTCAGCTAAATACGATGCTGAGATATTCCCTGAGTGTGAACCACCTCTAACGATATTTGGACCACCCATCACTGTATCCATTTTAAATTTTTTTGCAGCTCTTGCTGAATCTTCTGTAGTTGGGAACTCCGAAATTGTTGCGCCTAAGGCACTTCCTTCCTTTATATGTACGGCTGTTGCATCATCATGAGTAGCAATAATAATACTATTTTCGCGGCACATTTTTGCTATCTCTTGTCGATGTTTTTCTGAATATTTCATTTGGAGATGCTTCTTATTTTTGACGAATTCTTCATATTCATCGTCAGGCATCGAATATTTTCCTTGATAATAGATGCGTTGTTTCTCTTGGTTCACAAATTGTCGTTCCCCTGGCGTGTGATCCATCAGCGAGACCAACCTTACTAATTCTTCCGTTTTGAACGGTTCAAATAATTCCAAAACATTTGGCATCGGAACTTCACAGCGTAGATGAAGGTGATGATCTATTCGCAATATATTATTGCTGACAGCTTCCTTTACAGCTTTCGCTGCATCCAAAAGCATTGTGGCTCTTGTTTCGTTCGTGCGCATGTCTCCGCCCACTGCGATTGCATCCAGAACAGTTGTGATGCCTGCGGCGGCAAGCTCGGCATCGTGCGAAAGTACGGCTGCCGTAAGCGGCCATTTGACATTGGGCCGGGGTAGGCAGTGTCGCTCCAAATTATCAGTGTGGACTTCTACAAGGCCAGGAAGAAGGTAATTTTTGTTTAAATCTTCCGCTCGTGGAATTGAGGTGTTTTCGAAATTTATATCTCTTATGCGACCGTCTTTAATGACGAGGGTGCCGACTTTAGTTTCATCAGGAAGAACTAGAGTAGCGTTTGTGAAAATTTGCTCTGTCGAAGCCATTTCTCTATGCGGCCTTTTTTGCAAGCTCGACATTGAACATTTTTGTGCCAACGCTTTCGCGGACATATTTATCGTGAAATATGCCAACAACCGCGGTACCTTGGTTCCGAGCCGCGTTAATGAGTTCAATGACAGCGTCCCTATTTTTTTCGTCTAGTGAAGCTGTCGGCTCGTCAAGAAGTAAAATTGGATAATCTTGAATAAGTGTTCGTGCTATATTGACGCGTTGCTGCTCGCCTCCTGAAAAGGTTGCAGGCGGCAAATCCCATAGTGGTTCGGGGATAGAAAGTTTGTTGAGTAATTTTTTTGCCTGCGCTTTGGCTGGTTTTATTAGCTTTCCTTGCACGATGAGTGGTTCGCAAACTAGGTCTATCGTGGAAATTCTGGGAATAACACGTAAAAATTGGCTCACATAACCAAGGGTTTTTTTCCTAATATCAAGCACCTCATGTGGTGAGGCTGACGCGAGATCAACCCATTTATTTTCATGTCGTATGTTGA
>PCAV01000057.1 GCA_002730675.1 Rhodospirillaceae bacterium | reverse complement strand
GTTCATAGCGGTGATGGCAGACTAATAGCAGAGTACGCAAAAGAGCGGAGAGTTTTTATTCCTGTGAACGTGATGCCAAAACTTTTGATTAAGGCTTTTCTATCATCTGAAGATAAGAATTTCTTTGAGCACAGTGGAGTAGACCCTGTCAGTTTAATGAATGCTGCAATCAATAATCTTCTAAACTTTTACAAAAATAAGCGCCCAAGGGGTGCTTCTACAATTACACAGCAAGTAGCAAAGAACTTCCTATTGTCGAATGAACTTTCCCTAGAACGAAAAATTAAAGAGGCAATACTTGCATTTAGAATTGAAAAGGCCTTTTCCAAAAATAGAATTTTAGAATTATACCTAAACGAAATCTATCTGGGTATGGGCTCTTACGGGGTCGCGGCCGCGGCGCTTAATTATTTTGATAAATCGTTAGACGAATTGACTGTTGAGGAAGTAGCGTATTTAGCCGCTCTGCCAAAGGCTCCAAATAATTACCATCCAGTAAGGAGAAAGAGTGCAGCTAAAGCTCGCAGGAACTGGGTGATAAAGAAAATGCATGAGAATGGATTTATCTCCAAAACTACTATGGAAGTAGCCCAATCGATGGAGCTCAAAACGAAGCCTAGATCTAAAACCGAATTTGTAGATGCCAAATATTTTGTCGAAGATGTGCGTAGAAAACTTATTTCAAAATTTGGAAGTACACGATTATATGGTGGTGGATTATCTGTCCGTACGTCGGTTGATCCTACCTTGCAGAGTATTGCAGATAAAGTTCTCCAAGATGGTTTAATTGACTATGATAATCGGCACGGTTGGCGGAAACCAATTGCTACTATCAATGTTGGGCCTGACTGGGATAAAAAACTTAGTGAAATTGAAAAACCTAAAGGTGTGCTACCGGGGTGGAAGGTGGCAGTTGTTTTGGATGTCGGCATTGACAGAGCTAAACTTGGATTAAGAAGTGGTGAGATAGGTTTTATAGAGAATATAGACATTGGGTGGAAGCACGAGTGGCGTAAAAATCAAAAAATAGGCCGCCGTTTGAAACAATTAAGTGATTTTGTGGATCGCGGCAGTGTGGTTTTAGTTGAAATGGTTGATAAACATAAAAGTTTGTACAAATTACGTCAGATTCCTCAAGTAAACGGCGCTTTAATTGCCCTCGATCCCCATACTGGTCGTGTGCTCGCAATGACTGGTGGTTGGAGTTTCGAGTCTTCGGAATTTAACCGAGCAACTCAAGCATTTAGACAACCGGGCTCCGCATTCAAACCATTTGTTTACCTGGCGGCACTTGATAAAGGTTATAGCCCTGCTACAAGAATACTTGATGCGCCATTCGTAATCGACCAAGGACCTGGTCTCGGAAAATGGAAGCCCGCAAACTATACAAAAAGATTCTATGGTCCCAGTGCTATGCGAATAGGGATTGAAAAATCCCGCAACCTCATGACTGTACGATTGGCTCGAACTATAGGCATGAAAGCCGTGGCAGAATATGCTTATAAGTTCGATATCATGGCAAATATGCCCGAACAGCTTTCAATGTCGCTAGGAGCCGGCGAGACAACTCTTATGAAACTCACAGCTGCATATGCGATGTTAGTCAACGGTGGAAAACAAATTAGGCCAACGTTTATTGATCGTATACAAGACCGGAATGGTGAGACGATATTCAGACAAGAAGAACGAATTTGCTCTGCGTGTAATGCGAAATTTCAAGCCCGATCACTCGTTCCTCAAGTGCCAGATTTACGTGCGCAGGTGGTAAGTTCTACATCGGCTTACCAAATGGTGAGAATGCTCGAGGGCGTTGTAAAGCGTGGAACAGGACGAAGAATAGCAGAAATCAAAAAGCCTCTTGCAGGAAAAACGGGTACGACAAATAGTAACTTCGATACTTGGTTTATAGGATTTACACCAGATTTAGCTGTTGGTGTTTATGTAGGTTTTGATAAACCGCGTACCCTTGGGCCTAGAGATACAGGTTCAAATGTTGCTGCGCCAATTTTCAAGAATTTTATGCAACAAGCCCTAAATGGGGTGCCGATCACACCCTTTCGGGCCCCTCCTGGAATTTTGCATGTGAGAATAGACCCAAGCACTGGTAATTTACCCACAAAGAGAAGTTCTGAAATAATCACAGAGGTATTTAAAGCAGGAAATGAACCAGACGGTATCAGCAGAGTTATAGACGGAGGCTACACGGGGGACTGGACCCTCGGTGATAAGTTACCTTTAAAATTAAATTCCCCTCCCTCAAGGGGTGGTCAGGGAATTTATTAACCATTATATTTATCGCTCTGGGTAAAATTTGTGGGGGTGGTATGCGATCGGAATTAGGTTCTTTAATTGAAGATATTACAGCGTCAATAGCACTGCTTCGGAGGCATCTTTGACTGGGATAAAGCTAATCTACGACTTGAGGAGTTAGACGCAATAACCTCCGATCCAGCTTTATGGGAGAAACCTGAAAGCGCTCAAGCGCTAATGCGTGAACGGACATCACTAGAAAAAAAAATAAATGATCTTAACGCATTTTTGACCCAACTTGAGGATATAGAATTGCTAATAGAGATGGGTGAAGCAGAGAGTGATGAAGAAATTATATTGGAGCAGCATGAGGCTCTTAAACAACTTTCTATAGAGCTAGAAAAGCAGCAGCTGCTGGCGCTGCTTTCCGGCGAAGCCGATATAAACGATTGTTTTTTAGAAATACATGCAGGTGCCGGTGGAACGGAAGCACAGGATTGGGCTGAGATGTTGTTGCGGATGTATGTCCGCTGGTGCGATAAGCGTGGTTTCAAGGTAGAATATATTGAAGAAAGCTCAGGTGACGAGGCAGGTCTTAAGTCCGTTACCATAAAAATTTTAGGCGAAAATGCTTATGGATGGCTTAAGACCGAAAGTGGGGTCCACCGCTTAGTTAGGATATCGCCTTTCGATAGCTCAGCCCGCCGCCACACAAGTTTCAGCTCAGCATGGATATATCCTGTAATTGATGATTCAATCAGAATCGAAATTGAAGAAAAGGATTTAAGAATTGATACTTACCGGGCATCAGGAGCTGGGGGACAGCATGTTAATAAAACTAACTCAGCTATAAGAATCACTCATCTGCCAACCGGTGTCGTTGTTCAATGTCAAAATGATAGGAGCCAGCACCGCAATAGAGCAACCGCTATGGAGATGCTTCGCGCCCGATTATACGAACTAGAGCTTAGTCAACGAGAAGAGAGGGCTAACGAAGTAGAGGCAGGGAAGACGGAAATCGGATGGGGCCATCAAATAAGATCCTACGTGCTGCAACCATACCAACTAATCAAAGATTTGCGCACAAACGAGGAAACCTCAGATACACAGGCTGTTTTGGACGGAGATATTGATCGATTTTTAGAAGCGTCTTTGGCTACTAAACTTAACGTAGAAGGGACATGAAGCTAAGCCGGTTGAAAGAATCTTTTTGAATGCCTTGATATTGTAAAAAAAACATGATCTTGTTTTGAAAATTAACCGTTCTGATCCGTAGGCGTATGCCTACGATCTCTATTTTGGTGGTTGTCATGGGTTCCTATAAAGAAATATACCAATTGGCTCTGGACAAACCGGAAGAGTTTTGGGCCGCAGCCGCACAAGACGTAGTATGGCAAAAGAGATGGGATAAAATCCTCGATGAGACCAACTCCCCATTTAATAATTGGTTTTCTGGAGGCAAAATAAACACCTGCTACAATGCCCTGGACCGCCATGTAGATGAAGGGAACTCCAGCAGGCTAGCGTTGATTTATGACAGCCCTGTCACGGACGTTAAACAAAAAATCACTTATCTAGAATTGAGGAATAGGGTGGCTAGTTTTTCAGGTGTTCTAAAAAAATATGGTGTGGAGTACGGCGATAGAGTCTTAATTTATATGCCAATGATACCAGAAACTGTTATTGCGATGTTAGCCTGCACACGGATTGGAGCAATTCACTCGGTGGTTTTTGGAGGGTTTGCTTCAAATGAATTAGCAAAAAGAATTGATGACGCAAAGCCAAAAGTAATCGTCGCCGCCTCATGTGGAATAGAGCCAGGCCGAATAGTAGAGTACAAACCTTTATTGGATAATGCGCTGATAATGTCAAAAAGCGAACCAAATCATTGCATTATCTTTCAGAGAGAGATGCATGAAGCGGAATTAACTGACAAGAGGGATATTGATTGGCGCGATGCGCATCACAAAGTTACACCTGCCGATTGTGTTGAGGTGGAGGCTACCGATCCAGTGTACATCCTATACACATCAGGCACCACGGGTATTCCTAAGGGGGTTGTGCGTCCAACAGCTGGGCATATTGTTTCTTTGAAATGGTCTATGAAAAGTATCTACGATGTTGATCCTGGAGATGTTTACTGGGCGGCCTCTGATGTAGGTTGGGTGGTGGGACATTCATACATCGTATATGCCCCACTATTTCATGGCTGTACAAGTATCTTGTATGAAGGAAAACCAGTAGGTACACCGGATGCAGCAGCGTTTTGGAGAGTTATCTCTGAACATCAGGTTAATTGTATGTTTACCGCGCCAACGGCAATTAGAGCTATTAGAAAAGAAGATCCATATGGCAGATTAGTTGGAAAATATAATCTAGATTGCCTTCGGTCGCAGTTTCTTGCGGGGGAAAGGTGTGATCCGGATACGCTAGAATGGACCAAAAAAACACTAAATGTCCCTGTCATTGATCATTGGTGGCAGACGGAAACAGGATGGCCGATAGCTTCTAACTGTCTTGGAATAGAACAAATGGATATAAAGCCAGGTTCACCTACTTGTGCTGTGCCTGGTTGGAAAATAGATGTGCTCGATGAGTTTTCGAAACCTGTTCCAGTAGGAGAGATTGGAGCAATTTCTTTAAAATTACCTTTACCACCAGGTTCTTTGCCTACTCTTTGGCAGAACGACGAACGTTTTGTAGATAGTTATTTAGCAACGTATCCAGGGTACTATGAAACGGGAGATGCTGGTATTATAGACGAGGATGGTTATCTGCATGTTTTATCCAGGACTGACGATATAATTAATGTTGCTGGTCATCGTCTATCTACGGGAGGTATGGAGCAAGTTCTCGCAGAGCATAGGGACGTCGCAGAATGTGCTGTCCTCGGTGTAAACGATCAATTGAAAGGCCAAATTCCATTGGGCCTAATCGTTTTAAAAGACGGTACCAATACGGAACACTCTGAAATAGTAGAAGATGTAATAAAAATGGTACGTACAGAGATCGGTCCCGTTGCGGCCTTTAAAATGGCAACTGTTGTAAGGAGGTTACCTAAAACTAGATCAGGAAAAATATTGCGGGGGATCATTAAAAAAATTGCTGACGCTGTAGACTATGAGATTCCTGCCACCATCGATGACCCCGAGATACTAGAAGAAATAAAAGAGTCATTGCAAAAAATAGGCTATGCTAAACAATAATGTTTTTAGTTCGAAGCAAAATTTAATGGATTGCATTTGCCGAAAAATAGATTAGCTTGCAAAAGTTAGGAACGTCTGGGAGGTTTTGTGGTATGCTTGATGGGGCCCATAATTTACCAACCATTATAGATATAATTTTAATTCCAGATTTTTCCCTTATGGCGTTTTCTTCTGCTATAGAGCCTTTGCGACTGGCAAATAGACTGGCAGAAAGAAAATTATATGATTGGAGAGTGGTTAGCGTTGATGGAAGCTCTGTCGTCTCTAGCAATGGTGTGGAGATAGTTCCATCTGGTGGTTTGAATATTATCCAAAAACCCAAATTAATTTTTGTAATTTCTGGATACGGTGTGCAATTCTATAATAATGATAAACTCTTCTCTTTCTTAAGAAAGTCCGCTCGTGAAGGAGTTGTTCTTGGCGCATTTTCTACAGGGTCATACGTTCTGGCGAAGGCCGGTCTGCTGAGAGGCAGAAGGTGCACAATACATTGGGAAAACCTAGAATCGTTTAAAGAAGTTTTCCCAGATATCGAAGTTTCATCGGATATATACGAAATTGATAGAGATAGAATTACTTGTTCGGGTGGGACCGCTGGTTTAGACATGATGTTGTATTTGATTAGAAAAGAACATGGTGAGACATTGGCGGCTGAAATTTCAGACCAGTTTATCCACGACCGGATTAGAGAACCCCATAGCAAACAGAAAATGGCATTAAGAATGCGTTTGGGTGTTGCCCATCCCAAGTTGGTTGGAGTCGTTGAGGAAATGGGGTTAAACCTTGAACACCCGTTAAGTCAGAAAGAGCTAGCCGTTAAAGCGGGGATATCTACCCGGCAATTGGAGCGTTTATTTAGCAAGTATATGGGTCTTACCCCAACGAGGTATTACCTGAACTTGCGTCTAAATAGGGCAAAACAACTTCTCGATCAAACCAATATGTCTATACTCTCCGTCGCGCTAGCATGCGGTTTTATTTCTGCGAGCCATTTCTCTAAGTGTTTCAAAGAGTATTATGGTCGGACGGCGAGGGAGGATCGTAATGAGCGATACAAAACCGACAGGCAAACTGAAATCCTAAAGATTGTTAATTGAGGTCTTTCTAGGGAAGCTCTGATATTGAACCTACTTGCTGAGAGGACGATGTAAGCTCGCCACCAGCTTTTACAATAGCGTTGTCCAAGTCTTGTTGTTGACATAAACCTAACAAAACAGGGTGCCTAGCTGTAATTTGGTTAGAGTTCCAATGAGTACGGTCCCGCACTTTGTTTATCGTATCTTTAGTGGTTCCAACTAATCGNTTTATCTGTGAATCTTTTAATTCAGGATGATGTTTTAAAAGCCAAGCTATTGCATCAGGTTTGTCGCCCCGCTTTGAAATCGGTACGTATTTTGGTCCCTTACTTTTATTAGTTGGCTTTGGCAGGTTACTTTTTTGTAATTCCAAACGCGCTGATGGATCTGCCGCGCACCTTTTGATTTCGTCCCTAGAGAGTTGGCCATTTGCTATGGGGTCGAAGCCCTGCATNCCNACCCCTACTTCACCGTCGGCGATNGCTTGAACTTCGAGNGCATGCAGCTGGCAAAATTCTGCAACTTGCTCAAAAGTTAGAGCCGTGTTCTCTATCAGCCATACTGCTGTAGCTTTAGGCATCAAAGGTTGCGTCATGGAACTTCCTCTTTTCACGATATTCGATTTCAAATAACTCGATATGCACTATTATAATGATATTATCAAGTTTCNAAACTCGAATAGCAGAAACGCTAAAATAAAAAAAGAAAAAGAAAGCTTTGTATTGCCTTAAATACTAACTTTTCTANCGTTTGTGAAGGGTAACTCCATGGAATTTGAAGATTTAGAACCACAAAAGGGTCAGCTAAAACCAAAGGACCTTACATCCTGGAATATTGAAGAGCTGGAGCAATATATTGATAATATGAAGCTTGAAATAGCTCGTGTGGAAAGAGTGATTGAAAACAAAAAACGCGTCTCTAGAGATGCTACCATTTTATTTAAACAGTGAGGCATCAATTTAGTGTTGATTGGTTCAAATCTTAAATGTTTCTTCTNCAGGAGCTTTCAGAGGGGACAGTTTTTGTTTNATAAAAAAGATATCGAGAATAAAAAATATTTTGGAGATTTGTAGTGCACGAACAGGNNTTCTTTGACGACTTAAGCGTAGGAGATATCTTTAATAGTATTTCAAAAACAATTACAGAAACTGGAATTATTGAGTTTGCTTGGAAATATGACCCACAGCCANTTCACATAAGCAAAACCGACGNATTGGCTTCAAATTTTGGGGGGGCGATAGCTAGCAGGTTTATGACAGCAGCAATTAGCTTCCGTCTACTGTGTCACTCGAATGGTTTTCAAACTACAAGTTTAGGTTCTGACGGGAAAGATGAGTTGCGTTGGTTAACACCGGTCAAACCAGATGATATGTTCAGAGTATCTATGGAAATAAAGGATCTTCGCCTTTCAAAGTCGTGTCCACAATCCGGCATTGCGAAGTGTTATTTTAAACAATTAATCAAACAAGCAAGGTCGTAATGACTTTGGAGAGCGCTTGGATAATTAAATGCNCGGTATGAGAGCTACACGCGGAATCGGGTTTTAGGAAAATATTTATGAGTAAAATAGACAATAGTGAAGAAGCTTCGCAAGTTAATAATCGTAGACTTTTTGCAATAGGAAGGTTGGTGCTGCTACTAGTTTTAGCAATAGCTCTAATCTACTGGCTCTTTGGGTGGGTTAANGGCTCATTTTTCTATATTCATGAAACCGATGCACGGGTAATGGCAGACCTAATCACAATAAGTAGNGAGGTTGAAGGTAGGATTGTTAAACGTTTTGTATCTGAAGGTAACAACATTACAAAAGGAGATCCNTTAATACAAATAAACNCTCGTCTGATTGATCTAAAAATCCAACAAATCAAAGCTGAATACANGACAAAAAAGGCCGAGTTATCNAAGACATCTGCAGAGTATGATATGATAGCCGATCAACTTGAAGCTAAAATCAAGAGTGAAAATGCAAAATTATTAGAGGCACNGGCNAANAAAAGAGTGTTCGATCACGAAGTGGNTTTTCTAAAAAAAGATTTTGAACGGGTAAAGAGACTTTTAGGGAAAGGAGCNATAAGNCGCTCGAAGCTCGAACGAGTAGANACAAATTTTCGTAAAGCTGAGCAGCAGCTTATAGCAGCGGAAAAAACTGTCATCGCATCGGAAGCTCGCATCNGGCAGGCACAAGCGGATAGAAAATTGTTAGATGTTAAAAATGCTGAAAAGAAATCTCTTGAAGCAAGACTTCTAGAAATTGAAGCAAAGATGGCCAGAGAATTAGAAGTGGCAAAGCAGTTTCAAATAAAAAGTAACATGGATGGAGTTGTAGGAAGAACCTTGGTAAACGAGGGGGAAGTAGTTTCAAAAGGGCAAAGACTTTTGGTGCTTCATAGCCCAGACAAAATTTGGGTAGAGACCAATATTCGAGAAACCGACATTGGCAGATTGAAATTGGGCCAATTAGTTAAGATAGAAGTAGATGCTTATCCGGACGAACAGTTTGAAGGAACAATAAGTGGAATAGGGAATGCTGCGACTAGCCAATTTGCTATTTTGCCAAAATTNAATGAGGCAGGCAGCTTTACCAAAGTCACCCAAAGACTAAGGGTTAGGATAAAAATNGATCAAAGACAGAGCATGTTGCGNCCTGGGATGATGGTGGAGGTATTTATCAATGCAAATGACTCTCCCTTTAGCAAATTTCTAACAGATTAATTTGTAAGCAAATTTAATTATGCAAAAAATTAATCCATTAGGTCTTACAATTACAGCAATGATCGCAATGATTGCAATGATCATGACCTCTACGATGGTCAACGTTGCAATACCTGACATAATGGGTGCATTTGGAGTCGGCCAAGATCAAGCTCATTGGATATCAACTGGCTTTCTTTCAACTATGACAGCCGGAATGCTATTAAATGGTTGGTTAGTAGCAACTTTTGGACCAAGGAATATATTTATAGCGACCTTAACTTTTTTCTCTATTGCGGGTGTTCTAGGACAACATGTGTCGAGTTTTGAGGCTGCCGTCTTGGCAAGGTTTGCGCAAGGACTTTGTGCAGGGATAATTCAACCACTTGCATTAAGTACTGTTTATCTTGCATATCCGCCTTCCCAACGCGGCGTTGCAATGGGGTGGTTTGGCTTGGGAATAGTTTTTGGTCCTACAATAGGTCCTTTTTTAGGTGGCCTTATAATAGATCAATTTGAGTGGAGGTTGCTATTCTCAGCAACTGTACCAATCATGGTAGTCGCCGCCTTCATGGCATCAATCTTCATGCCGGGCCGTGACCCAAATACAAAGCCGGTTTCTTTGAATGTAATTAGTTTTATTCTTATTATTACCTCTATAATGCTCCTTTTAAACGGGATAAGTATCGGGCAGCAAAATGGTTGGGATACAGATAACGTTTTTTTGATGCTTTTTGGAGCCATCGTGGCACTCATTATTTTTTTATTTAGGGAGCTTAAGAGCCATTCTCCACTTCTACAATTGAGATTGTTTAGTTACAGGAATTATGTAGCTTCAGCGCTGATCGCGTTTATATTTGGCGCAGGTATGTTTGGTTCTTTATATATTATTCCGGTTCTAGTCCAAACTATTCAGGGGTTTTCGGCTTTCAAGGCAGGCCTAATGTTGTTACCAGGAGGTATTGTTTCGATGATCGTATTCCCAATGGCAGGGCGGCTCTCCACAGCAGTCGATCCATCCCACACAATAGCTGTTGGATTGGCTATCTTCGGCTTATCCTGTTGGCTTTTAGCGGACATAGGGATGTTAACTAGCTTTTGGATTATAGCACTTTTAGTTGCATTTGGAAGAGTAGGGTTGGGTTTAGTCATGCCATCTTTAAACTTAAGCAGCATGAACTCGGTTCCAGCAGAGTTAGTTCCGTATGCTGCAGGTACGCTCAACTTCATACGAATGACAGGTGCTTCGATTGGAGTGAGTGTACTTGCTATCATTATTGACTATAGAACCATTGGCAATGGAGCTGATTTACTTACAACACAAACCCCTGATAACACGCCATCAGTTGAAACAATAAGAATGATTAGTGAAAAACTCTCGCATCTTGGCTTAAACTCCAATGAGGGGTCACTGGCAGCCATATCGTACTTTAAGGCGCTTCTATCGTTGAAAGCACAGGAATTAGCATTTCAGGAAGGCCACATAGCGTTATGCATATTGTTTATGGTAGGTGTTATTGCCACCACGTTGCTATTCCGCAGAAAGCCAGATATTTAAGTAGAGTTAGATTAATCCAACTCTTGACTTTCCCCCTCTGGGAGAGCAACTTCGAACGCGTTTAATGTCATCGAAATCAAAGTATAGTACCCTAGTATTCCGACTAGGTCGACAGTACCTTCCTCTCCAAACTCTTTGACCGCGTTAGCGTAAGTTCGATCATTTACACGATGATCGCGGTGCAATTGTGTAGCAAATTCATAAATAATTTTTTCGGGCTCAGTATTAAAATTCGGAACACGACGCTGTCGAATAGCCTCTATTAAATCAGGATCTAAACCTGCTTCTAAGCCAATTTTTTTATGTGCATACCATTCAAACTCCGCCCCCCAAAATCTTCCAGTGATTAATATCGCTAGTTCACTTAGGTGGGTTGGTAGAGACGTTTCATATCTGCAAAACTGACCAAGCTTCTGTGCTTTATCCGCTAGGTTAGGACTTGTCAGCCAAACCCGGAGCGGACCCTGTAGTTTACCCCTTGGCCCCGCGACTATTTCGTCCCGGATCTTTTTTTGCATTGTTGTCATTTCATCATCTGAAAGCTCTTTAATGCGCATGATAGTTTCCTTTAGTGCTCTCTTGCTGTTTCTTTCCTGGCTAGTCCATTGTATAAATCAAGCATTCGTTCACGCCAATCAATAATTGGGTCCTCGTGCTCTAAAATGTCAAAGGAGCTTGTTNNTCGNGCCCACATNATTGCACCAAATACNGAATAGTCAGCANATGATGCTGACGTNCCACCAAGAAAAGGATTCAACTCTAACACTTTCCTGACCGGAAATAGCGTTTGCTTTAATAAGGTTCTTGTTTCTTCTCTNTTTGCTACCACTTCTTCCAGCGACATACCGAATCGGTGCTCACGGGAGCGGCGAAAATATTCCCTATCANTTGGATCAATGACATCAATAATATCTCTCACTACGCATTTAGCTATCAAAGGGTGAACNTGGCTATCTACCCAACTGGAAACAAATTTTTCATNAGCTTTATCGGTTGGACTAGAAAACAGTGTCGGTTGATNTGTATAATTATNCTCAAGATATTCGGCAATTCTCCAACTATCCGATATTNTTGCGCTGTTATCGCNTAGTATNGGAACCAATTNCTGCCCAGAAAACTTTAATTTATCTTTTTGAGAAAACTTTACCAATTCAACCTCGGTGNTTTCCTCCATGCTCAGATGCGCAAGCGACATACGTACTCGCCAACCGAATGGGCTAAAGCGTTTATTATCTGCACCGGAGAGGTCATAGAACTTCATATTACTTCCACTAACAATAATAGACTTTCGATGGTTTTAGATAGGAGAATTTTTGACTTTACCGTAGAATTTAGCATTTACCTAGATTAAACAAAAATCTCTTAAGTGCAGTTTAAATTAATCCACAATATGTTGATTTGCTTCGTAGTATGCAAAATCATGCTCGACTGAGGTATCCTTTTGACCAAAATTATACTTGGTGTGCATCTTTTGTTTGATATCAATGTCCTTCAACCATTCAAGGTAAAAAGTTTTCGATTTCAATGGCCAGCAGACCTAATGACTTCGTGGGCATTTGAAATGGAAATACTGCTATTAGGTTGGTATGTGATTGTCGAGACACAATCAGTACTCTCACTTACCCTTTTTGCGTCACTCCAATGGCTCGGTACGCTCTTGGCACCATACCTCGGTGCCTTGGGGGANAGACTTAGTCGCCGGACCTTNCTTTGTTCCCTTAGGTTNATTTATTTAGTTTTGAGCCTTGTGCTCATGACGTTGGCGCTAACACAATCATTAGAGCCTACGCATGTTTATTTGGTCAGTTTATTAGCTGGTTTAGTACGACCATCGGATCTTGTAATGCGTAATGGGCTAATTGGCGATACCATCTCGGGCTCTAAACTGATGTCGGCTATGGGTCTGTCGCGTACCACTATGGATACAGCACGAATAATAGGTGCTCTTTTTGGTGCAGGATTATTTTCTCTTTTTGGGCTAGGTGTCGCTTACATAATGGTCAGTTTGTTTTATGCAATTAGTTTTTTGCTGACACTTGGTGTTTCGGACATAAAAACCAATCCGGTGAGGTTAAATAGGAAAAAAGAAGACTCGATATTTTTTAACTTAAAACAAGGTCTTATCTACGTATGGAGAACCCCAGCTTTATTGGCAGCAATGTGGTTAGCGTTTCTTGTGAATTTAACAGTATTTCCAGTGAGCCATGGCATTTTGCCGTATGTAGCCAAAAGTATTTATAAAGTTGACGAAAGTGGGCTTAGCCACTTAGTCGCTTCATACGCTTTTGGAGCCCTTCTTGGCTCAATTACCATGGTTTTAATTAAATTAAAGAAAAATCCAGCACGTTTTATGGTAATTAACATTTTTCTAATGCACTTGCTGATAATTTTCTTTGCNTACATTGAAACTAAACTTAGTGGCCAAATCCTNTTATTTTTTTCTGGNTATATACAAAGCCTTGCNATGATTTCTCTTGTCGTAACNCTTCTAGCTATAGCTAGTGAAAAGTTTCGAGGGTTGGTAATGGGAGTTCGAATGATGGCGGTCTATGGTCTTCCTCTGGGTTTAATGTTTTCCGGATATCTGATTGAATACTTGGGCTACGGTCGGAGTGTGATGTTGTACGGGCTNATCGGCGCAANATTAAGCGCACTAGTGACCATAAGATGGCGAAAATATATACTAGTTGAGCGATAAAAATATGAATTNTATCCTTATTGGTAACCTTTTAAGGTCGATCTTTACAATTTTTAGACCCCTTCAACNACCAATAGGGTTCCATTTGATCCTGCTTGGCGGAGCTTTACTAGTTGACTGTACTCGTTTGAGTAGTACCATTTCAATGCTTGTTCATAGTTTTCAAACTCCACAATTACAGTACGATTTCCGATAAAAGGCTCGCCTTCCAATGTTTGTTGTTTTCCTCCTCGTGCCAGGTATTTTCCGCCATAGCTCTCGGTCACCGATGGGACTTGGAGCCTATATTTTTCAAATTCATTCGTGTTGGTAACATGCACGCTTGCAATAACATATGCTGAACTCATCTTTCCTCCGGTCAGTGATTTGCAATTTCCTATAATTGTTCGTAAAAAATTAACTTGTCTAACAAATGATAAGGGCGAGTAGGGTCAGTAGTGTAATTTTTTCTTCTTTTCTGTTAGATAGGAAGCCTGCTTGTCGATTTTAGAAAATTTTCGCATTCTCATGACTTGTAAAAAATTTGATATGCCCCAAAATCTTTACATAATGGAACCAATTAAGTTAATCGACATCTATTAGAACAGGCAACCTTCAATGACAGATAAAATTGTTATAGCACTAGCCCAATTAAACCCGACAGTGGGTAAAATAGGCGCAAACCTAGAAAAGCTGCGCGAGACGAGGAAAAAAGCTGCCGAAGAGGGCGCAGATCTATTATTAACGTCGGAACTCTATACTTGCGGATATCCGCCCGAGGACCTGGTTAGAAAGCCGCAATTTATTTCATCATTACGCAGCGCTGTTGAAGCGTTTGCCTCCGAAACAAACGATGGTGGGCCGGCGGTGCTTTTAGGAACACCGTGGGTGGAAAGTGATCGTTTGCACAACTCACTAGTGTTAATCGAGGAAGGTGCGATAACCACAGCGCGCCATAAATATGACCTACCAAATTATGGCGTTTTTGATGAGAAAAGAGTTTTTGATCCCGGTCCGATGCCTGGCCCAATAAGTTTTAAAGATGTTCGCATGGGTGTGCCAATTTGCGAAGATATTTGGACGCCAGAAGTTGTGGAGTGTATTACGGAGACAGGAGGCGAAATTATTTTAGTGCCGAACGGCTCGCCCTTTGAGGCAGGTAAAACAGATATGAGGGTACATCACGCCGTAGCAAGAGTGGTTGAATCCAAACGTCCGCTAGTTTACCTCAACCAGATAGGCGGACAAGATGAACTCGTGTTTGACGGTGCGTCTTTTGTAATGAACTCTGATCGGACCATAAGTTGGCAGCTTCCTGCATGGCAAGAAAATCTAGCCATTACCCATTGGAAAAGGAGAGGTGACGGCTGGATATGTGAACAAGGAAATACCTGTAGTCTGGAAACAGGGTTGGAAGCAACCTACCAGGCGATGACCCTTGGTTTAAGAGACTATGTCAACAAAAATGGTTTCCCCGGGGTAATTTTGGGGATGTCTGGTGGTATAGATTCTGCCCTAAGCGCTGCGGTGGCAGTTGATGCATTAGGCTCGGATCGTGTGCATTGTGTGATGATGCCCTCACCGTATACTAGTGAAGAAAGTCTCGAGGATGCAACCGCAGCTGCAAAGATGTTGGGTGTTAAAATTGATACAATTCCTATTGCGCCGGCGATGAAGGCTTTCGACGATATGTTGTTGGATCATTTCGAAGGATCAGAAACAGGGATTACCGAGGAGAACATACAGTCACGTTCAAGAGGCTTAACATTGATGGCCCTATCTAACAAGTTGGGAGCGATGGTGTTATCTACCGGCAACAAATCGGAGATGTCGGTTGGTTATGCAACTCTATATGGTGATATGTGTGGTGGCTATTCTGTCTTAAAAGATGTCTACAAGATGACAGTTTTTGCTCTCTGCAAATCGCGAAATAATTTAAGACCGAATGGAGCTTTGGGGCCTGAAGGCCCAGTTATGCCTGAGAGAATAATCTCTAAACCGCCATCTGCTGAATTGAAACCAGACCAAAAAGATGAAGATACTCTTCCACCATATGAAGAATTAGATGCCATCCTGCATGGCTTAATTGAAGACGAGGCAAATGTTCAGGAAATAGCATCTAGGGGCTTTGATATTGAGGTTGTTATGAGAATTTGGCAGATGCTTGACAGAGCTGAGTACAAGCGAAGGCAGGCACCTCCCGGCGTCAAAATAGGTCATAGAGCTTTCGGAAGGGATAGAAGATATCCTATCACTAACTCTTACAAAGCTTCTTACAAAATCAACAGCAACTGAAAGCCTTCCAAGAAATGGAATCTCCCACTGTTAAATCACTTTCCTTCTATGATACTTTCACTCGTAAAAAGATACCATTTGTTCCTTTAGATAAAAACAACATCCGATTTTACGTATGTGGTCCTACTGTTTACGACTATGCTCATATTGGCAATGCTAGGCCCGTTGTCGTCTTTGATGTTCTATATCGTCTTTTAAAACATCGGTTCTCAAAGGTGACTTACGTCAGAAACATAACAGACGTTGATGATAAAATTAATGAACGCGCCAAGAAAAGTAGCAGATCTATTAAAGAAATTACGGACGAAACAATAAAAACTTTTCACTCAGATATGGATGCTCTTGGGGCGTTAAATCCGGATGTTGAACCCAGAGCTACGGAACACATAAGTCAAATGATTGAGATGATAGAAAATCTCATCGAAAAGGGACATGCCTATGAAAAACAAGGTCACGTATTATTCAGTGTTCCCTCCATGCCAGATTATGGTCAGTTATCTGGAAGGAACCGGGATGAGCAGATTGCAGGGGCTAGGGTAGACGTTGCCCCATATAAAAATGATCCCACTGATTTTATTTTATGGAAACCTTCAGGGAGAGATGCTCCTGGATGGCATAGTCCTTGGGGTTTTGGCCGACCTGGCTGGCACATAGAATGTTCGGCAATGAGCAAAATGTATCTTGGCGAAACATTCGATATTCACGCGGGCGGCATAGATTTGATTTTTCCACATCATGAGAACGAGATAGCTCAATCTCGATGCGCGTTTGGGACGTGTAGAATGGCTAATCTTTGGATGCACAATGGCTATGTAACGGTTGAGGGTGAAAAGATGTCTAAGTCATTAGGTAATTTTTACACAGTCAATGATCTTTTGAAAGACTGGCCAGGAGAAACCATTCGCTACGCCTTATTGTCGGGCCATTATCGTGCTCCTCTTAATTATTCAATCAAAGGGTTATCAGAGGCTCACGCTGCACTGGATCGCCTCTATCAAGCCATAAGAATTTCTGAAAATAATGTGCATCATAATGCCCTGCCTGGAGTGTCGGTTTTAAATGCTTTGGCAGATGACCTCAATACTCCGCTTGCCTTGTCCGAATTGCACAAATTGGCGAGTGCTGTAAACAAAGCTAGTGATAATGAGGTCAGAAATAAAATAAGGTCAGAGCTGCTTGGGTCGGCCAAGCTTTTGGGTCTCCTTGATGAAAAATCGGAAGATTGGTTTCGTAGAGGTGCATTGAAAAGTAATAGTCCAACTTCCGCAGAGATAGAGCAATTAATTCTTTCCAGAGATAGGGCTAGAGAAATCAAAGACTTTAAAAAAGCCGACGAAATTCGTGATGAATTGGAATCAATGGGTGTAACTTTAGAAGATAGTAAAGAAGGCACTACTTGGAAGATGAGTTAGAACAGCTTATTTTTTAAGTGTTCGACATCCCACTACTTCTCTGTGTGCGCTGAAAGAAATGACGAGAACATTCAAAGCTAATAATATCTAAACTCTGGGTGAGAGAAGTACGTCTTGGACAAAGAACAAGTTCAAAATAATCGACCAGTTGTGATCCTTGTCGAGCCGCAATTAGGAGAAAATATTGGTGGTGTTGCC